>NZ_CAXAQF010000021.1:0-129775 GCF_963970735.1 Pseudomonas sp. RA_35y_Pfl2_P32
CGCGTTCGGTGGCTACAAGAAGTCCGGCGTCGGCCGTGAAACCCACAAGATGATGCTCGATCACTACCAGCAAACCAAAAACCTGCTGGTGAGCTACGACATCAACCCGCTGGGCTTCTTCTGATCCAACCTCCCGGCGACTTCGGTCGCCGGGAGTGGCTTGTTCCGGCAAGACTCATTTTTCATGCAATGCATTCGGCCCCCGTCGGCGGCCGGGTGCACGGCTGCCAGCAGAAAAACGCAAAGGCCCGCATGCCTTGGGTGAACACAGCGTCCGCGCTGGAAAACAACAATAAGAAAGGAATCCGCAATGGATCAGATCGGCAACTACGTGCTCTACCTCATCATGTTCTGCGCCGTACTCGGCGCCTTCGCGGCGATCTACAACAGCGATGAAGGACTGGGTAAAGAATTCATGGAAGGCATCCACGCCACCGGGCACATCTTCGTGCCGGCGGCGGGAATCATGGCCTCCATCCCCTACCTGACCGTGGTCATCGAAAAAGCCTTCGGCCCGTTTTTCAGCTCCCTGGGCGCCGACCCGGCACTGGCGGCGACCATGATCATCGCCTCGGACATGGGCGGTTATCACCTGGCTTCGGCCCTGGCGGCCAGCAAAGAAGCACTGGTCATGGCGCTGATCACCGGCTTCATGGGCGGCGCGACCATCGTGTTCTCCATCCCCATGGGTTTGGCGATGCTCGACAAGCGCGACCACAAGTACATGGCCCTGGGCATCATGTCGGGCATCCTGACCATCCCGCTGGGCGTGTTGATTGCCAGCGTCATCCTCGCGTTCAGCAACCCGCTGGTACGGGACCTGGTGTCAACCAACGGCGAAGCCACCTATCAATTGGCCCTGGGCCTGGGCAGCATCTTCGCCAACCTGCTGCCGATCCTGATCTTCGTCGTGGCCCTGGCTCTGGGCCTGCGCTTTCTGCCTGACCTGATGATCAAGGGTTTCATCATCTTCGGCCGCACCCTGGACGCGGCGATCAAGCTGGTGCTGGTGTTCTCCATCGTCGAGTACTTCACCGGCGTATTCACCCTGGTGTTCGGCAGTTGGGGATTCCACCCGATCATCGCCGACGCCGAAGACCAGACCCGCGCCCTGGAAACCGCTGGCTACATCGGCATCATGCTGGCCGGTGCCTTCCCGATGGTCTACCTGCTGCGCAAATACCTGGGCAAGCCACTGGAAAGCCTGGGCAGCAAGATCGGCCTGAGCGCCGTCGGCAGTGCCGGCATGCTGGCCACTATCGCCAACATCCTGGCCATGTTCCGCCTGGTGCGCTTCATGCCGCCCAAAGACAAAGTGATCAACATTGCCTTTGGCGTGTGCGCAGCCTTTTTGTTGGGCGACCACCTGTCCTTCACCGCCAACTTCCAACCGACCATCATTCTGCCGGTACTGATTGGCAAGATAAGTGCAGGATTCATTGCCGTGGGCCTGGCCTATTGGCTGTCGGTGCCCAAGGCCTTGCAACTGGAAGCCGAGGACCGCGCCGCCGGGATCATTGCCAAGGGCGAATACCTGGGCCTGCCGCTGCCGGAAACCCTACACCCCGACGGCACCAAGACAACGGCCTGAGTCCGCTGCAGCGCACTGTCCTATTTGAAACGGAGACTGAAATGGCAAGTTTTTCCCATAGCGTGGGCGCCCAGACCTACCGCTTCGACGACCTCAAGGACGTCATGGCCAAAGCCAGCCCGGCACGCTCCGGAGACTTCCTGGCCGGTGTCGCCGCGCACAACGACGGCGAGCGGGTGGCCGCGCAAATGGCCCTGGCTGACATCCCGCTCAAGCACTTCCTGCAAGAAGCACTGATCCCCTACGAAACCGATGAAGTCACCCGGCTGATCATCGACACCCACGACGCCAACGCCTTTGCCACCGTCAGCCACCTGACCGTCGGCGGCTTTCGTGACTGGCTGCTCAGCGACGCCGCCGACGAACACAGTCTGCGCGCGCTGGCCCCCGGCCTGACCCCGGAAATGGCCGCCGCTGTGTCGAAAATCATGCGCGTGCAAGACCTGGTGCTGGTGGCGCAGAAGATTCGCGTGATCACCCGTTTTCGCGGGACCCTGGGCTTGCGCGGTCGCCTGTCGACCCGGCTGCAACCCAACCACCCCACCGACGAGCCGGCCGGAATCGCGGCGAGCATTCTCGACGGTCTGCTGTACGGCAATGGCGACGCGATGATCGGCATCAACCCGGCCACCGACAGCATCGCCTCGATCTGCGCCATGCTGGAAATGCTCGACGCGGTGATCCAACGCTACGAAATTCCCACCCAGGCCTGCGTTCTGACCCACGTCACCACCTCCATCGAGGCGATCAACCGGGGCGTGCCATTGGACCTGGTGTTCCAGTCGATTGCCGGCACCGAAGCGGCGAACGCCAGTTTTGGCATCAGCCTCAGCGTGCTCCAGGAAGGCTACGACGCCGGTCTGAGCCTCAACCGCGGGACCCTGGGGCAAAACCTGATGTACTTCGAGACCGGCCAGGGCAGTGCCTTGTCGGCCAACGCCCACTTCGGCCTTGACCAGCAAACCTGCGAGACCCGGGCCTATGCCGTGGCGCGGCATTTCAAGCCGTTTCTGGTCAACACCGTGGTCGGTTTCATCGGCCCGGAGTACCTGTACAACGGCAAACAGATCATCCGCGCCGGCCTTGAAGACCACTTCTGCGGCAAGTTGCTTGGCGTGCCCATGGGCTGCGACATCTGCTACACCAACCACGCCGAAGCCGACCAGGACGACATGGATACCCTGCTGACCCTGCTGGGCGTGGCGGGGATCAACTTCATCATGGGCATCCCCGGCTCCGACGACATCATGCTCAACTACCAGACCACCTCGTTCCATGACGCCCTTTATGCACGCCAGACCCTGGGCCTGAAACCGGCCCCGGAATTCGAGGCATGGCTGGCGAACATGGGCATTTTCACTCAAGGTGACGGCAAGGTCCGGTTCGGCAATAACCTACCGCCGGCCTTCCGCCAGGCCCTGGCGCAACTGGGATGAACGAGGTGCTTATGGAACAACCACCAATCGACCCGCAGAACCCCTGGCTGGAACTGCGCCGTTTGACCCCGGCCCGCATTGCCCTGGGCCGATCCGGCACCAGCATGCCCACTGGCGCCCAGCTGGATTTCCAGTACGCCCACGCTCAGGCCCGTGACGCCGTGCACCTGCCCTTCGATCACGCCGGGCTGAGCGCGCAACTGGCCGAAGCCGGACGCGCCAGCCTGCTGCTGCACAGCGCCGCCAGCGATCGGCATAGTTACCTGCAGCGCCCGGACCTGGGGCGCAAACTCTCCGAGCACTCGGCGCAGACCCTGCGCGACTACGCCGTGGCCCACCCTGGCGGGGTTGATCTGGCCGTAGTGGTGGCCGATGGCCTGTCAGCACTCGCGGTCCATCGGCACACCCTGCCCTTTCTGGCGCGCATGGAAGAACAGACCCAGGCCGAAGGCTGGTCCCTGTCGCCGGTTATCCTGGTGGAGCAAGGTCGCGTCGCCGTGGCCGACGAAATCGGCCAGTTGCTGGGGGCCAAAATGGTGGTGATCCTGATCGGCGAACGCCCCGGCCTCAGTTCTCCCGACAGCCTCGGCCTGTATTTCACCTACAACCCCAAGGTCGGCCTGACGGACGCCTACCGCAATTGCATCTCCAACGTCCGCCTGGAAGGCCTGAGCTACGGCATGGCCGCCCATCGCTTGCTGTACCTGATGCGCGAGGCCTGTCGTCGCCAGTTGTCAGGCGTGAACCTGAAAGACGAGGCACAACTGCAGACTATCGAGTCAGAAAACGACGCACAGACCACCTCCAATTTCCTGCTGGGCCCGCAGAATCCTTGAGTCCACTGCGCATTGCGTTTTAGTCGCGCTTTGAGGCAGAGTCGACGAACGGCTGCCCAAGTGATCGATCAATTGCCGTCAAATCCACTGGAAACTGCCGTCATATCTACTTGAAGTTGAGGCCTCTAGCATGCGGATTATTCAAGCTACTCTCGAGCACCTGGACCTGCTGACGCCTCTGTTCGTCAAGTACCGCGAGTTTTACGGCTCACTGCCTTATCCTGATTCTTCCCGCGCGTTCCTGGAAAAACGCCTGCGCCGCAAGGAGTCGGTGATTTACCTGGCACTGCCGGATGACGACGATGGCCGACTGCTGGGCTTTTGCCAGCTGTACCCAAGCTTCTCGTCCCTGTCGCTCAAGCGGGTATGGATCCTCAACGACATCTACGTCGCCGAAGACGCCCGCCGCCAACTGGTCGCCGACAACCTGATGCGCACCGCGAAAAAAATGGCCAAGGAAACCCAGGCCGTGCGCATGCGCGTGTCCACCAGCAGCAACAACCTGGTGGCTCAAAAAACCTACGAGTCCATGGGATTTCGTGAAGACAGCGAGTTCAAGAACTACACCTTGCCGATCAGCGATGAACTCTGACTTTCCCAATGTTTCCAGGTGCTGAGGGCACACGCTCCTGCTGGGGGGTGCGTTGCACCCCTGAAACCTGAATCCAGGCTGTAGCCGATGCACTGAATTGCCCTGATATCCGTCACCCCGTCGCCTTCGTAACCCCTCGCTACAAAACCCGCACGCTTTTCACTTTGCTGTCCGTATAATCGCGATCTTTATCGGCCGTAAGAAATAGTTCACGGCCTTGTAGCCATATTTTTCAGATTTTCCGCACAGGCTTGCCGAGTCGAGCCGCCACACAGGTGCCCTCCATGGATTTCAACCCGATCGACCTTGTCCTGCATCTCGACGTGTACCTCGATATGCTGGTCACCAACTACGGGCCATGGATCTACGCCATTCTGTTCCTGGTGATCTTCTGCGAAACCGGCCTGGTGGTCATGCCCTTCCTGCCGGGTGACTCACTGCTGTTCATCGCCGGCGCCGTCGCCGCCGGTGGGGGCATGGACCCGGTGCTGCTGGGCGGCCTGCTGATGCTGGCGGCGATCCTCGGAGACAGTACCAACTATGTGGTCGGTCGAACGGCCGGGGAAAAACTGTTCAGCAATCCGAACTCGAAAATCTTCCGTCGCGACTACCTGCAACAAACCCACGATTTTTATGAAAAGCACGGCGGCAAGACCGTGACGCTGGCGCGCTTCCTGCCGATCATCCGGACTTTCGCACCCTTCGTCGCCGGTGTCGCCAAGATGCCCTACCCGCGCTTTTTCGCCTTCAGCGTGTTCGGCACCATCCTCTGGGTCGGCGGCCTGGTGACCCTGGGCTACTTCTTCGGCAACGTGCCCTTCATCAAGAAGAACCTGTCGCTGCTGGTGGTGGGTATCATCCTGCTGTCGCTGGTGCCGATGATCATTGGCGTGGTCCGCAGCCGCTTTGGTCGCTCGAGCTCCAAAGCCCAGTCGCGCTGATCGTCCATGGGCTTGCTCAGCACCTGGCGTCGCCAACGCACCCTGGCCAAGCACCCCGTTGCCGATGAAACCTGGCAGCGGGTTCGCCAGCACCTGAGTTTTCTCGACGGCCTGAGCGAAACCGAGGACCAATGGCTGCGCGAATCGGCCGTGCTGTTCCTGCACGACAAACACCTGAGCTGCCTGCCCGGCGTGGAACTGCACCAGGAGCAGCGCCTGCTGCTCGCCGCCCAGGCCCAGTTGCCGCTGCTGCACCTGGGCGAGTTGAACTGGTACCAGGGCTTCCACGAGATCGTGCTGTACCCCGACGACTTCCTCAGCCCGCAGCGTCATCGCGATGCCAGTGGCGTCGAGCATGAGTGGGACGGCGAACACAGCGGTGAAGCCTGGCAGCAGGGGCCGATCATCCTGGCCTGGCCGGGGGTGATGGCCAGTGGTGGCTGGGAAGGTTACAACCTGGTGATCCACGAACTGGCGCACAAGCTCGACATGCTCAACGGCGACGCCAACGGCCTGCCACCGCTGCACAGTGACATGCGGGTCTCGGACTGGGCGCAGGTGATGCAACACGCCTACGACGACCTCAACCGCCAACTCGACCACAATCCCGACGCAGACACGCCGATCGACCCCTACGCCGCGGAAAATCCCGCCGAGTTCTTCGCCGTCGCCAGCGAATACTTCTTCAGCGCCCCGGATTTGCTGCACAGCACTTATCCACAGGTCTATCAGCAACTGCAGCTGTTTTACCGCCAGGATCCCCTGGCCAGGCTGACGCATCTGCAAGCCGAACATCCGGCGTATCAGCCACACGACTAAGGTCTACACGACTTCTGGTACGTGGCACAGGCTCAGGAATATGCCTATAATCGCCGCCACTTTTTGGTCAATCCGGCCAAGTCATTTGGCCACTAACGGGGGCACCGCCCAATGAGCTACAGCAAGATTCCGGCTGGCAAAGACCTGCCGAACGACATCTACGTCGCGATCGAGATCCCGGCTAACCACGCGCCGATCAAGTACGAAATCGACAAAGACAGCGATTGCCTGTTCGTTGACCGTTTCATGGCCACCCCAATGTTCTACCCGGCCAACTACGGTTTCATCCCCAACACCCTGGCTGACGATGGTGATCCCCTCGACGTGCTGGTTGTAACCCCTTACCCGGTTGCTCCAGGCTCGGTCATCCGCGCGCGTCCAGTCGGCATCCTGAACATGACCGACGACGGCGGCGGCGATGCCAAAGTTATCGCCGTGCCACACGACAAGCTGTCCCAGCTGTACGTCGATATCAAGGAATACACCGACCTGCCAGCCCTGCTGCTGGAACAGATCAAGCACTTCTTCGAGAACTACAAAGATCTCGAAAAAGGCAAATGGGTGAAGATCGACGGTTGGGGCGACGCCGAAGCTGCGCGCGCCGAAATCATGAAGTCGGTTGCTGCCTACAAAGGCTGAGACGGCATTGGCCTGGCGCCACTGACGGCTTGAAAAACCCCGGTTATCCGGGGTTTTTTTATAACTATCAAAACTTCGGATAAGCATTTAATTAATACAATTTGGCATGATGTTTAGTTGCGTTTAGCGCTCACTTACAACCTCTTGCAAAACAACAGAATATTCCTGCATAAATTGTTCGGTTTGTTTATTCAATCCCGTTAGTTGACTGAGTAAAATCCGCGTTTATGAAAAAATACAAATGCGGCCCACGCTTCAAGGCACTCCTCAAGGAGGTGAAAATCACCCCCTCGGAGTTTGCCACCTTCTGCAACGTCGAGCCCCAGCACATCAACAACTGGTACATCCGCGGCGTCCCCTACCCCCGAGTCGAAGAAATCGCCCGCCTGCTTAGCGTCAACAGCCAATGGCTGATCAACGGCGAAGGTCCCAAGCACCCCGTTATCGGCCAAGCGCCCGAGCAACCCGACAAGCCATTGGACACCCAGGAGTCTCGCGAGCACTACCACGTCTGTGTCGACTCACCCGACATCGAACTGCCCCTCTACAAAGAACTACCCAAAGCCCTCGGCTCCAGCGACACCCACATTGTCAAAATCCCCGACGAAGCCGTTCGCCTGCCACGTCACTACCTGGAGAGCCTGGAAGTCGACCCCATCCACGCTATCTGCGTACCCATGGTCGGCGACAGCATGTCGGAGAAAATCCAGGATGGCTCGACCCTGGCCATCGACCGCAGCCTGACCCATATCATTGACGGCCAGATCTACGCCCTCCAGCACGACGGCATGCTGCGCATCAAATACCTGCACCGCCTCCACGACGGCGCCTTGCGCCTGCGCAGCCACAACAGCAGCGGCTACCCGGACGAAATCTTCAGCGCCGAACAAATCAAAAAACAGAACATCGGCGTCCTCGGTTGGGTGTTCTGGTGGTGCACCCTCAACAAACAACGCCCGCCAGTACCCTTTGCATGACCACCGCAACGCCCGGCAATACACATCACACTGGGAATTCCCCAAAAAAATCAGTATGCTGCGCCCCACATTTGCATCGACCCGCCCCGCGCCGGTCCGATCGCACCGACAAGGCAGATGACTTTCTCGCCAAGTCCCACAGCCGGACGCAAGATCCGGGTGTACGTTTTGAAGGCTGGTACGGTTTACCAAAAATAAACCAAGCCAGTCCCCGAGAAGCCGGCCACAAGCCGGCTTTTTAATGCCCGCTAATCCCCTCTCCGCGCAAATCATCCCTCCCCAAACACCGCCTGCATCGGCGCTGTATTGACCCTCAACTGAAACACCTCCGGCCGTGAATACTGCCCGCACAGATCAAAATCAAGGTTGCTAGCGCGGTCAGTGGACTGGACGCTGAGCCGAATGCCCAAGAACCGCAGCCCTGCTCATTTGCCCCACACCCCCCTATCTGCTAGTGTCGCGCCGGTTCAAATGTCACCTGGATAGCCGCCATGGCCCGCAAAAAAGCTGCACTGGATTTCGAACAATCCCTCGCCGACCTGCAAACGCTGGTTGAGCGTCTGGAGAACGGCGAGTTGTCGCTGGAAGACTCGCTGACAGCCTTCGAGCAAGGCATCGGCCTGACCCGCGATTGCCAGGCTGCACTGGCACAGGCCGAGCAGAAGGTCCAGGTGCTGCTGGAGCGTGATGGCGAACTGGCCGAGGCGCCGTTCGACGCGGAACAGCCAGAATGATCGCGGCGTATTCGGCCAGCAGTCAGGCCCGGGTCAACGCCGCGCTGGAAAGCCTGTTCATCGCGCCGAGCCCGGAGCTCGCGCGCTTGTACGAAGCCATGCGCTACAGCGTGATGAACGGTGGCAAGCGCGTGCGCCCGCTACTGGCATACGCCGCGTGCCAGGCCCTGGGCGGCGAGGCTGAGCAAGCCAACGGCGCGGCCTGTGCGGTGGAGTTGATCCACGCCTACTCGCTGGTGCATGACGATTTGCCGGCCATGGACGACGACGACCTGCGCCGCGGCCAGCCCACTACCCACAAGCAATTCGATGAAGCCTGCGCGATTCTTGCCGGTGACGGCCTGCAGAGCCTGGCCTTCAGCGCCCTGCTCGATCCGCGCCTGAACAACGCCGACGCCGAGATCCGCCTGCAAATGGTCAGCGCCCTGGCGTTGGCGGCCGGCCCGGCCGGCATGGTCGGCGGCCAGGCCATCGACCTCGGCTCGGTCGGTATGAAGCTCGACCAGCACGCCCTGGAATACATGCATCGGCACAAGACCGGCGCGCTGATCGAAGCCAGCGTCCGGCTCGGCGCCCTGGCCAGCGGTCGGGCCGAGAAGAGTGAGCTCAAGTCGCTGCAGACCTACGCCCAGGCCATCGGCCTGGCGTTCCAGGTGCAGGACGACATTCTCGACGTCGAAAGCGATACCCAGACCCTGGGCAAGCGCCAGGGCGCCGATATTGCCCGGGACAAACCGACTTACCCGGCCCTGCTCGGCCTCGAAGCGGCCAAGGCCTATGCCCTGGAGCTGCGCGATCTGGCCCTGCACGCGCTGCGACCGTTTGACGCGTCAGCCGAGCCGCTGCGCGATCTGGCCCGCTATATCGTCGACCGCCGCAACTGATCCGGCGCACGCTGCCCAGCAAGTTCCGCGCTCTGCGTGGGCAGCGTGCGTTGCATCAGGTAAACTGCCGCATCTTTTATACCTATAACGATTCGCCTGATGCCCACGACGTTTCATGAGATTCCCCGCAAGCGCCCGACCACGCCCCTGCTCGACCGTGCCAACACGCCGGACGGCCTGCGCCGGTTAGGTGAAGCCGAGCTGGAAACCCTGGCCGATGAGTTGCGCCTGGAATTGCTCTACACGGTCGGTCAGACCGGCGGGCATTTCGGCGCGGGCCTTGGCGTGATCGAGCTGACCATCGCGCTGCATTACGTCTTCGACACCCCGGACGACCGGCTGGTGTGGGACGTGGGTCATCAGGCTTATCCGCACAAGATTCTCACCGGCCGTCGTGAGCGCATGGGCACCCTGCGCCAGAAAGACGGGGTCGCCGCCTTCCCGCGCCGCTCCGAGAGCGAATACGACACCTTTGGCGTCGGCCACTCCAGCACCTCGATCAGCGCAGCGCTGGGCATGGCCATCGCCGCCCGCCTGCAGAACAGTGATCGCAAGGCCATTGCGGTGATCGGCGACGGCGCCCTGACCGCTGGCATGGCCTTCGAGGCGCTGAACCACGCCCCCGAAGTCGACGCCAACATGCTGGTGATCCTCAACGACAACGACATGTCGATCTCGCGCAATGTCGGCGGGCTCTCCAACTACCTGGCCAAGATCCTCTCCAGTCGCACCTACGCGAGCATGCGCGAGGGCAGCAAAAAGGTCCTGTCGCGCCTGCCCGGCGCCTGGGAAATCGCCCGCCGTACCGAAGAATACGCCAAGGGCATGCTGGTGCCCGGCACCCTGTTCGAAGAGCTGGGCTGGAACTACATCGGCCCGATCGACGGCCACGACCTGCCGACCCTGATCGCCACCCTGCGTAACATGCGTGACCTCAAGGGGCCGCAGTTCCTGCACGTGGTGACCAAAAAAGGCAAAGGTTTCGCCCCAGCGGAAGTCGATCCGATCGGCTATCACGCCATCACCAAGCTCGAGCCCCTGGATGCCCCGGCCGCCGCGCCGAAGAAGGCCAGCGGGCCGAAGTATTCCGGTGTGTTTGGCGAATGGCTGTGTGACATGGCCGCCGCCGACCCGCGCCTGGTGGGCATTACCCCGGCAATGAAGGAAGGCTCCGACCTGGTGGCGTTCAGCGAACGTTTCCCGCTGCGCTATTTCGACGTGGCAATCGCCGAGCAACACGCGGTAACCCTAGCCGCCGGCATGGCCTGCGAAGGCGCAAAACCGGTAGTGGCGATCTATTCGACCTTCCTGCAGCGCGGCTACGACCAGCTGGTGCATGATGTGGCGGTGCAGAACCTCGATGTGCTGTTTGCCATCGACCGCGCCGGCCTGGTGGGCGAAGACGGCCCGACCCACGCCGGCAGCTTCGACCTGTCGTTCCTGCGCTGCATCCCCGGCATGCTGGTGATGACCCCGAGCAACGAGAACGAACTGCGCAAGATGCTCACCACCGGCCACCTGTACAACGGCCCGGCGGCAGTGCGCTATCCACGGGGCAACGGCCCGAACGCGACTATCGACAAAGACCTGGAGCCGATCGAGATCGGCAAGGGCGTGGTGCGCCGCCAAGGCAGTACAGTCGCGCTGCTGGTGTTCGGCGTGCAACTGGCCGAAGCGCTGAAAGTCGCCGAGACCCTGGATGCGACCGTGGTCGACATGCGTTTCGTCAAGCCGCTGGATGAAGCGCTGGTGCGCGAGATTGCCGCCAACCACGAGCTGCTGGTGACCATCGAAGAAAACGCGATCATGGGCGGTGCCGGTGGCGCGGTCAGCGAATTCCTCGCCCGCGAGAACATCCTCAAGTCGATGCTGCACCTGGGGTTGCCGGACAGCTACGTCGAACACGCCAAGCCGGCGCAGATGCTGGCCGAGTGCGGGCTGGATGAGGCCGGAATCGAAGCGTCGATTCGCGAGCGCTTGCAACTGCTCAACATCTAAACGCAAACCCCTGTGGGAGCGAGCTTACTCGCGATGGCGGTCTTTCAGTCGATTGAAACCTTGACTGATACTCCGCTATCGCGAGCCAGCTCGCTCCCACAGTAGTTTTCAGCGCCTATCAAATCTCTATTTGCCGCCAAGCCTCAACGGATCGCCGATGAAACTCTCCCCCCTCGCCCTGACGCTGACCCTTCTGCCGTCTGGCCCGCTGCTGGCCGACACCTTCGAGCGCGAACAGGCGCTGAAGCTGCCCGAAGTACTGATCAGCGCCAATCGCCAGGTCGAAGCGCGCAACGACAGCAGCGCGGCCAACACGGTGTTCACCCGCGATGATATCGACCGCCTGCAACCCTCCAGCGTCACCGACCTGCTGAGCCGGGTGCCGGGGGTGCAAGTCACCCAGGCGGGCGGGCGCGGCAGCTTGCCGGGGATCTCCATTCGGGGCACCAAGTCCGCGCAGAACCTGGTGCTGGTGGATGGCCAGCGCATTGGCAACTCGACCTCGGGCGACAGCAACCTGCAGCACATCAACATCGAACAGGTCGAGCGCGTGGAAGTGTTGCGCGGCTCGCGCTCGGTGATTTATGGCAGCGATGCGATTGGCGGGGTGATTCAGATCTTCACCCGGCGCAGCGCCGAGCCCGGCCTGCAGCCACGCCTGCACATGGGGTTGGGCAGCAACCAGACCTGGGAGCGCAGCCTGGGTCTGTCCGGTGGCGATGAGCATACCCGCTTCAACCTCGGTGCCAGCCTGGATGAAACCGCCGGGATCGACCGCACCCACGCGTCCTATCCCAGCGATGGCGATCACGACGCCTACCGCAACCAGTCGCTGAGCCTGAGCCTGAGCCATGGCTTCAGTGATGACCTGGAAGCGGGCGTCAATCTCCTGGATAACCGCGGCAAGAGCGAGTTCGATAGCCCGTTCGGTCGCTACGACTCAAGCACAGGGCAAAGCTACCAACAAAAGCCCTACAGCGATTTCAATGTCAGCAGCGTCAGCGGCTATATCGATGCCCGCGTTAACCCGGCATGGAAGACTCGCGTCGAAGTGGGCCACAGTGAGAACCGCGAACAAACCCGCGACAAGCTCAGCGCCGAAGACTCGGTGTTCAACACCTACCGCGACTCCGTGAACTGGCAGAACGACGTGGCCCTCAACGAGCAGAACAGCCTGATCCTGGGTGGTGACTGGTACGAAGATCGGGTCAACAGCGACTTTGACTACTACGGGGCGCGCGCAGCTTTAGGCGAAGACAGTCGCTGGAACCGCGCCGCGTTCATTCAGCATCATTTCACCGCCGAGCACTTCTCCACCGAACTGGGCCTGCGCCGCGACGACAATCAACAGTTCGGCAGCCAGAACAGCTGGAGCGCCACCTTCACCCTGCCGCTGAACGCCGACAATGACGTACTGCTGAGCTACAGCGAAGGTTTCCGGGCGCCGACGTTCAACGACCTGTACTACCCGGACTACAACAATCCCGGCCTGAAACCTGAAACCTCAAAGAGCTACGAACTGCAATGGCGCAGCCAACTGACTGATAGCAGTCGACTGGAGACCTCGCTTTACCGCACCGACCTCGAAGACGCGATCATCTATGGCAGCCGCCCGGAAAACGTCGCCTCGGCGCGGATCAACGGCTTTGAAGCCGCCCTCAAGCAGGAGCTGTTCGGCTGGCAGAGCAACCTGGGCGTTTCGATCATCGACCCGCGGGATCGCGACAGCGGCCACACCCTGGCCCGCCGCGCCCGCCGCACCTTGAACCTGGACCTGGACCGGCAGTTCGACCAGCTCGGACTGGGGGCGACCTGGCAAGCGGTGAGCAGTAGTTATGACGACGAGAAAAACCTCCAGCCCCTGGGCGGCTATGGCCTGCTGAGCCTGCGCAGCAGTTGGGCGCTGAACCACGAAGTCACCCTGCAGATGAAAATCGACAACCTGCTGGACAAGGGCTACAGCCGCGCGCTGTACCAGTACCAAGGCGAGCAGTACGGGTATCGTGAGGAAGGCCGGGCGTTGATGTTCGGGGTGACGTGGATGCCGCAGCGCTGAACTGAGATCAGCGGTGCTGCGGCCTGCGCGCGATAGCCACGCCTCGGCTTTACTGATCAGGCGCGATCAACCGACACAACGCCGCCGTCGCTTCGATCATCTGCCCGCTCGGCCGCTCCAGGCCTTTGTCGGTCACCCGCAGCAACTGCCCATTACTCACCGCCATGACCTGTGGCCAGGCTTGCCAGGCATCGAGCTGAGCCTGGCTGCTGGCGAGGATCACCTCGGGATTACGCGCCAGCACTGACTCGATGCTGACTTGCGGTGCCGGCAGGCGCAGGTCGGCGAACACATTCCGCGCGCCACACACCGCCAGCGCATCGCTGATGATCTGCCCGCCGCCCACGGTGTACAGCGGCTGGTCCCAGACCTGATAGAACACCCGCAGCGGCACGTCGCGCCGGTAGCGCTGGCGCAGGGCATCCAATTGCCGGCGCAGGTCGGCCGCCAGCACTTGCCCACGCTCGGGTCGACCCAGTTGCCGGGCAATGTCTTCGATCTGGGTGGTCAGTTGGTTGAGGCTGTGGGGTTCGGCGATGTAGGTGGGGATGCCCAGCCGGCTCAGTTGCTCGCGCTGCGCCGGGCCGACACTGCCGGGCCAAAGTAGTAACAGATCGGGCTTGAGGCTGAGCAGACGCTCCATGTCCAACTGGCCATAACGCCCCACTGACGGCACCGACTCAAGGGCTGGCGGACGCTCGCCGGCATCCAGCACACCAACCAGCAGGTCGGCCGCGTCCAGCTCAACAACGATTTCCGACAGGGACGGTGCCAGGCTGATCACCCGCTCCACGGCAGCCGCCGGACCACTGAGGGCCAGCAGCAGCGCCAGCCAGCGCCCCATCAGCCGAGTTGACGCGGAATACGGTAGAGGTAGAACAGCACGGCGGTGGCCAACCCCAGCAGCACCAGAGGCACCGCCTCCAGGCCGACGAACACCGCCAGCGCGCCGATCCAGGCGGGCAAGGAGGCCACCAGCATGGCGCTGCGGCGCTGAGCGGCCAGGGCGATCCAGGCTGCTGGCTCTTCGGGGGTATCCAGGGCTTTTTGGGTAGCGATCAGGCCGTGTTTGTAGCCACCGAAAAACTTCAGGCTGACGAACATCGAGGCCATGCCGGCGATGAAGAGCGGCATCGCCAGGATCGGGGCCAGGGCTTCACCCTCGCCAAACAGGCCATTGATCACCAGCAACGGCAACAGGGCCAGCGCGAAGTATTGCCACCAATTGACGGACAGGCGCCGCCGTACCTGGCCGCGGGTCACGCCCGGTCTGCCTCGCCCTGGTGCTCGTTGCCCATCATGTGGTCGAGCTTGCTGGCCTTGGTCGCCAGGTAGAGTTTGTTGTGCGGGTTGTGACCGGTGTGCAGCGGCACGCGCTCGGCGACCACGATGCCCATGTCGGTCAATGCCTTGACCTTGCGCGGGTTGTTGGTCATCAGGCGCAGGGACTTGACGCCCAGGTGCTCGAGCATCGGCAGGCACATGGCGTAGTCACGCTGGTCAGCGGCAAAACCGAGACGCTCATTGGCTTCAACGGTGTCGGCGCCGCCATCTTGCAACTCATAGGCACGGATTTTGTTCAGCAGGCCAATGCCCCGGCCTTCCTGGCGCAAGTACAGCAACACACCACGGCCTTCGCGGGCGATGGCCTGCAACGCGGCTTCCAGTTGTGAACCGCAGTCGCAACGCTGGCTGAACAAGGCATCGCCGGTCAGGCATTCGGAGTGCAGCCGGCCGAGTACCGGGGCACCATCGGCCACATCACCCAAGCTCAACACGACGTGCTCGCGGCCGGTGGACTCATCGAGAAAGCCATGCATGGTGAATTGCGCAAAAGGCGTTGGCAGCTTGGAAGCGGCGACAAAAACGACAGGCACCGGTGTGCTCCTGATCTATGTGCTGGAGATTCGCAGAGGCGGCATTGTAACAGCAGGCTCGGAACCACGCTTAGGCTGAATTATCGGCCATAACGATCAAATAGTTTGATCACTGGTCGGCGGGCTTCAGGTTGCCCTCGAACGGGTACGGTTGTTTCCAGCGTTCGAAAATCGGTTTCAGCCGGCCGTTGCCGACCAGCAGGGTCATGCGCTGATCATACAGCTTCATCAGCGACCTGGCCTGGGAGGTATCGGCAAACCCCAGGAACAGCGGCAGTTCGGCCAAGTGGGTGTAACGGTACTGCTGCACATCCACGGCGCTTTTGAGCACCGCTTCAACCTCGGTCTGGGCGTCGATGTAATAGTCGGCACGGCCCTGCTGGAGCATCGACAGAATGCCGGTGCGGCGCTCGATCTGGTTAAAACGGCGCACATTGGGCAGGTAGTTTTCGTAACGATAGCCGCGCACCCAGGCTAAGCGGTACTTGCCCAGGGTGGCCTGGGTCGGTGCCGGACTGTTCGCCAGGCCGAGGGCATAGATGTGGTCGGAGTCGAAGTTCCAGTGCGGATACAACACGCCCTTGGCTTCGTCCCGGTAGGACCCGACCAGGGCATCGACTTCCTTCAGTTGCACCAGGCCGATGGAGCGGGTGTAAGGCACCGTGCGGATATCCAGCTTGACCCCCGCCGGCTCGAACACCTCACGCAAGATGTCCCAGGCCAGGCCGTGCCCGTCCGCGGCCGTGTAGTCTTCCCACTCCTCGCTCGCCAGATGGATTACTGCGGGGGCAGTGGGTACTTCCACCGCACGAGCGACCGAGCAGATCATAGCCAACAGCAGAATCCAGCAACCGCGCCGCACCATTCCCTAGCCCCTCGAACATTCCCTCAGGTGAAACACCAGACCAGCCCCTGCATCCCCAGCCAGGCAAAGACCCCCGCCAGCACGTCATCGAGCATGATCCCGACGCCGCCGTGGACATGCCGGTCGATCCAGCGAATTGGCCAGGGCTTGAAGATGTCGAAAAAGCGGAACATCAGGAACCCCGCCAACAACCAGTACCACCCCTCCGGTACCAGCCACAGGGTAATCCACATCCCGACCATTTCGTCCCAGACAATGCCCTCGTGGTCGTGCACGCGCAAGTCGTCGGCAACCTTGCCGCACAGCCAGAAGCCGAACAGCATGGTGATGCCCAGCATCAGCCAGTAGCCCCAATCGGGCAGCATCTGCCACAACGGGATAAAGGGTAGTGCAACCAGCGAGCCCCAGGTGCCGGGTGCCTTGGGCAAGGTGCCCGAGCCAAAGCCGAAGGCCAGGAAATGCCAGGGATTGCGCCAGACCGATGGCGGCACGAACTCGGCCGGGACCTGTTTAGGATGATCTGTCACGGTGTCTCCTGGAAATGTTGATAACCCCGGATGTTCGGGGTGATGTCCTGCCCATTGGCGTCCAGCAGCGTTACGCCCTGCCCGGCCACGACCCGGCCGACCACGTGGATCGGCCAGCCCTCGGCCAGCAGGGTCGGCAAATGAGCCGGCGGCAAAGTGAATGCCAGCACGTAGTCGTCACCGCCACTGACCGCTGCCACCCGGGCCGCATTCTCGCCGAGAAACGCCAACAGTGCCGCCGATAGCGGCAGTTTGTGGTTTTCAACCAGCAAACCGACAGCCGACGCCTTGGCGATATGCCCGCAGTCGGCGAGCAGGCCATCGGAAATATCCAGCGCCGCGCTGGCCTTGCCGCGCAACGCCTGGCCCAACGCCAGTTGCGGCTGTGGCGACCAGTAATGCGCCAGCAACGGCTCGGCGATGGCCGCGGGCGCCGTACGCTGGCCGAGCACCAGGGGCAAGGCGCCAGCGGCGTTGCCCAGGTCTCCGCCGACACACAGCAGGTCGCCGACCTGCGCACCGCTACGGGTCAAGGCCTGGCCGGCCGGGACACGGCCGAACACGGTCACGGTCAGGCTCAGTGGGCCGCGCGTGGTGTCGCCGCCCACCAGCCGCACGCCGCAGTCCTGCGCCTTCTGGTTCAATCCACGGGCATAGGCCTCCAGCCAATCGGCGGTCACCGTCGGCAAGGTCAGGGCAAGGGTAAAGGCAACGGGGGTGGCGCCCATGGCAGCCAGGTCACTGACGGCCACCGCCAGCGAGCGCTGACCGAGCAGAAAAGGGTCGCAGGGATCTGCGAAGTGCACACCGGTCACCAGGGTGTCGGTGGAGATCGCCAACTGCTCCCCTGCGGGAACAGCGAGCAAGGCGCAGTCGTCGCCGATCCCCAACGCAACGCCATCGCCCGCCTGCGCGCAGGGCGCAGCGGCGAAGTAATTACGGATCAGTTCAAACTCGCCCATGAGGTCTCAAGCGCGTATCAGCGCTTGAACGCCTTCACTTCAGCTTCACGCAGGCGCGGAGCCAGCTTGTCGAGGACACCGTTGACGAACTTGTGGCCATCAGTGGAGCCGTAGACCTTGGCCAACTCGATGCCTTCGTTGATCACCACGCGGTACGGCACGTCGGCACGCTGCATCAATTCCCACGTGGACAGGCGCAACACCGCCAGTTCAACCGGGTCCAGCTCTTCGATGGTCAGGTCCAGGCAAGGGGCCAGGGCCTTGTCGATTTCGCTCTTGTGTGCCGGAACCCCGTGCAGGATCTCGCGGAAGTAAGCACCGTCGACATCCGTGAAATCGTTATCGACCCGGAACTGCGCTTCGATCTCGTTCAACGACTGCTTGGCCATGTGCCATTGATACAGTGCCTGAGTCGCGAGCTGACGAGCTTCGCGACGCTTGACGCTCTTGGATGGCTTGCCAGCGTCCGCAGGTCGCGGATCGCGCGGATTGAAACGATCGCTTTCGTCGCTAATCACTTGGCCTCCAACTGCGCCAGCAGGCTGACCATTTCCAGAGCGGACAGGGCAGCTTCGGCACCTTTGTTACCGGCCTTGGTGCCGGAACGTTCGATGGCTTGCTCGATGGAATCAACGGTCAGCACGCCGAAAGCGACTGGAACGCCGAACTCCATGGACACCTGGGCCAGGCCCTTGGTGCATTCACCGGCCACGTATTCGAAGTGCGGTGTACCGCCACGAATGACTGCGCCCAGGGCGATGATTGCCGCGAACTCGCCTTTCTGGGCGACTTTCTGCGCAACCAACGGGATTTCGAAGGCGCCAGGGGCACGGATGATGGTGATGTCGCTTTCGCTCACGCCATGGCGAACCAGGGCATCAACCGCACCGCTTACCAGGCTTTCGACAACAAAGCTGTTGAAACGGCCAACAACCAGGGCGTAGCGGCCTTTGGGGGCGATGAAGGTACCTTCGATGGTCTTCAGGGTCATTCGACAAATCTCTTAAAGAGCCGGGACGCGTTCAGTACGCGTCCCTCAGTGATATTTGAACCGCGAACAAGGGGTGGAAAAACACCGGCCTTTATTCGGAGGGCACGTATTCTACAACTTCCAGATCGAAACCGGATATCGCATTAAATTTCATGGGTGCCGACATCAGGCGCATTTTGCGTACGCCCAGGTCACGCAGGATCTGCGAACCGGCACCGACGATGCTGTAGGTGGTCGGTTTTTTCGCCGGTGCCTGGTCCGCGGTTTCGCGGATATGCGCCAGCAGCACGTCGCCATCGAGCGGGTGACCGAGCAACAGCACCACCCCGCTGCCCGCCTCGGCAACCGCAGCCATGGCGGCGCGCAGGCTCCAGCGGCCGGGTTGCTTGACCATCAGCAGGTCACGCAATGGGTCCATGTTGTGCACCCGCACCAGGGTCGGCTCTTCGGCGCACACGGTGCCCAGGGTCAGGGCCATGTGCACGTCACCTTCCACCGAATCACGATAGGTCACCAGGTTGAATTGGCCCAGTTCGCTGTCCAGTGGCTGCTCGGCAATCCGCTGAACGGTACGTTCGTGGATCATCCGGTAGTGGATCAGGTCGGCAATGGTGCCGATCTTGATGTTGTGTTCAGCGGCAAAGGCTTCCAATTCGGTACGACGGGACATGGTGCCGTCATCGTTCATCACTTCGCAGATCACCCCGCTCGGCTCGAAACCGGCCATGCGCGCCAGGTCGCAGGCGGCCTCGGTGTGGCCGGCACGGGCCAGGGTGCCGCCGGCCTGGGCCATCAGCGGAAAAATGTGTCCCGGGCTGACGATGTCTTCAGCCTTGGCATCCTTGGCGGCAGCGGCCTGCACGGTACGCGCACGGTCGGCGGCGGAGATGCCGGTGGTCACGCCTTCGGCGGCCTCGATCGACACGGTGAACTTGGTGCCGAAGCCGGAACCGTTGCGCGGCGCCATCAGGGGCAGCTTCAGCAGTTCGCAGCGCTCGCGGCTCATCGGCATGCAGATCAGGCCACGGGCGTGCTTGGCCATGAAGTTGATGTGCTCAGCCTGGCAGCACTCGGCGGCCATGATCAGGTCGCCTTCGTTCTCGCGGTCTTCGTCATCCATGAGGATGACCATCTTGCCTTGGCGGATATCTTCAACCAGTTCTTCGATGCTATTGAGCGCCACAAGGCACCCCCCTTCTTTCGAAATTTGAGCTTCAGGATTTGAGGTAGCCGTTGGCGGCCAGAAAGCTTTCAGTGATGGTGCTGCCGGCAGTCGACTCCGCGGCCTTGTCGCCCAGCAGCAGTCGCTCCAGGTAACGGGCCAGCAGGTCCACTTCCAGGTTCACCCGACGACCCGGCTGATACGCGGCCATGATGGTTTCGCTCAGGGTGTGCGGAATGATCGTCAGCAGGAATTCGGCGCCATCGACCGCGTTCACCGTCAGGCTGGTGCCGTCGACGGTGATCGAGCCTTTATGGGCGATGTACTTGGCCAGTTCCTTCGGGGCACGGATACGGAACTCCACAGCCCGAGCGTTTTCGGTGCGGACGACCACTTCGCCGACGCCGTCGACGTGACCGCTGACCAGGTGGCCACCCAGGCGGGTGGTCGGGGTCAGGGCTTTTTCCAGGTTGACCGGGCTGCCGCTCTTGAGGTCATTCATGGCGGTGCAGTCGAGGGTTTCGCGACTGACGTCCGCCGCAAAGCCGTCGCCCGGCAGTTCGACGGCCGTCAGGCAGACGCCGTTGACCGCGATGCTGTCGCCCAGCTTGACGTCGCTCAGGTCGAGCTTGCCGGTGGCTACGTGAACCCGCACATCTCCGCCTTTTGGGGTCAATGCACGAATACTGCCGATGGATTCGATGATGCCGGTAAACATGAGTCCTCCTCGAGAACAAAACCTTCTTGGCCGCAGCCGGGAATTATACGCTCGCGGCGGGCACGGGAATGGCAGTGACTCGCCAGTCATCGCCAACCGCGCGAATGTCAGTGATTTTCAGCGCCGGCGCATCCTTCATTTGTGCCAGTGGCCAGTCGAGCAACGGCCGCGCCGTGGAGCCGAGGAACTTGCCGGCGACAAAGATCTGGTACTCGTCCACCAGGCCTTGCTGGGCAAAGGCCCCCGCCAGCCTTGGGCCGGCTTCCACCAGCACCTCGTTGACGCCGCGGGCAGCCAGTTCGAGCAATAGTTTGAGCAGATCGACCTGCCCCTCTTCACCCGGCACGATCAGGCACTCGGGGCCGCTGGCGTACTGCTCTTCCACGGCCACGCAGGTGGCGACCAGCGCGGGGCCAGCCTTGAAGAACGGGGCATCGAGGGGCACCCGCAGGCGGCCATCGATCAGCACCCGCAACGGTGGACGGCTCATGGCCAGGGCGCTTTGCTCGGCATCCAGCCCCAACTCGTCGGCGCGCACAGTCAGGCGCGCGTCGTCCGCCAGCACCGTGTCGGCACCGGTCAACACCACGCTGGCCTGCGCCCGCAGGCGCTGGACCGCGGAACGCGCCGCCGGGCCGGTGATCCACTGGCTTTCGCCGCTGGCCATGGCGGTGCGCCCATCCAGGCTCATGGCCAACTTGACCCGCACGAACGGCAAGCCGTGCTCCATGCGCTTGAGAAAACCCTGGTTGAGCTGGCGTGCCTCGCCTTCGAGCACGCCGCAGGTGGTGGCGATGCCGGCCTGTTCCAGACGTTGCAGGCCACGCCCGGCCACTTCCGGGTTGGGGTCCTGCATGGCGGCAACGACTCGCGCCACACCCGCCGTGACCAACCCATCGGCGCACGGTGGCGTGCGGCCGTGATGGCTGCAGGGTTCGAGTGTCACGTAGGCGGTCGCCCCCCGCGCCTGCTCGCCGGCGTCGCGCAAGGCGTGGACTTCGGCATGGGGTTCGCCAGTGCGCACATGCCAGCCTTCGCCGACGATCTGCCCGTCACGCACGATCACGCAACCGACCCGTGGATTGGGGTGAGTGCTGTAGTGCCCCTTGCGTGCCAGTTCCAGCGCGCGCGCCATGTAGTGGGCGTCGAGGATCGCTTGCTCAGTGGAAATCGTCATGGTTTGACCGGTTCTCGGGCCAGGCGATCGATCTCTTCGCGGAACTCGTTGAGGTCCTGGAAGCGGCGATACACCGAAGCGAAACGAATGTAGGCGACTTCATCGAGCTTCTGCAGCTCGGCCATCACCAGCTCACCGACCACCAGCGATTTGACTTCGCGCTCGCCGGTCGCCCGCAGCTTGTACTTGATGTGCGCCAGGGAGGACTCCAGGCGCTCGACGCTCACCGGACGTTTTTCCAGGGCGCGCTGCATGCCGGCGCGAAGTTTTTCTTCGTCGAACGGCTGGCGGCTGCCGTCGGTTTTGATCAGGCGCGGCAACACCAGCTCGGCGGTCTCGAACGTCGTGAAACGCTCGCCGCAGGCCAGGCATTCACGCCGGCGGCGCACCTGTTCGCCCTCGGCGACCAGACGGGAGTCGATGACCTTGGTGTCGTTGGCACCGCAGAAGGGACAGTGCATGGTGGCAGGCAACAAAAAAAGGGAGGGCCATGGTAGCGCATCCCGGTGGCAAGACAAGCCATAGGGTTTACGGTATACAGACGGGCTATAGTGCTTGAACCATGGATTTCACCTCGCTGGAGCCGCAAATGCCGCTACGACCGCTTGTTTTACTCAGTTTCGTCAGCCTGCTGGTGGCCTGTAGCAGTGATGCGCCCAAACCGGCGGAACCGGCTTCCGGCCCCGCGCCGCAGATGGCCCAGAAGAAGGCCCAGGCGTCCGCCGACCAAGGTCCTTTGCCGGCGTACCAGCGCGAACTGAGCGGTTCGTTGCAGGGTGTGCCCGCGGGGGCCGAAGTGGAACTGGCGCTGCTGGTGATCGACGAGCGTTCGCGGCCGCAGCAGTTGCTGGCCAGCGCCAACCTGATCGGCAACAACCAGGCCCTGCCGTTTCACCTACGCTTCAACCCCGAGACCTTTCCCGCCGGCGCGCGAGTCGAGCTGCGCGGGCGCGCCAGCCAGTCCGGGCAACTGATCCTGCAACTGCCCTCGCAACGAATTTTCCAGCCGACCTCCCAGGCACTGGGGCAATTGCAGTTCGTCAAAGCACCATGAGTGCACCGCTCGACCTGCAACAGGCCCTGAGCGAACTGCTTGGCGATGCGCAACTGGTGCCCTGCCCGCTGCCGGGTACCGAGCTGCAACTGTGGCTGATCGACGGCGATAACATGGACCGCGCCTTCAGCCCGGAAGAAACCCGGCGCATCCTGCATGAACCGCCGTACTGGAGTTTCTGCTGGGCCAGCGGCCTGGCCGTGGCGCGCTACCTGGCCGAACACCCGCAGTGGGTCGCGGGCAAACGGGTGCTGGATTTCGGCGCCGGTTCCGGGGTGGCGGGGATTGCGGCGGTCAAGGCCGGCGCCCTCGAAGTGGTGGCCTGCGACCTCGATCCCCTGGCACTCGCCGCCTGCCGGGCCAACGCCCGACTCAATGGGGTTGAGCTCAACTATTCGACGGACTTTTTCGCCGAGGCCGACCGTTTCGACCTGATCCTGGTGGCGGACGTACTGTACGACCGCGCCAACCTGCCGCTACTGGACGCATTCCTCAGCCGAGGCCGCGAAGCCCTGGTTGCCGACTCACGGGTGCGTGACTTCTCGCACCCGCTCTACCGGCGGCTGGAGATGCTCGAAGCCATGACCTTGCCCGACCTGGCGGAGCCTGAAGAGTTTCGCCATGTGAGCCTGTACCATGCCTCCCGTCACCCGGCTTCCTGCGCTTTCGGCCAACCCCACCAAGCCTTATAGTTGCCCCATCCACGTTTTTTCGAGATACCCCATGAGTCAAGACACGCCGTACATCTTCGACGCCACCACCGCTGATTTCGAGCAGTCGGTGATCGAGAACTCGTTCCACAAGCCCGTGCTGGTGGATTTCTGGGCTGAATGGTGTGCACCGTGCAAGGCGCTGATGCCGATGCTGCAGACCATCGCCGAGAGCTACCAGGGCGAACTGTTGCTGGCCAAGGTCAATTGTGATGTCGAGCCAGACGTCGTGGCGCGCTTCGGTATTCGCAGCCTGCCGACCGTGGTGCTGTTCAAGGACGGCCAGCCGGTGGACGGTTTTGCCGGCGCCCAACCCGAGTCCGCGGTGCGCGCCCTGCTCGAACCCCATGTGCAGATGCCACCGCCGCCCGCAGCCGACCCGTTCGAACTGGCCCAGGGGTTGTTCAACGAGGGCCGGTTTGCCGAAGCCGAGGCTGCGCTCAAAGTGCTGCTGGGGGAAGACAACACCCACGCCGGCGCACTGATCCTGTATGCCCGCTGCCTGACCGAGCGCGGCGAGCTGGGCGAAGCCCAGGCCGTGCTGGATGCGGTCAAGAGCGATGAACACAAGGCAGCCCTGGCCGGGGCCAAGGCACAGATCCAGTTCCTCGGCCAGGCAGCGGACCTGCCGGATGTGGCCGACCTGAAAGCGCGCCTGGCGCAAAATCCACAGGACGACGAAGCCGTCTATCAGCTGGCCATCCAGCAACTGGCCCGCCAGCAATACGACCCGGCACTGGACTCGCTGCTCAAGCTGTTCATCCGCAACCGCAGCTATAGCGAAGGCTTGCCGCACAAGACCTTGCTGCAGGTGTTCGAGCTGCTGGGCAACGATCACCCGCTGGTCACCACCTACCGCCGCAAACTGTTTGCCGCGTTGTACTGATGCTCGCGATGGCGTCCTTGAGCGCGCCACCGCGAGCAAGCTTCGCTCCTACAGCGGTTCTATCCAGCTGTAGAGCGGAGTATCGCCGCCGCTCAGCACCTTGACCTCGGCGCAGTGGCGCAAGCGCACCAACAGGCGCTTGCCGGCTGCTGCGCTGCCGGTCAGCCCTTCCAGTTGTTCGAGCAGATCCGGCCCACTCAGTTGCCCGGACTTGCGCAGTAACGCCTTGGCCAACTGCCATTGGGCGTCGTCCGGATTGGCCGGTTTCGCCGCAGCATTGGCGGCGGGCACAACGTCGTCGACCTTGCTCACCTGCAACTGCGCGCCAAGTTTTGCCCAATCGCCCTCATCGAGTTCCAGGGTCAGGTCCACCGGCCAGTCGCCGATGCTTCCACGTATGCGCAACATTGGGGTTTCCTCAGGTTTATGACGAGCATGCTCCCACGCGTCTTGCGCAACGCCAAGCATGCAGTCAAACTCCCGCCGATATTGTTATAAGATCACATAACAGAATAGTTACCTTCCGCCCCGGAGACTTTCCATGCGCCGTCTGCTTCTCGCTTTGCCGTTTGCCCTGTTGCCGCTGGCCATCGCCCAGGCGGCTGACGAACATAAGCATGACCACGACCATCAACACGCCAGCCTCGGTGCCCACGAGCATGGCGTCGGACGCTTGAACGCGGCGCTGGATGGCCAGACCCTGGAGCTGGAGCTGGACAGCCCGGCGATGAACCTGGTGGGCTTCGAGCATGTCGCCAGCACGCCGGCAGACATGGCCAAGGTCGCCGCTGTACGGGCACAGTTGGAGCAACCATTGGTGCTGTTCAGCCTGCCGCAGGCCGCCAACTGCGTGCTCAGCCGGCAGGCGCTGAACAGTCCGTTGTTCGGGGACAAACCGGACGTCGACGATGACCACGACCACGCTGAAGACGCCAAGGACGCCGACGGCCATGAACACCCCCATGACCACAGCGAAATCCACGCGCATTACCAGTTCACCTGCAGCCAGCCGGATGCACTGAAGAACCTGGACCTGGCCCAGGTGTTCAAGACCTTCCCCGCCACCCAGAAAATTCAGGTACAACTCATCAGCCCCAACGGCCAGCAAGGGGTCGAGGTGACGGCCAAGACGGCTGCCCTTAAATTCTGACCAACGCTTATCCAATGTGGGCGCGAGTCGGGCGGCGCTCCGTCTGCTCGCGAAGACGGCAGCACTGATGTGACTGGAAGACCGCTTTCGCGAGCAAGCCGCAAGCGGGCGCTCGCTCCCACAGGGTTCACCACCAACCTACCGGCGCTACATGACCCAAGCACTCATCGAACTGACCGACCTGGGCTTCCACTGGCCCGGTCACCCGCCCTTGCTGGACATCCCGGCGTTCCGCCTGGAGGCCGGTGAAACCCTGTTTCTCAAAGGCCCCAGCGGCAGCGGCAAGACCACCCTGCTGGGCCTGCTCGGCGGCGTGCAGAAGCCCAATCGCGGCAGCATCCGTTTGCTCGGGCAGGAACTGACGGACCTGTCGGCCGGCGCCCGGGATCGTTTTCGGGTCGACCACACCGGCTACATCTTCCAGCAGTTCAACCTGCTGCCGTTTCTCTCTGTGCGCGAAAACGTCGAGCTGCCGTGCCACTTCTCCAGCGTGCGCGCCCACCGCGCGATCCAGCGCCATGGCAGCGTCGACAGCGCCGCCGCGACGCTGCTGGCACACCTGGGGCTCAAGGATCCAGGCCTGCTTGGGCGGCGGGCCGACTCTCTGTCGATTGGCCAACAGCAACGGGTCGCCGCTGCCCGCGCACTGATCGGCCAGCCAGAACTGGTGATCGCCGACGAGCCGACCTCGGCCCTCGACTACGACGCTCGCGAGGCCTTCATCCGCCTGCTGTTCGCCGAATGCCGGGAAGCCGGTTCCAGCCTGTTGTTCGTCAGCCACGACCAGAGCCTGGCGCCGCTGTTCGATCGTCACCTGTCGCTGGCCGAACTCAATCGCGCCGCCACGCCCGCAGAGGTCTGAGATGTATCTGTTCCGTCTAGCCATGGCCAGCCTGGCTAACCGCCGCTTCACCGCCCTCCTCACAGCCCTTGCCATCGCCCTGTCGGTCTGCCTGCTGCTGGCCGTGGAGCGGGTGCGCACCGAAGCCCGCGCCAGTTTCGCCAGCACCATCAGCGGCACCGACCTGATCGTCGGCGCCCGCTCAGGTTCAGTGAACCTGCTGCTGTACTCGGTGTTCCGCATCGGCAATGCCACCAACAACATCCGCTGGGACAGCTTCGAGCACTTCGCCAACAACCCCAAGGTCAAGTGGGCGATCCCGATTTCCCTTGGCGACTCCCACCGCGGCTATCGGGTGATGGGCACCACCGACGCCTACTTCCAGCATTACCAGTACGGCCGCCAGCAACACCTGCAACTGGCCAGCGGCCGGGCCTTTGCCACGGATCCGTTCGAGGTGGTACTGGGCGCGGAAGTGGCCGACGCGCTGCACTACACACTCGGCGACCCACTGGTACTGGCCCACGGCGTGGCGGTGATCAGCCTGGTCAAGCATGACGACAAGCCCTTCACCGTGGTCGGCATCCTCAAGCGCACCGGCACCCCGGTGGACCGCACGCTGCACATCAGCCTCGGTGGCATGGAGGCAATCCACGTCGATTGGCACAACGGCGTGCCGGCGCGTGGCGAGGGGCGGATCAGCGCCGACCAGGCGCGCAACATGGACCTCACGCCCCAGGCCATCACCGCGTTCATGCTCGGCCTCAACAGCAAGATCGCGACCTTCTCCCTGCAACGCGAGATCAATGAGTTCCGTGGCGAGCCGATGCTGGCGATCCTGCCGGGCGTAGCCTTGCAGGAGCTCTGGAGCCTGATGGGCACCGCTGAAAAAGCGCTGTTCGTGGTGTCGCTGTTCGTGGTGCTGACCGGCTTGATCGGCATGCTCACCGCGATCCTCACCAGCCTCAACGAACGCCGGCGGGAAATGGCGATCCTGCGGTCGGTCGGCGCCAGGCCTTGGCACATCGCCACGCTGCTGGTGCTGGAAGCCTTTGCGCTGGCACTGTCGGGGGTGATCGCCGGCCTCGGCCTGCTGTACCTGTGCATCGCCCTGGCGCAAGGTTACGTGCAGTCCAACTACGGCCTGTTTCTGCCGTTGTCCTGGCCAAGCGAGTATGAATGGACGCTGCTCGGTGGCATCCTGCTTGCCGCGCTGCTGATGGGCAGCGTGCCTGCCTGGCGGGCCTACCGGCAATCGCTGGCCGACGGTCTGTCGATCCGTTTATGAGGACGTAAAATGCCCCGCGCTCTGCTTGCGCTGTTGATGCTGGTCGCCCTGCCCCTGTGGGCGGCCGAACCCAGGGACCTGACCTGGTCGGAGATGATTCCGCCGGACGCGCCCGCCGAAGTGCCGAACATGAAGCCGCTGCACGACCTGTCGCAGATGAGCGACGCCTTGTCGGCCGAGTCGGCCCCGGCCGCCAGGCAGGATCTGCCCAACGCGCCGGTGGTGCAGAACCTCGACGGCCAGGCCATTCGGTTGCCCGGCTACATCGTGCCGCTGGAGGTCAACGAGGCGGGGCGCACCACCGAGTTTTTGCTGGTGCCGTATTTCGGCGCCTGCATCCACGTTCCTCCACCGCCGTCGAACCAGATCGTGCATGTCAGGAGCGAGATCGGGGTCAAGCTCGAAGAGTTGTACCAGCCGTACTGGATTGAAGGCGCCATGCAGGTCAAAGCCTCCACCAGCGAACTGGCGGATGCCGGGTACCAGATGGATGCCCAGAAGATCTACGTGTACGAACTGCAGGAGTGAACCCGCGACTTGTTCATGGGCTGAGCTGAACGGTGTATAGGCTCAATCCAGCGCCTGGGCGATCTTAATGCGCCATCACGCTTTCATTGAGCTGTGTCAACGTCCCAGGCCGGATGCCTCCATAAAATGGGCTATAGAATTTAAATTGCCCCTTGGAGCCCCCATGCACAAGTCATTGCTTAGCGCTTCTCTCATTGCATTCGCGCTTGCAGCCCCGTCCGTCCAAGCCCACGAAGCCGGCGACATCATCGTCCGGGCCGGTGCCATCACCGTCAATCCGGAGGCTGACAGTTCCAGCGTCAAGGTCGATCGCGGCCCGCTGGCGGGTGCCGACCTGGGCGGCAAGGCGACGATGAGCAGCGACACTCAACTGGGCCTGAACTTCGCGTACATGATCACCAACAACCTGGGGATCGAGCTGCTGGCGGCCACGCCGTTCGAGCATGACGTCAAACTCAAAGGCACCGCCCTGCCCGCCGCCAATGGCAAGCTCGGCTCCTTGAAACACCTGCCGCCGACCCTGAGCCTGGTGTACTACCCGCTGGATCACAAATCGGTGTTCCAACCCTACGTGGGCGCGGGCATCAACTACACCTGGATCTATGACGAGCACGTCGGCAGCCAGGCCAGCGCCAACGGCTTCGACAACTTCCGGGCCAAAAACACCTGGGGCGTGGCCTGGCAGGTGGGTGCCGACTACATGCTGACCGACAACGTCATGATCAACGGCCAGGTGCGCTACATCGACATCGACACCACCGGTTATGTGGATAACAACGCTGTCGCCCCAGGCACCCGTGCCAAGGTCGACATCGATGTGGACCCATGGGTCTACATGGTCGGCCTGGGCTACAAGTTCTAAATCACACACACAAAAAAAGGCGCCTCGACAGGCGCCTTTTTTTATCCTCGCAAAAGGCTTAGCGACCCAGCAGGCGGGCCAGCCCGACGCTCATCGGCGTCTGTTCGGGGAAGGTGAAGCGCTGCAACAGGCGCTGGTTGTTCGCCCGCGAATGGCGGATATCGCCCGAACGGGCCGGGCCGTAGGTGATCGGCGGCAAGTCACCCACCACCTCGCGCAATGCCTGGAGCATCTGCTTGAGGGTGGTGGCCTGGTTCCAGCCGACGTTGACCGCCCCGACTTCCAGCGTGGGCGCTTCGATGGCCTGCACCAGCAGGTCTACCAGGTCTTCGACATAGACAAAGTCTCGGGTCTGCTCGCCATCGCCAAACACGGTAATCGGCTGCCCCTTGACCGCGCGCTCGCTGAAAATGCTGATCACCCCGGAGTACGGCGAAGACGGATCCTGGCGCGGGCCGAAGATGTTGAAGAAGCGAAACACCGCGGGTTCCAGGCCATGCTGGCGGCGGTAGAAGTCCAGGTAGTACTCGCCGGCCAGCTTGTCCGAGGCGTAGGGCGTGAGCGGCGCCTTGGCGGTGTCTTCATCGATCGACTCACCTTCGCCATTGTTGCCATAGATCGCCGCGCTCGAAGCGAACAACACGCGCTTGACCCCGGCCTGGCGCATGGCCTCACAGACGTTCAGGGTGCCAATGAAATTGCTCTGGTGCGTACGCACCGGATCGTCCACCGAGGCCTGTACGGAAGCCACGGCAGCCAGGTGCGCCACTGCGCAGCAACCGACCATCACCTTGGCCACCAGGGCTGCGTCGGCGACGTCGCCTTCAATCAATTCGATACGCGGATCGTCCAGTTGCAGGTTGCTGCGCTTGCCGGTGGACAGGTCATCGAGCACACGCACCGAATAGCCTTTGGCGAGCAAGGCGTCGGCGAGGTGCGAGCCAATGAAACCGGCGCCGCCGGTGATGAATACAGGGCCTTCAGCCATGACGATAAAACCTATCCAGTAAGCCCGGGAGCGCGGCACGCCAGGCGCGCGGCTTGATCCCGAAGGTGTGCAGAATTTTCTTGCAGGCCAGGACCGCATGTTGCGGTTCTTCGGCAGCATCCGGACGCGCGGCATGGGCCTGCGCGGTCGGTGCTTCAATGGCCAGCGGATGCAGGGTGCGGGCCTCGGTCAGGATGGCCTGGCCCAGGGCCAGCGGCGTGGTCGCCTCGTGTCCGGCGTAGTGATAGGTGCCCCACAACGGCGCCGCGCAATCGAGTTGCTTGAGCACCGAAATGATCACCCGTGCGGCGTCGTCCACAGGGGTCGGATTGCCCCGTCGGTCGTCGGCCATCAGCAACTCTTCAGGCTGTTCGGCACGCGCCAGGAAACGCCCCAGCGCGCCGTCGGCACTGTCATCGAGCAACCAGCCAAAACGCAGCATCACGTGTTGCGGGCAGGTTGCGCGCACGCTCTGTTCGATGCGCCACAACGCCTGGCCACGCAGGCCCAGTGGCACCGGCTCGTCCTTTTCACTGTAGGCAGTGGCCCGCGAGCCATCGAACACCCGATAGCTGGAAGGCTGGAGCAGGACGATGTTGTGGTGCTGGCACAGTTCCGCCAGCCGCTCGACGGCCCGTTCCTGGCCAGCCAGGCGCGCCTCGGGCACCTGTTCGGCCTGAAACCAGTCGAAGTAGTAGGCGAGATTGATCAGCGCGTCCGGGCGAGTGTCGTCGAGCAGTTGGGTCAGGCTCGCGGCATCCCAGCCGTCTTGCGGGGGACGGGGGGCGAGGAAACCGATGTCTTCCTCCGCACCGAGGCGAATCAGCGCCTGCCCAAGGGCATTTCCGCCACCCAGTAACATAAGGCGCATTCGCATAGAGTCAGCAGGCCCAATCTGTTTGAAACGATGAGTGTAGCGACAGCGCCCACAGGCGTTGCCGTTGAGAATTGCCGGAATCGTTACATTTTGCGGGTTTAATGCGCAACCGTCACTTATAAACTGCCAACCGCACCTGTGTGGCCGCGGCCAGGGGCAACGTTGGGCCGCGCAGCGCGCGTACTTGCAACTTGGCCCGGGCCGTCGCATAACTGAGCCCATGAATCTCCCCGAGTCCGCCGACAGCGTCCTCGACGGCTTTCACCCCGCCGTCAGCGCCTGGTTCAGCAGTACTTTCCCGACGGTCACCGCCGCCCAGGCGCGCGCGTGGCCCTTGATCCGCCAGCGCCGCTCGACCCTGATTGCCGCGCCCACCGGCTCCGGCAAGACCCTCACCGCGTTTCTGGCGGTGATCGATGACCTGGTCCGGCAAGGCCTGGCACGGGGCGGCGAGCTGCCCGACGAAACCCGGGTGGTGTACGTCTCGCCCCTCAAGGCGCTGTCCAACGATATCCAACTCAACCTGCAGACACCGCTGGCCGGCATCACCGCGCAACTGCAACGCCAGGGATTGCCCGAACTGCAGATCAGCACCGCAGTGCGCACCGGCGACACCCCACAAAAAGAACGCACGGCGATGCGCAAAAGCGCGCCGCACATTCTGGTGACCACCCCGGAATCGCTCTATGTGCTGCTCGGCTCCGATTCGGGCCGGCGGATGCTCGCCAGTACCCGCACGGTGATCGTCGATGAAATCCACGCCATGGCCGCCAGCAAGCGCGGCAGCCACCTGGCCCTGAGCCTGGAGCGTTTGCAGGCGTTGTGCCGCGAGCCGCTGCTGCGCATTGGCCTGTCTGCCACACAAAAGCCCATCGACGCGGTGTCGCGGTTCCTGGTGGGCACTGGGCGCGCCTGTGAGATCGTCGACATCGGCCACGCCCGCCCCCGGGACCTGGACATCGAAGTGCCGCCCGTGCCGTTGTCGGCGGTGATGGCCAACGATGTCTGGGAGTTGGTCTACGAGCGCATCGCCACCCTCGCCCGCGAACACCGCACCACCCTGGTCTTCGTCAACACCCGGCGCCTGGCCGAGCGCTTGAGCCGCCACCTCAGCGAACGCCTGGGCAAGCACGCGGTGGCCGCGCACCACGGCAGCCTGGCCAAGGCGTTTCGCCTGGATGCCGAGCAACGGCTCAAGCGCGGCGAGCTGCAAGTGTTGATCGCCACCGCGTCGCTGGAACTGGGGATCGACATCGGCGACGTCGAGCTGGTCTGCCAGATCGCCTCGCCCCGTTCGATTGCCGGGTTCCTGCAACGGGTCGGTCGCTCCGGGCACCAGGTTGGCGGCACGCCCAAGGGACGCCTGTTCGCCACCACCCGCGACGACCTGATCGAATGCGCCGCCCTGCTCGACTGCGTGCGCCGGGGCGAGCTCGATACCCTGCGGATCCCCGTCTCGCCGCTGGATGTGCTGGCCCAGCAGATCATCGCCGAAGTCAGTTGCCAGGAATGGCAGGAGCAGGCGCTGTTCGACACCCTGCGCCGCGCCTCCCCCTACGCCGCGCTGGACCAGGCGCACTACCAGGCCTTGCTGAAGATGCTTGCCGAAGGCTACAACGGCCGCCAGGGCATCCGCAGCGCGTACCTGCACCGCGACGCCGTCAGCGGCGCCTTGCGCGGCCGCCGCGGGGCCCGCCTGACCGCCGTGACCAGTGGCGGGACAATTCCCGACAACGCCGACTACAGCGTGCTGCTGGAACCCCAGGGGCTGAACATCGGCAGCGTCAACGAAGACTTCGCGGTGGAGAGCATCGCCGGCGATGTCTTTCAACTGGGCAACAGCTCTTACCGGATCCTGCGGGTCGAAACCGGCAAGGTACGGGTCGAGGACGCCCAGGGCCAGCCGCCCACCATCCCGTTCTGGCTTGGCGAAGCACCGGGGCGCAGCGCCGAGTTGTCCTACGCCGTGGCGCGCCTGCACGCCCAGCTCGACCCACTGCTAGGTGCCACGCCGGGCGATCTGCAACCGAGCCTGGCCTGGCTGACCGAGACCCTCGGCCTGAGCCTGGCCTGCGCCGAACAACTGGTGGACTACCTGGCGCCTGCGCGCCTGAGCCTCGGTGCCCTGCCGTCCCAGGACACGCTGCTGATGGAGCGATTTTTCGATGAGTCCGGCGGCACCCAACTGATCATCCACACGCCCTTCGGCAGCCGCATCAACCGCGCTTGGGGCCTGGCCTTGCGCAAGCGCTTCTGCCGCACTTTCAACTTCGAATTGCAGGCCGCCGCCAGCGAGGACGCCATCGTCCTGTCACTGTCCACCAGCCACAGCTTCGAACTGCAGGACGTCTGGCGTTACCTGCACAGCAACAGCGCCGAGCAACTCCTCATCCAGGCGGTACTCGACGCCCCGCTGTTTGGCGTGCGCTGGCGCTGGAATGCCGGCGTCGCCCTGGCGCTGCCGCGCTACAGCGGTGGCCGCAAGGTACCGCCGCAGATCCAGCGGATGAAAAGCGAAGACCTGATCGCCAGCGTGTTTCCCGACCAGATCGCCTGCCTGGAAAACCTCGCCGGCGAACGGGAAATCCCCGACCACCCCCTGGTTGAGCAAACCCTCGACGACTGCCTGCACGACGCCATGGACTGCAACGGCTGGCTGGCCTTGCTGCGACGCATGGAGCGGGGCGAACTGCGGCTGATCAGCCGCGACCTGCCCGCCCCTTCGCCCCTGGCAGCGGAAATCCTCAACGCCCGGCCCTACACCTTTCTCGACGATGCGCCCCTGGAAGAACGGCGCACGCAGGCGGTGCTCAGCCGCCGCTGGAGCGACCCGCTGGCGACCGATGACCTCGGTGCCCTGGACCCGCAGGCGATCGAGTCGGTGCGCGAAGAAGCCTGGCCGCAACCCGGCAGCGTCGATGAAATGCATGAAGCGCTGATGAGCCTGGGGGCTATCACCGATAGCGAGGTGCAGCAGGACGGGCAATGGCTGCCATGGCTGCAGGCGCTGGCCGAGCAAGGTCGCGCCAGCCGCCTGGCCATCGACGCCGAACATGGCCTGTGGCTGGCGCTGGAGCGCCTGAGCTGCCTGCAAGGGATTTATCCACAGGGACTGCTGCAACCGGCCATGCACCCGCTACCCGGCTTTGACCAGGTGTGGGCACCTGATGAGGCGCTGGTGGAGCTGCTGCGCGCCCGGCTCAGCGCCTTCGGCCCGCTGCCCCTGAGTGAGATTGCCGCCCCCCTGGGGCTGGCGCCGCTGCGGGTCGAGCAAGCCCTGGCCCAACTGGAGCGCGAGGGTTACGTGTTGCGCGGGCGCTTCAGCCCGGGTGCGATGCAGGAACAATGGTGCGAACGGCATTTGCTGGCGCGGATCCACCGCTACACGGTCAAGCGCCTGCGCCGGGAAATCGAACCGGTGGCCCTGCAGGACTTCATGCGTTTTCTGTTTGACTGGCAGCACCTGTCCGCGACAACCCAGGGCCAGGGCAGCGCCATGTTACCGGTGATCGTCGCGCAGTTCGAAGGCTACCCGGCAGCGGCATCGGCCTGGGACAGCGATCTGTTGCCGGCGCGGCTCAAAGGCTACTCGGCCACCTGGCTGGATGAGCTGTGCCGCAGCGGCAAGCTGGTCTGGACTCGCTTGAGCGCGCGCCACAAGGCGACCAGCGTGGCCCTGCGCAGCACGCCGATCCTGTTGTTGCCCAGGGCGCAGGTGGCACTCTGGAGCGGCTTGACCCAACAGGCGCAGGTCGACGATTTGTCGCCCAAGACCCAGAAAGTCCATCAGGCCCTGAGCCAACACGGCGCGCTGTTTTTTGATGAGTTGCTGCACGAAGCGCACCTGCTGCGCAGCGAACTGGAGATCGCCTTGCAGGAGCTGGTCGGCGCAGGCCTGGTGAATGCCGACAGTTTCGCCGGCCTGCGCGCGCTGATCACCCCGGCGAGCAAACGCCAGGCCCGCAGCAGCCGACGCGGGCGCGGGCCACTGGTCGGCGGAATGGACGATGCCGGACGCTGGGCCCTGCTGCGCCGCACAGCCGCTCCCATCGGGGATGCCCCGCGTGGCACGCCCGTGGGCACCCTCGAACACATCGCCATGACGTTGCTGCGCCGCTACGGCGTGGTGTTCTGGCGCTTGCTGGAGCGCGAAGCGGACTGGCTGCCCAACTGGCGGGAATTACTGCGCACCTTTCATCGCCTGGAGGCACGCGGGGAGATTCGCGGCGGGCGTTTTGTCAGTGGCCTGGCCGGCGAACAGTTCGCCCTGCCCGAAGCCATCCCGCTGCTGCGCGAAGTGCGTCGCCGGCCCCACGACGGCAGCCTGGTCAGCGTCTGTGGGGTTGATCCGCTAAATCTGGTCGGCACCTTACTGCCGGGGCAGAAGGTCCCGGCCCTGGCCAGCAATCGTCTGGTGTACCGCGACGGCTTGCCGGCGGCGGCCGAGATCGCCGGCGTGCAGCATTACTGGCTGCAACTGGACCTGCAGCAAAGCTCCGCGCTGCAGCAAAAACTGACCCAGTACCGGCTCTCGCCCGTCGCCGACCATGGGCTGCCGGGGGCTTAGGCGCTGTGACTCGGATTGGGCAGCAGCACCTGCTGTGGATAAGTCTGGAGGGCTGACCGCCCGTAACGCCGTCGAAACTTTCCGCCCTGGCCCACAGTCATCAACAAACAGGGGGCAGCCCGACGATCATCAGGCGGGATCACACATGGCGGCGTTTGACAGCAGCGGCGAGCAGGCCGAACAACCCGATGCAGCGAGTGCAAGCCGGACCTCGGTACGCCGTTTTACCGTGCTCACGGTCAATACCCACAAGGGCTTCGCCGCCCTGAACCGGCGTTTCATCCTGCCCGAACTGCGCGAAGCGGTGCGCAGTGTCGGCGCCGACGTGGTGTTCCTGCAGGAAGTACACGGCACCCATGAGCATCATCCTCGGCGCTACAGCAACTGGCCCAGCATGCCCCAGTACGAATTCCTCGCCGACAGCCTCTGGCCGCAGTTCGCCTATGGGCGCAACGCGGTGTACCCGGCAGGCGACCACGGCAATGCCCTGCTGTCGAAATTCCAGATCATCCGTCACGACAACCTCGACGTCTCCATCAGCGGCCATGAGAGCCGGGGCGTGCTGCATTGCGTGTTACGCCTGCCCGGCGAAGGCCAGCAGGTGCATGCCATGTGCGTGCACCTGGGGTTGCGCCAGGTCCATCGCGACGAACAGCTGCAACTGTTGATAAAGCGCCTGCAAGCGTTGCCCGCCGACGCCAAAGTGATCGTCGCCGGCGACTTCAACGACTGGCGCCAGCGCGCCGACGCATGGCTCAGGCCTCTGGGGTTGCGCGAAGTATTCAGCGAGCACCATGGCCAGTCGGCGCGCAGTTTTCCCGCCCGCCTGCCTCTCCTGCGCCTGGACCGCATCTACGTGCGCAACCTCAAGGCCCATCGCCCGCAGGTACTGGCGGCGCGCCCCTGGTCGCACCTTTCCGATCATGTTCCGCTGTCGGTGGAGATTGAGCTATGAGCAGCGCCCCGCTGGAAAAAAACCTGCTCGAGCCCCAGGCGGCCACCCCCGAATCGGCTGCGACCGGACGCGCCCTCGTCGACCCCGACTATGGCTGGCACGGCAATAACTGCGTGGTATTGCTGGAAAATGGCGAGGCCTACTTTCCCAAGGTGTTCGAGGCCCTGCGCCAGGCCAAGAGCGAGATTCTGCTGGAGACCTTCATTCTGTTCGAGGACAAGGTCGGCAGCGAGTTGCAGCAGATCCTGATCGAAGCTGCGCAGCGCGGCGTGCGTGTCACCGTCAGCCTCGACGGTTTTGGTTGCGGCGAATTGACCAGCGAGTTTCTCCTGGCGATGTGTGATGCCGGCGTGCACTTGCAAATGTTCGACCCGGCCCCCCGGCGCCTGGGCATCCGCACCAACTGGTTCCGTCGCCTGCATCGCAAGATCGTGGTGGTGGACGGTCGCATCGCCTTTATCGGCGGCATCAACTTCAGCGCCGACCACCTGGCGGACTTCGGCCCCGAGGCCAAGCAGGATTATGCGGTGCAAGTCGAAGGGCCGGCGGTGGTGGACATCCATCACTTTGCCCTGCTGCAAAGCGGGCGCCACGCCGGGGCGCGGTCTGGCTGGCTGCGGCGCAAGCACCGGCGCAGCGAGCGGGCGTTCAGCGACCACGATGGCCAGGTGCGCCTGGTCTACCGCGACAACCACGACCACCCCCGGGACATCGAGGACGTGTACCTGCAGGTGCTGCGCAGCGCCCAACGCCGGGTGATCATCGCCAACGCCTACTTTTTCCCCGGCTACCGCTTGCTGCGCGAGATTCGCAACGCCGCCCGCCGGGGTGTCGAGGTGCGGCTGATCCTGCAGGGCCAACCGGACATGCTGGTGGCCAAGCTGGCGGCCCGCCTGACTTATGACTACCTGCAGCAATCGGGAGTAAAGATCTATGAATACTGCGAGCGCCCGCTGCACGGCAAAGTCGCCCTGGTGGATGAGGACTGGAGCACGGTCGGCTCGAGCAACCTCGACCCCCTGAGCCTGTCGTTGAACCTGGAGGCCAACGTGCTGATTCGCGACCGGGCATTCAACCGCGAGCTGTGCGAGCGCCTGGAGGAATTGAGTGACCATCACTGCAAGGTCATGCCGGCCAACCAGCGACCCCGTGGATTACTGTGGCGCATGACCATCGGCTTTCTGGTGTTCCATTGCCTGCGGCACTTCCCCGCCTGGGCCGGTTGGCTGCCGGCACACAAACCGCACCTGCAGCCCTTCACGTCTGCGGGACAGGTGCAGGATGACGCCGATGAGTCGCGCTGAAAGCCAAGACACGCCCGCGGCTGCCGAGCAGGCGCCTTCCCGTTGGCGGCGCCTGAAAAAGCCCCTCACGGCGCTGTTCTTCCTGCTGCTGATTGTGTTGTTCACCCTGCTCGCCCACCGCATCGACTGGAGCGAAGTGTTCGACACGCTGAAGGATTTCAAGGTCCGGACCCTGATCATCGCCTCGATGATTACCCTGCTGAGCTTTCTCACTTACGCCTGCTTCGACTTGATCGGCCGCACCTACATCGGGCAGAACCTGACCTGGCGGCAAATCCTGCCGGTGGGGGTGATCAGCTACGCGTTCAACCTCAATCTGAGCGCCTGGGTAGGCGGCATCGCCATGCGCTATCGCTTGTATTCGCGGCTGGGGGTCAGCAAGGGCAACATTGCCAAGATCCTGGGCCTGAGCCTGGCCACCAACTGGTTTGGCTACATGGTGGTGGCCGGGGCGATCTTCAGCAGCGGCCTGGTGCACATGCCGCCGGGCTGGAAGCTCAGCAGCGCGGCCTTGCAGGGCGTGGGCCTGCTGTTACTGCTGGTGAGCGCGGGCTACCTGGCGGCGTGCCGTTTTTCCAGCCGTCGCGAATGGTCGATTCGTGGGGTTGAGATCAACCTGCCGTCACTGCGCATGGCGCTGCTGCAACTGGCGCTGGGGGCGTTGAACTGGTCGCTGATGGCGGCGGTGATTTTCACCCTGCTGCCGAGCAAGCTCGACTATCCACTGGTGCTTGGGGTGCTGCTGATCAGTGCCATCGCCGGGGTGATTACCCATATTCCGGCCGGGCTCGGGGTGCTGGAGGCGGTGTTTGTCGCCCTGCTGCAACACCAGGCCTCTCGCGGCAGCCTGGTCGCCGGCCTGCTGGCCTATCGGGCGATCTATTTCCTGCTGCCGCTGTTGATCACGGTGGCCATGTACCTGGTGGTGGAAGCCAAGGCCAAGGCATTGCGGATCGAGAAGAAACCTTCCTGAACGCCCACATCCACGATGGGAGCGGGCTCGCACCCACCGAAAAGAAGCCCGTCAGTTGGACTGGATGATGCTCAAGCGCTCACCCACCACCATCTCGGTAATCCAGCCCACCAGGATCGCGGTGTAGGCCTGTTGCGCCACGGGCTCGCTGAGGGCGTGATCGGCGCCATCGATGATGCGGTGGGTCAGGGAATGGGTCTGCCGGCACGCCGCGCGGTAACTCATGATGGTGGCATGGGGTACGTAATCATCGGTTTGCGATTCCACCAGCAACACATCGCCGGTGAATTGCGAGCAGGCATACAGGGCCCGATTGCTCTCGGCGTGGACCAGGGTGCTGCGGTAATCGAGCAGGTCCTGCTTGTCGAGGTCGCGCTTGGGGGTGTGCCACAGTTCGTCGCGGTACAGCGCGGGCACCCGCAGTGCCAGCCAGCGCACGGGGCGCAACGTGGTGAGGATCGCCGCCAGGTAGCCACCGTAACTGGTGCCGACTACCGCCACCGCGGAAGTGTCGATGGCCGGGTGGGCGAGCAGGCGGTCATAGGCGGCCAAGAGATCCTTGAGGTTATCTTCGCGGGTCACCCGGGTCAGCGGGATCCCCGTGCCGCCGGTGTGTCCACGCAAGTCGAAGGTCAGGCACACGCAGCCCAGGCCGGCAATGCCCTTGGCCCGCTCCAGGTCACGCTCCTGGCTACCGCCCCAGCCGTGCACGAACAACACACCCGGGACCTTGGATTTGGGACTCAGAAAGGTCCCGCTCATGTGTTCGTCGTCTATTTCGATTTCAATGGTTTCGCTTCTAGCCGTCATAAGGTTGGACCGTCACGTACTTGAGGAGAAATGGACTGTTTTCCGCCGGGCCGCGGTACACCTCGATGGCGCCTGCCGGCAGGGGCTGGTCACGGTAGGTTTCCACCGACGACACACGAATCGCCGGCAAACCCCGCTGGTTGACGAAACTCTGCAACGCCGCCACTTCCGCACTGCTGGCCCCGCCCATGCGCCACGACTGCTCGAGCACACCGCTGCAACGCTGCCCCTGGGCATCGAGACCCTGGGCGATGTCGTAGTTGCGCCGCGATGCATAAAACCCCGGGTAGGCCTCGTCCGCCGCAACGTCGAATACCTGCGCCTGCTCGATGGCCAGGCGCACATCGTCGGCCAGGGGCAATTGGAGCAGGTCGTCATAATAGCCCCGGACCACCAGCAGGTCCGAGCCGCCATAGACTTTTTCGCCTAGCCCGTCTTCGGTCAGGTATTGCTCGCCGCAGTAACTGAGCACGGTGTCGCCGATAAAACTCTGGCCGACGCTGTGGGTGACGACGTCCTTGAGGTCCTGCTCCAGCACTACCCCGCTGGCGAACAGCTCGGCGGCGTCGGCACGGCCCAGGACTTGCCTGAAGGCTGCGAGGTTGCTGATCACTTCCTGACCGCGTCCGGCACAGGCGTGTATCGGTTTCAGGCGCAGCGGGCCACGTTCGAGCAGTTGTTCAGCCGCTGGCAGGGCATCGTCGAGGGAAAACACACTGATGCCCTCCAGCACCATCTGGCGTACCCGTTCCGCAAACGAGGGTGCCCAGCCTTCAGGTGCCTTGGCCTGCCTGTTCAATAGACCATGGGTAATGGCTTTGGTGCAGATGAACGGGTGGTCGACGTAGCCGCCCCACAGATCGTCCGGCCCTTTGACCCCCAACTGACGAGCGGCCGCACCACCGACCAGGGTCTGGGTAGGCAGCACGTACAGGTCGCGCCCGGCATGGGTGTTGGGGTGGTAACTGCCGCCATATTGGTAGCCGAGAATCTGCGCCAGCCAGTGAGCCAGTGCTCGGTTGGTCTCGACCTCGTGCAGTGGCGCCTGGGGTCGCACGGAATGGGCCACCACCAGTTTGTTGCGATTAGTCGGGGTCATGCGTCCCCCTGCCATCTGCGCTTGATGAATATAGCTCAGGGCGCTGCAGGGATCAGGCCAACCCCGGGTCGCGGCGGATGCGCGGTTAATTCGCTGGCCGTGGGAGTCACAGCTGGCAACGGGCCTGTCTTATTCTGCACGACTGTCGCCAACGCTCTGGCATTTTGCACGATCCCTGCACGGCGTTACCGCGCCAGCACCGCCGTCGGCGATACCCCAAACTTGCTGCGGTAATCGCTGGGCGCCAGCCCGGTAATTTTCCTGAAGGTCGCGCGAAACGCGCTGGGGTCCGCGTACCCCACGCTCCAGGCGATATGGTCAATCGTGCCGTTGGTGAACTCGAGCATTTCCCGAGCCTTGCCCACCCGCAGGTGCTGGCAGTACTCGGTGGGTTTCAAGCCGGTGGCCGCGCGGAAGCGGCGCAGGAAGGTACGCTCCTCCAGACCTGCCTGCTGGGCCATCACGCTCAACGAGACCTCCACCGCGCCGTTGGCTTGCAGCCAGTGCTGGACCTTGAGGATCGCCGCGTCGCCATGGCTGAGGATCGGCGCGAAGTTACTGCCGCACTGGCTTGCGCTGTCACTGTGTTCGACCACCAGAAAGCGCGCAGTACCGGTGGCAATGCTCGGCCCGAGCAAACGATCCACCAGACGCAGGCCCAGCTCGGACCAGGCCATCAGGCCGGCGGTGGTGATCAGGTCGCCATCATCGACGATGGGGGTGTCGGCGTTGAGCTTGATCTGGGGATAACGCTCGGCGAATTGCTTGGCCGAGGTCCAGTGGGTGGTAGCGCTACGGCCATCCAGCAGGCCGCTTTCGGCCAGCAGAATCGATCCCACGCACACCCCGCCCAAGGTTGCGCCGCTCGCGTGTTGCTGGCGCAGCCACCGGATCAGCGGCGCTGACGCCTGCCCTTCGCAAAAGCCGCCGATCGACGGCGGAATCAGCAGCGCCATCAAGCTCCCATCGGGGCCAGGATGACTGTCGTAGACGCGCTGTGGGGCGCGCCCGGCCTCTGCCTGCCAGTGGCTGACCCGCAACAACGGCAATTGCGCGCTCTGGTGCTCGGCGGCAATGCGATTGGCGACGCCAAACAGATCGGTCAAGCCGTGTACTGCCGCCAGCTGTGCACCGGGATAGGTCAGCACGCCCAACTCGGCGACTGCGCGTTCTATGCCCATTGTCAGTTTTCCCCCTTCTATTGTCGGTGCGGCCAATCCTCTAAGCGTGCGTGCGCCGCAATACTGGCGCCCACACACACTCCCGAGGAAACACCCATGGCCAAGCAAGCACTCATCGTAGTCGATATCCAGAATGACTACTTCCCCCAAGGGAAATGGCCGCTGGTGGGCGCCGATGCCGCCGCCGACAACGCGGCAACACTGCTCCAGGCGTTCCGCGAGGCCGGCCACCCGGTGGTGCACATCCGCCACGAATTCACCTCCAGCGATGCCCCGTTCTTCACCCCCGGCTCCGACGGCGCCAAATTGCACCCCAAGGTGCTCAATCGCAGTGACGAGCCGGTGGTGCTCAAGCACTTCGTCAACGCTTTCCGCGAAACCGAACTACAGTCAATCCTCGACCAGCACGGCATCGAGAATCTGGTGGTGGTCGGCAGCATGAGCCACATGTGCATCGACGGCATCACGCGCGCCGCGGCGGACCTTGGCTACCACGTCACAGTGATCCACGACGCCTGCGCGTCCCGCGACCTGGAATTCAACGGCCAGGTCGTACCCGCCGCCCAGGTGCACGCCGCCTTCATGTCGGCCCTGGGGTTTGCCTACGCCAGCGTGGTGTCCACCGCCGAGTTCCTGGCGGCACAGCCCTAAGCCTGATTCCCTGAGCATTCATTGGAGACGATCGACATGGCTACTTTCACGACTCGCGAAGGCAACACCCTGTACTACAAGGACTGGGGCAGTGGGCAACCGGTAGTTTTCAGCCATGGCTGGCCGCTCTCCAGTGACAGCTGGGAGTCACAGATGCTGCACTTTGCCGACAATGGCTTTCGCGCCATTGCCCATGATCGGCGTGGGCACGGACGCTCCAGCCAGCCCTGGGACGGCAATGACATGGATCACTACGCCGACGACCTCGCCGCACTGATCGAACACCTGGACCTGAACAACGTGATTCTCTTCGGTTTCTCCACCGGCGGCGGTGAAGTCGCCCGCTATATCGGCCGCCACGGCACCCAACGACTGGCCAAGGTCGGGTTGATTTCCGCGGTGCCGCCGTTGATGCTGAAAACCGAGACCAACCCCAAGGGCCTGCCAATCGAAGTCTTCGACGGCATCCGTGCGGGCTCCATTGCCGACCGCTCGCAGCTCTACAAGGACGTGGCCGGCGGCCCGTTCTTCGGCTTCAACCGCCCCGGCGCCACACCGTCCCAGGGGCTGATCGACGCCTTCTGGATGCAGGGCATGATGGGTGGCCATAAAAACACCTTCGACAGCATCAAGGCGTTCTCGGAAACCGACTTTCGCCAGGACCTGAAGAAATTCGACATCCCCACCTTGATCATCCATGGCGACGACGACCAGATCGTCCCGATCGAGGCCGCTGGCCGTGAGAGCAAACGCTTGATCGAACATGCCGAACTGATCGTTTACCCAGGAGCTCCCCATGGGCTGACGGATACTCATAAAACGCAAGTGAACGCGGATATGTTGCGATTTGCGCAGCAGTAGCCACCCATAAAAAAAGCCCCTAGATCGGGGCTTTCAGGCTGAAACTTTACAAAAATGCCTCAGGTGTTCGTCACAATTTTTGTAAACACCTCTTCATTGCCATGCGAATAACAACTATAAAGAAAACGTTTAATTTTCAGTTGGTTGAAGTATTTAAAAGCCACAACAACCAATAAAGTTAATTATTTTGTAAAATTTTTATTGTGCCATGACTTCAAAAATTACAAATATACCTTTATATTTTTTGGCACTTTAAACCCTCCATCAGTCTTTTCTTGTTTTGTGCCTAGTCCAACAAATCGATTACGTAAAACGCGTGCTGCGGCGGCAAGCGCCCCATTTCAGTTGATGCGCTTGCAGGTCCTAAGCCCAGCCCCCGAAGATATAGGTTCTGCTTCTCCAACCTTACACCGTGATTGAAGCTACGAACGGCGTATTGGCGATGCGGACAGTCGCCCAGCACGCTACAGTATGTCGAGGCGAAGCACAGAAGAACCACTATAGGTTCCTGCAGTGGGTGGAGATTTGGTCAGTTCTCCTTCAATATCTACGAGGGGAGCGGTTCCGCTTACGTCTAGAACGTCCCTGCCGTTTTTTCCGAATGTCAATCGCACTTCCCCCTCTCCCCCCACCCTGACCAGCCCCCCATCACTTAACGTTAGGCGGAGTGTCGCTGGCGAGTCACATTGAATGTTCAGGTTCGTTGACGTTTTCGCCCGTTCACCAACGCGTCCGCGGAACGTAAGCTGGGCATTGGCGATAGTGCACGATACGGGGGCATCGGTCGCAATCACCGTCCCAGCAGGAATGGACCGGGTGGTGTTGGTTCCTGCACGGTCCACACAGTAGTACGACCAGTTGTAGGGCCGTTCGCCTTTCTTTGTAGTGACCCCGAGCCCCACGAGCTGTTGGGCGTGTTGAGCCGTGGCCAGATTCGTGTCGCAGGGGGGGGTCGCGGGTGGTGGCTTCCATTGATAGCAGTCAGCAGTCATAGTCTTGGAGCAGGTGAGGAGACCGGAAGTGGGACCGGTTGGGTCAGTGGTGACTCTGAGAATGTTCCCCATTTTCCAGACAGCCGGAGTGTCCATGATGGCATGGACGCTGTCGACCGATATCGCGGTAATCACCCACCCGTCGGTCCATGGGGTGTCTGGTACTTTTGACATCCAGATGGTCGAGGCCGCCAGCGCATCGTGTGTCACGGAGATCGCGGTTATCGCGAGTATAAGGGCTACTTTTTTCATCATTCGACCTGGGGGTTCGCCGTGTTTCCCGGTATGCGCGGGTACACACGGTCATGTGCGGTGGTTCGTTCCGGGGCCGGTAGTCGCGCATGATAGATCACGCTGAGGCCATACGCAGACGGGAGAAGGATGGATCATCCCAATATCTGCATTACCCATATGTTCCACCGTATCAAATACGCTTGCACCCGCGCGTTGGCGTCTGTCGCTGACAGTCCCCGCCGTCGGGCTTGCTCGTAAAGCAGCAACCGTTGTGCACGATGGTTTTCTAACGCGCGAGGCGCAATGGAGGTCCCCGTGGGGGTGAACCATACGCCCAGCCAGTCAAATCCATGTTCTATCCTTCCCAGTTGGGTTTTGTCCGGATGCGTTTCAAAACCACCCTGGTTAAAAAACTCATGTAGGTGTTTTACACAGCGTCGCAGTTGCCAGCGCGTGCGGGTTAGCAGCACAAAATCGTCCATATAGCGCGCATAAAAGATGCCCCTCACGGCAGCAAAATGGCCATCCACGTGGTACAGCAGCGCAGCCCCCATGAGCGGACTGAGCGCACAACCCCGACATATCCCTTTGTCAGGCGTAAAAATATCCCCGCCGTCCTCGACGCTGTAATACAGATACTGCTCGACAAGGTCAGTAAGCGCTGGATCATCGACGTGCTGGCGCACAAGACTCAGCAATTGCTCCTTGCGGATATGACGGTAATAACCGCGAATATCCGTGCGATAGACGAATGGAAAGTCCCCCGAGGCTAGTGCCCGCCAAACTTCATTCACCGACTGCCTTCCCCCGCCCCGCCCTTTGATATGGGCGCAGCGTTCATGCATCGGCAACCGATTTTCCACCTGCAGTGCAACCCATTTCAGCACCAGGGCGTCTTGTGCGCACCACTGTACCCAACTGCGGTCATGGCCCCGATATAACTGCATCGGTTGCAGGCGATAATTACCGCCACGCACCTGCTGGTACAACGCCTCACCTTGTTGTGGCCAATGGAAACGCAGGTGCCAAACATCCGCATTTGGAGAAGCATGTCGGCGTCGTTTGCCCAGCCAGACATACGCCACCAACCAGTCACGCTCGGCCTTATTCATATTCCAGGCTAAAGGTGGCGATAGCACTGAAAGGTCCACGCTCGATGCTCTTACTGGCTATCGCCTGCGGTTCGCCCTGCACAAAAGCCAACATCGTCAGGGTGTTGCTGCCGTTGACCAACCGGAAGCCTTCACCGGGCTTATTCAGCGGCAGTTTCTGGCCGGCGAGGGTTTCCATTCCGATGGCAATACCGTTGGCCTGGCTGCCACCCGCAACCGCCAGTAACCCGTCCAGATTTGGGTTTTCAATACCGCTGAAGGCCACCTTCACGGTTTTACCCAGACTCGCGTCGCATTCCGTCAGGCGAATTTCAAACGTCTGGCCGCGAGTGCGCTGGTTGGTATACAGGTACTTGTCTGTGACCGTGCCAATGTCCAGTGTCACGCTCTCGCTTCCAGGCGCAATCACACAAGGTTCTGCTACCAAGGAGCCGTGTAGCCGAACATTCTCGGCCTGCACCGTCTGGTTAAGCATCAACACCAGCGGCAGTGCATAGAGATGCCTCTTGCTCCGGCTCATTGGTACACCGCCCGCAGGGTCGCCGTGGCCTCGAATGGTCCCTCTATCAAGACTGCGCCCGCCCGTTTGACTGGTACGGCGTACAGCTTCGGCGGACTGGTCTGACTGATGGGAATCGGCTTGTTCAATTCAAAAGGAACGCCGTTTTGCTGGATCTGGACCGCCAAATCATTCACGTTGCTGGTCACTGCCGCGGGATCGTAATCCGCCGGTATACCCATGATTTCCAGCGTCATGTCGCTGGCAATGGAACTCGGATCGCAGGTGATTTCGTAATTCATCACTTGCTTGTAGTTCACGCCATCCACTTTTTTCACGCCTACCCGAGTACCAAAATTCACATCCACCTTGCCGTCTTGGTTGATGGTGCACGGCGGTGACTCAATCAACGTGCCGCGCAACCTCACGTTATCTGTCTCCCAGTCGGCGGCGCTCAAGATGCCACTGACCAGAAAAAGCAACATGCCTGCATACAGTTTCGACACCTTAGACCCGGTCACCGGTACTCCACCCTCATGGTCGCGATCGAAGAGAAGACACCGCCACTCAGCGTGGCGTCGTTACGTTTGACCGGCACTGCGTAAAGTTTCGGCCAGTTCGGGTAGGTGAATTCCTTGGAGCTGTTAATAGGTAGCCGAGTGTCATCATTTAATATTGCAATGCCGAAGTCAGTGATATTGGTCACCAACACCTTACTGTCAAACGCCGCGCCCGAGCCTTCTATCCGGATACTCATCGCAGTGGGGGCTCCCGCCGGGCATTGCACGGAGTACGGAACTTGCATTTTTTTATAGGTGCCGTCCACCAGGGTGGTCTGCACGTCGCTGCCGAAGTCAACGACAATAATGTTATTGCTACTCACCTTGCACGGTATTGACTCAATCAGGGTGCCGCGGAATCTCAGGTTATCAACCTCCCAATCTGCTGCACTCAAGATGCCACTCACCAGAAACAGCAGCATGCCCATATAAAATTTCGTCACGTTATACCTGTTCACTGGTATTCCACCCTAATGGTCGCTATCGCAGAGAAGACACCACCACTCAGCGTGGCACCGTTACGTTTGACCGGCACCGCGTAAAGCTTCGGCCAGTTCGGATAGGTGAATTCCTTCGAGCTGTTGATAGGCAGCCGAGTACCACCATTCAATATTGCAATGCCAAAATTGCTGATATTGGTCCCCAACACATTGCGATCAAACGCGGCCCCCGTTCCTTCTATCCGGATACCCATCGTCTTGCCCCCCCCCGCCGGACACTGCAGTGAGTAAGGCACTTGCATTACTTTATAGCTGCCGTCTACCAGGGTGGTTTGCACATCGCTGCCGAAGTCGACTACCACAATGCCATTGTTGTTAACCGTGCACGGCGGCGCCGTGAGGATCACCGTCACATTGATGGTGCTGGATGAGGACGCCATGACCGACTGAACTGGAGCTACCAGCGCAACCAAAGCAACGCACAAGGCACGGCGCACATACCGGTGTAAAGTTTCATTGGCCACACTGCTCACGCTACTCATAGTCAGTTCGCAAACTCGGTTGGGCTAAACATGCCTGCGCCAATCGGTTGCGACCTATATCTCCCTGCCCCATAGCCCATTGCGTCGAGGGCATTTCCAGCCGACAGGCACTTCCCGTGAACGCGTCATGCACACGCAACACACCCTTAACAATGTCCACACAGGCGTTATCTTCAGCTGGGGCAACCGGCTGTAGCGGTGCCACTCGCACCACCGCCGGCTTTACCCACAGGGATTGCCACTCGTGGAGAGACAGAGCTGTATCGGCTTTTTTTCGCTGTTGCATGTTCGGCTCCTTCATTGCTTCATGACACCCCAGCACCGGTCATCAATTTGGCTTGACGGGCTTCGCCTTGCAGTCCTCACCGATGCAGGTGAACTGCAGCTGCGGGCGACCTCCATAGTCATTTACATAGGTCAGTACCGGAGTCGGGCCCAGCACGGAAACGCTCAGGTTCAGCGTTTCGTTACTCTTTGGCGCCAACATGATCGGTTCAAACCCCTCCGCGCCGGTGCTGCCGGGTTTGCTGTCAGCGTCGACTATCGTCACGTAATACGGCGTGGGGTTATTCACCTGGTATTTGTCACCCTGCTTCTTCAGCGTCAGTTGTTCCTGCCAAGGCACCATCCCCATGGTTGCGCCCAGGGCTTTGGGCCGATAAAACAGCTTGATGCGTGTCTGCAGTGCCAACTGCAACGTGTTGGGTTTATCGCTCTTGGGCGGGATTTCACGCAGGTTGAAATAGAACAGCGTCTCGCGGTCCTGCACTAACAGATTGGCGGCCGGCATGGCCTGTACCTTGATCTGGCTTTTGGCCCCAGGCTCCAGGCGCTGCAGAGGCGGAAGTGCGGTCAAGGGGCTGGTGATCTTATTGCCCTGCTCATCCTCCACCCAGCCTTGCGCCAGATAAGGAAGAGTTTTGTTTTCATTGCTGATACTGAGGCTGATGGACTTGTCGCCACCGTTAAGCACCGCCCGGGTCCGATCCAGTGACACGGCAGCTTGCACCTGCAGGCCCAGCATGCTCAACAGCAGGCCGCCAACCACGTTCCAGAGAGGATTACTCTGTATGTTCATCTTTAGTTACCCACCGTTTGCGTCACTGTAAAAAATAAGAAAGTCCGCCAAAAGGAACGTCACGCTAGCCTGCCGAACATGCAGCAGGTGTCTTGCAGTACGGCGCCAACTCAACTTTTTATTGGCGAATCGCTGGCAGATATCCGTGTGCAAGGCAATACCAGTTCTGCCATGTCGCCCTCGGAAATCTGCGCTGGCATCTGCAGCGCACACTGCGCTTCACCATTCCAATACACGCTCATTTCCCCACCGGGTTGAATGCCGCTGAGGTAGACGCTGCCATCGTCGCTCACGAGGCCCACTTTCTGGCCCTTGGAGTTTTTCACCGTGGCACCAAAAGGTGCGGTGGAACCATCGCTCAGTTGGATGACCACCATTGCTTTCTCACCGGCCACTACCTCAAACCGGCGATAGCCAATAGCCCCTTCAGTCAGAGTGGCTTGTGTCACCGAGCGCGCCACTTCGGCGTTTTCCGGCAATTTGTTAAGGTCAATGCTGACCTGGTTGCGGTGATAACTGTTGACGTCGGTGACCACAGCTTTACCAAATCGGTTAGTGCGAACGGAGGCGCCATACCCCGAGATCGGAATGTCTGCGACGCCATCGGTGTCGACCAGGATTCGAGTACCGCCAATCATGTTCGAGCGGTGCAACGCTGCACCCTTCGTGGACGCGGTAGCCCCGCCCTGCAGCGACATACCGACCGACGCATAACGGCCCTCCTGATAGCTGCTATTGGCATTGATCCGGGCCAGAGTGCCGTCATGGCTGTAGAAACCACTGGCGGTGGTACCGTTACTGTTTCTGCCGCCATTAAGCTGATAACTGTCGCCATTTTCGAGACGATCGTAGTAGCCCACCTGATGACTGTTTGCATCACGATCGTAGCTGCCGCTGTAGCTGACAGAACTGTTACCTCCACCCAGCGGTATTGAGAGCGAGAGGTACATGCCGTCATCATTGGAACCGTTGTACTTGTTACGGTACGCCGTCATCGACAGGTTTAGTGCCCTGAACTGACCGAAGCTGAAGTTCTTGGACAAGGTAAAGGTGTATCGGTCGTTGGCCTTGGTATTCCAATAGGTCTGGTGGTCATAGTTGAGGTAGGTACTCAACCCGCTGTCGCGGAAGTTCTGCCTGAAACTGACGTTATATAGCTCTTTGCTGTTTTCATTACGTGTGCCAAAGTTACGGGCATCCAGATAATCGGTCATGGACATGTAGTCTTCCTCCGAGAAACGATACCCGGCAAACGTCACTTGACTGTCGTACTTGTCGAAGTTCTTCGAATAGCGCAGCCGATAAGAGGCGCCGCTCAATGTGTTTTGCTCCGTTTGAGGCACTCGGGCCCGCGACTGGGTAATGTCAAACGACAATGCCCCAAATGTCATCAAGTCACGTCCCATGCCTAAAGCCAGGGCTTTGTAATCACCGCCGTCTACACCTCCTCCGTAAAGCGACCACCCATTACTCACCCCCCACGAAGCCTCTCCAGCGATGAACAGTTGCCCTTCGGTACTATGGCTGAAGTCTGAGGGTTGGCCGCTACTGACCTTGTAACGCACGGCGCCTGGCCTTGTCAGGTAAGGAACACTGGCGGTTTCGACAGTGAACGACTGTACGCTGCCATCTTGCTCCTCTATCCGCACATCCAATTGCCCAGAAACGGCATCATTAATGTCTTGAATACGAAACGGCCCCGAGGCAACTTGAGTTTCATATAAAACCCTGCCCTGCTGGCTGATCACCACTTTAGCGTTGGTACGAGCAACGCCTGCAACTTCCGGGGCATAACCGCGCAGGTTAGGCGGCAACATGCTGTCATCGGTGATCAGGCTGACACCGGTAAAACGAAAGCTGTCAAAAATATCGGAATACAGGAAGTTCTCACCCAGCGAAACCTGCGCCCCGAGGGCTGGAATAGCCTTGTATGCGTAGTAACGGCTCCAGTCCCAGTTATTGCTCGATCCCTGGCCATTGCTCCGATGATCCAGCCGCGTTTGCCAGTCGGCACGCAAGCGCCAAGCGCCCATGTTGGCGCCCACCGTGCCATTGCCGCTCAGGCCGTAGGAGGTACCACCACCATGCTCCTCGCGCTGGCTTTGGCCGTTCATGTAATAGTCGACGAACAGGCCGGGGATACCTTCGTCCCAACGCGAGGGCGGATCCCAGCTGTCTATGGCGTATTCCAGATAGGCCTGCGGTACGCTCACCATCAGGCTGGAAGTTGCTAGTTCAGCACGTGCTGTCGCCCCTGGAAGACTTTCAAGCAGCAGGCATTGTCCCTGATGCCACCATATGAGTTTTTTAGTGATCTGCGGCTTCAAACCGAACTGATCGACCAGCGTCGGACTTAGACACGCCACACTGTCGCTGGCATCCTGCTCTGAGGGGTAAAAAACCACAGACTGCTCAGGCTGTTCCTGCCTGTTAATACGCACAAGCATCGTGTAATCGCCCGGCATAATATACGCGCCACGGGAAAACTGGCTCAAATCAATATTCTCGCGATCTTTAACATCTAGAACATCAGTATTGAACTGTATTTCTTCCGCGACAGCATAAAACCCGACACCGCTAAATGCGCAGACTATAAAAGTGCCAAGTACGCGCGAGCAAAAAGGTAACAGCGTCCAGCTTGGCGCCCTCATACTTAACTTATCCAATTAAATTTTTGTTCGCGCCGCACACACGCCAACTATTTTCAAAAAAATAGTTGTGCCTGGCCACACTCCACCGCAGACCAAAAAGCCCAAAACGAACACAAAACACCCTGGCCGCCGACGAGCTGCCCGTCAGCACCAGACCATGGGCCGTTCAAGCACCACTGACCTTGACCAAGCCTATAACTGCGAAGTGCTTCCCGAAGCTGTAACAATTTGGCCACTGCGTGCCAACTGCAGCACATAAAAATGTGCATACACATAAATTCTGTGAAGCTCTATTTCTATTTGACTATCAAATATCATATTGAAGAAGACACCTATCTATTTAACATTCGAACACCAAACTTGGATTCACGATCACCATTTATAATAAAAATAACTCAACACGCGCACTCTCACTGCCGAGCAGTTAATCAGCTCACACAATGCAAGTATCGAACTACCACTTATCAGCATAACCATAGAAGGCCGCAAGCGATCAGACGACTAATCCTAAAACAGATAAAAATGCATGGGGAAATACTTCCCACATGCATAACCCATCTATTTAGTTGTAGGACAGCATGAAGTTAGCCACGCTGCTGAACTCACCAGGAATGATTGTGTCTGCAGCGCCACCGTTACCTTTGAGATAAGCACTGAACGCCAGAGTGGCGTTAGTAGCACCTACGCTAACGAGTTGGCCGGCTGTCGCGGTCCCCAGAACAATCTGCGCACCGTTACCATCAGTAATTGCAATGCCAGCACCGCTAGCATCGCCGGTGATACCTAGCAACCCACCTGAACCGGCCGGACCATCGAACGTTGTCTTGACCGTTTTAGCGGTCGTCAGGCTGCACTTTTCCAGGCGGATTTCAAAAGGTTTCGGCTCAGAGTTACCGCTGCCTGCCAGAGACACGTTAGATACCGAACCCAACTCAACAGTTTGATCGACAGAGTTCGGATCAATAGAACAAGGAGCGTCAATAACAGCGCCGGTAAAGGTGATTTTACCGTGGCCCTGATCAACATTCTTGACGGGGTCGTCATCGTCAGCCTGTACGCCACAGGCAACACCTAACATCAACGCTGTAACGATAGCCAGTTTTGCGAATTTCATTTTACATTCCTAAGTTGGTGTTCTGTCCTATCGGGAGCTCAGTGAAGCTCTCGAAGCTCAGATATCGCGTAATCATCGAGCCAGGGCTAGCATACGAGTTAGGAATGTCGAAGTACGTAGGACGTTACCGAAGACCGGCTAGGAAATTTCCTACATGGTTTCAGGCACCTATCAGACAGTCAGCGAATTGCGCTTGGCGAACTCAGCCAGATCCACCAACGAAGCAACACCGATCTTTTGCAATAATCGGGTCTTATAGGTGCTGATGGTCTTAGGGCTAAGGAATAACTTTTCACTAATCTGCTTATTCGAAAAACCATGGGCCAGGTACTGCAACACCGTCAGCTCCCGATCCGTCAACGATTGAATTTGCTTGAGTTCGGTCAGCTGATCTGCCGAACTGACACTATCCGAGGCCAGCGAAGGAAAAAAAGTATAACCGGCGTCTACGGCTTTAATAGCAGTGATCAGCTTGTCCAGACCTTCTTCTTTATTGATAAAACCGCGGGCACCCAACTGGATACAACGTCGGCATACCGAGTCTGCCGGCTGTGACGTCAGGATCAAAATCTCAGTGCGAACATTCAGGGCCTTGATGCGGGTAATCACACTGAAGCCATCGAGTTTTGGAATACCAATGTCGAGCACCACCACCTGCGGGGTCAGCTCACGCACCAATCGAACAGCATCGAGGCCATTGCTCGCTTCACCCACCACGCGCATGCCGTGTTTTTCCAGCAGAACGCCGACCGCAAGTAAAATCACCGGGTGATCGTCAACAATGAGAACGCTATGCATGGTGTCTTTAACCTCTTGAACGCACTTGCTACTGAACGGTACAGCTTGAAGCGGTTAAGGCTAACACTATTAGCCAAGCCGAGCGGAGCGTAAGACTTCACGAAGCATAGCTTCGGAAATTTCCTAGGCCATGTCGGACATTTCCCATTTAGGTACTAAAACTCCACTCCCACACTGACCTCCCTCCTTTAGGTGTAGATGAGCGATGCAGACCTTGACAGTTTTGGTGCTGGAGGATGAGCCCTTCCAGCGACTGGTCACTGTGACCGCGCTCGAAAAGCTGATGCTCGGGACGGTTCTGCAAGCAGCCGACGGCAATGAGGCCGTCCTGGCCCTGGCGGGCTGCGCGCATGTGGATATTCTTCTGTGCGACCTGAAAATGGCCGGCATGGATGGCCTGGCCTTTCTGCGCCATGCCACCAGCAGCGGCAAAGTGCGTGCCGTTGTGCTGTGCAGCGGACTGGACCCCGTCTTGCGTCAGGCCACCGTGTTGATGATCCACTGCCTTGGCCTGACCTTTCTCGGTGATTTGGGCAAACCGTTCAACATCGAGGGGTTCAACCAACTGGTCAAGCGTTACAAGTCACACTGCAACGCCGCGCCAAGGTCGCTGTTACCAGCTGAGATGCCAACGTTGAACGACGTGTTGCAAGGCTTGGACAACGGCGCGTTCGAGGCCTACTACCAACCCAAAATCAACCTGCAAGGGCAAACGCTGGTCGGCGCCGAAGTCCTCGCTCGCTGGGTGCACCCGCAGTGGGGAGTCCTGGCCCCTGCCCACTTTTTACCCGTGATGGAGCAGCACAACCTGATCGACAGAATGTTCTGGCATCTGTTTGAACAAGGACTGGCTCTGCACCGGCGCCTGGCCGCGCAGGGCTTGACGATCAACCTTGCGTTCAACCTGCACCCGTCTCAGTTGGCTTGCAGCGCATTGACCGAACGCATTCCGGTGATGCTCAAGCGCGCGCACGTGCCTGCGACCTGCGTGATCTTTGAGATCACCGAATCGGGACTGCTCAGTGCACCGGCCAGTAGCCTTGAGAATCTGGTGCGTCTGCGCATTCTCGGTTGCGGCCTGGCCATGGATGATTTTGGCGCCGGTTACTCCTCGTTGGATCGGCTCAGCGAATTGCCATTCAGCGAGATCAAACTGGATCGAACGTTTGTCCACAAAATGCAGAACCAACCCAGAAGTGCTGCGATCGTCAGTTGCTCGGTGGCACTGGCGCAGGCGCTGAACATCTCGCTAGTCATCGAGGGGGTAGAAACCGCCGAACAACAAAGCCGCCTGATCGAGCTGGGCTGCACGATTGCCCAAGGCTACCTGTTTGCTCGACCCATGCCGGAAAGCCACTTTATCGACTACTGTAGGAGCAAGCTGCTCGCAAGAGTAGGACCGATGACTAAAGGCAATGGCTTTGAACTATAATCGCGCCAGCCACAACGACTCTGCTACATCGCACTACCTCCACGGACGCTCCTTCTGCACGCGACTGGCTCCAGCCCTCTCTGACTCATTCGGTCTCTTCCCGATGTATTTACGCCTTTTCTGGCTGGCCTTGTGCACGCTGTCATTCAATTCCCTGGCGGGGGCCGCAACGTCGCCTTTGGCACCGCAGACGCTTTCCAGCCAGCTACACATCCAGCGTCAGGACATCGGGATTTCCGAAGTGGACTGGCAGTGGCTGCGCCACAAGGCCGAACTCAGGGTTGGCGTATCACCTGACGAGTCGGCACCGTTCTCAGTCAATGCCCAGAGCAATCAGTACGAAGGTATCAGCGCCGATGTAACGGCCCTCGTTGCTCAAATGCTGGTCCTAAAGATCAAAATCGTGCCATTTGCCACCTCCCTGGCCGCTGAGCAGGCCCTGCAAGCGGGCACCATCGATGTCATCACCCGCCATGGCAGCTATGAGGCGAGCCAGGGTCTGATTTCCAGCATCCCCTACGCCCGTGACCGGTTGGCGGTGTTCAAGCGCAGCGCTGAACCACGCGACTCGCCCACCGACCTGGCGGGTTTGCGGGTGGCAGTCACCGGCGACCATCTGCAGGAGTTGCAACAACGCTATCCACGGGCCGACCTGAAGGTCTATGGCAGCCATGATCAGGCCATAGCGGCCGCCGCCTTTGGTCAGGCAGATGTGTACGTCGACGATTTGTACAGCGCCTATTACCAGATTAACCGCTCGTTCTACGGCTATATGCGCTTCGAACGCTTCAGTGACCTGCCCATCAGCGGGTATAGCTACGCCTTGCGCGCAGACAACACGCGCTTGCAGCAATTGGTCAACGTCGCCATTGCGTCCATCGGCGACAACCAACTGATCAACATGGCCAAGCGCTGGGTCGGCAACAGCTTCATTCCCGACGAAGAGCCCATCGACCTCACCTCGCAACAGTTGCTCTGGATCGAGCGCCATCCGGTGGCTCGACTGGTGATCAATGACGACATGGCCCCCGGTGCATTTTTCGATGCCAACGGGGTTTTTTCCGGTGGCGTGGCCGATCTTCTTGAGGTCATCACCCTGAGCACCGGGCTGCATTTTCAGGTGATCTCGCGCGGCGGCGGTTACCCGCAAATCATCAACACCTTGCTCAAGGACGAAGCCGAGCTGGCCCTAATGACACCCAGCCCTGAACGTGAAGAGTCCTTGCGCTTTTCCAGGCCGGTCATCGACGGGCCCTTCGTGTTACTCAGCAACGCTGATCAGCCAGGCAACCTGGACAGTCTGGTCGGCAAGCGCGTGGCCATTCCCAGTGGCCACGTGGCGATACCGCAACTGCGCAAGCGTTACCCCGAAGCCATCGTGATCGAAGCGGGCGGCACACTGGACTCGATGAACCTGCTCTATGAACACAAGGCCGATGCCGCAGTGATTGCACTGCCTGCGGCGCGGTATTACACCGAGCGTCTGTTTCGCGACAAATTGGTCATTAACCATGTACTGGATCTGGGCTCCAGCACGGTCAATTTTGCATTGCGCCGCAGTGATGCAGAGCTGCAGTCCATCATCGATAAGGTATTGCAGACCCTGGGCCCGGATGAGCTCAGCGCGATTGCCAACCGCTGGCGCTCCCCCCCAGGCATGAGCGGACAAACCTGGGTCGACTACGAGCGCATGATCCGCCAGATTGTCATCATTGCAGGGTTGCTATTGTTGCTGGCGCTGGCCTGGGTGCTCTATCTGCGCCGACAGATCAATGCCCGGCTCAAGGCCGAGCACATGCTCAACGATCAACTGCAATTTGTCGAAACCTTGACTGACTGCATGCCGCCCCCGCTGTACGTGTGCGATGCCAACGGGCTTATCCTGTCGTGCAATCGTCGCTTCCTCGCAAGCGTTGGCTTGAGCAAAGAGCAGGTACTGAACAAGGCCGTGAAGGACTTGCCCGCAGAGCACTTCAAGAGCCCGCCCGAGTTTGATCACGATTACCACAACGCCTTGAGCGACGGTCAGATCCATGAGTCGGTGCAGATCATTGAGCTGCAAGGCAAAGCCGTGTCCATCAGTCATTGGGTGCAACCGTTCCACGACTGCCAAGGCATCATCAAGGGCGTTATCTGCGGCTGGCTGGACATCAGCGAACACCGCCAACTGGTGCATCAACTGCAAGAAGCCAAGAGTCAGGCGGACAGCGCCAGCCGAGCCAAGACCAGTTTCCTGGCGACCATGAGTCATGAAATCCGCACGCCCATGAACGCTGTGATCGGCATTCTGGAGTTGGCGCTCAAGCGCGCCACGCACGAGCCCATTGATCGTGCCAGCATTGAAATTGCCCATACCTCGGCGAAAAGCCTGCTGGAGCTGATTGGCGATATTCTCGACATTGCCCGTATCGAGTCCGGGCGCTTGAGCCTCACGCCCAATCGCGCCAACCTGCGCGAGCTAGTCGAGTCGGTGGCCCGTGTCTTCGAAGGATTGGCTCGACAGAAGCGCTTGCGTCTGATGCTGGAAATCGACTCCGACATCAACTGTGATGTGCTGGTCGATGCCCTGCGCTTCAAACAGATCCTCTCCAACCTGATCAGCAACGCGATCAAGTTCACTGAGGAAGGCACGGTCAAACTCAGCATCGTCGGTGCTCTGATCGACAACAACCAACTCCATGTCAGCCTCAGTGTTGAAGACACCGGCGTCGGAATCAGTTCAGTTGACCAGCAACGGCTGTTTCGCCCCTTCGCCCAGGTACAGCGCAATGTGCAACACACCGAAGGGGCCGGTCTGGGCCTGGTGATATGTCGCTCACTCTGCGATATGATGGGCGGCCAGTTGAGCATGAGCAGCGCGCTGGGTCGGGGCACGCAGGTCAACATTGAGTTACGCGTTCAGGTACTGGAACGTATCAGCGTCGCCCCACTGCTGGCCCCACCACAACCCAGACAGCGTTATCGCTTGCAGGTGTTGGTCGTGGACGATCATCAAGTCAATCGCCAGGTACTGTCTCAACAATTGAAGTACTTGGGCCACGATGTCACCGAGGCCGAAAATGGCCAACAGGCCTATGAGTCCTGGAACATCAATGCGTTCGACGTAATCATCACCGATTGCCACATGCCCGTCATTAATGGCGCCGAACTGACGCGCGCCATTCGACGAGAAGAACGGGAAAACGCGCTCGAACCGACCGTGATCATCGGTTTGACTGCCGATGCCCAACCTGAAGAACTGGAGATGTGCATTCTTGCAGGGATGAACGATTGTTTGATTAAGCCGATCAGCTTGGATGAACTGGACGCGCACCTGTTGGGACATCACCAGGTCGGCGAAACCGAACAACCCTCAACGGAACAATTGGTCATGGTTCCCGACTCGGTGCAATTGGTTGATCTTGGTCCGCTGGAACACCTCATCAGCAGCGAACCGATGAAGATTCGACAGATCCTTGATGAACTGATCAGGAGCAATCGCGAAGACTCTCAGCTGATGTCTGCGTTACTGCTGGAGGGCGAGATCGACAAGCTTGCGGAATTAGCACATCGCATTAAAGGCGCGGCGCGAGTGGTCAAGGCCGAGCATCTGGTTCAATGCTGTCGCAGCCTAGAAGCGGCGTGCCTTGACCCGCACGTGTCCTTGGACCGGATCAAGGAGTCAGTCGCTCAAGTCGAGGCGGGCATCGGGACACTAGAACAAGCCTTGCTCAGTCTCAGGAGATAACACGTCTTTTAGTTAGATTCACTCTCACCAATGGAGACCATAGCGAGTTTCTGTGTCGCCTTCCCCAGGCAGTGCGGATCAAGCTCACAACTCGATGTGGTTGACCACGAATTGAAGTTGCTCGGTCTCATAGGGTCTAGGGTGAGTAACCTGAACGGCCTCTTCAGGTCGATTCTGTTGAAAAAGTCGGTACTTCCAGACTGCCCACGTACTGACTGTGTAGGCGCTGATTGAAAACTGCCCCCCCCAACACTCGGCATCTGCTGCATCATTCTTGTTGCTTTTGACATAGGGTTTGACGAATTGCGGGGCCATGAGTCGCACGGTATGGCCAAGCGTTTCAAGCTTACGGGCCCAGTAATGAGCACTACTACAAGCTTCCATGCCGATCAGGCAGGGCGGTAAGTTGGCAAAAAAATACTGCCACCTGATCGCGCTTCAGTTGCTTGCGCAATAGGGGCTTGCCTCGCTCTTTCATGCCATGGATCTGGAACACGTTTTTGGCTAGGTCGATACCAACAGTTCTGATTTCCATGGCTGATTACCCCTTCGTGCAAGTGGATGGTGACACCACTCACTCTGGCACGGCGATACGATTATGGACGGGGGCGTCCATCCCATTGGTTACTGTGCTTGACCCGGGCCTCATCGGTCCCGCCGGAACCCGCAGTCACTCGCAAAATAGGCGGACACACCTGCCAAAAACGGAAGAATCAGGAAATCGACCACGGGGGAAGAAACCAATTTTTGAGCGTTTCACGGTGAAACACCACACATACTACCCGCCTAAAACTCGATGCAGATCGAACGAGATTGCGTCAGCTGAATCGGGGGTTTCGAAGAACAGTTACTTCAGGATTCCGATAAAAGCCAATCATTTTGTACCGCCTTCACAGCTTCAGGTCGCGTTGCCCCATTCCAGAGCGTGAAGCACGCGGCGAACCTGCCGAGCTCCGATCTCGGTATCACAGAGTAAAATAGGCACACTTCCTCCGAGTGCTTTGTTAGGCTTCGACATCCAGATAGCAGTCGCCTCTTTGCTTGCAAAGACCTCTTTGCCTAGATGACAGATAGAGGCAATTCGATCTAGTCGTTCGGACGCAATAGGATCGAGGTTTTTTTGCTCACGCCTACGCCGCTCGAGCGTGGAAATTGAAGCATTGAACAGCGTTTCTACGCTACGGTCTGGAAGGTCAAAGGTCACGCGAACAACTCGAAAAAGGTGAGCAGAAAAACCTTCCTTGAACTGGCGTAACCTTTCCGCGTCTTTGAGCAAGTAACGACTAGAGCTGAAATCCCAAAATGCGGCGACTACAGCCGCACGCGACTCATCTTACGTCTCTTACGCTTCGGAGTACCGTCGCAACGTCTGTAGCGCGCGCCCCATCAGCGGTTCGCCTACCTTCATCTTGTCGCCCAGGCTTTGATCTTCCTTGTTCTTCAACTCAACCGATTCCGTTTACTTTGCCATCGGAGTATTAGCGTTCTTACGCTACCACTCAATATCCTCCTGATGCAAAACTGCATTACTAGTTTGACAGGCTAAGTTCGGCCAAACGCCTCGGACTTTGGCGCCATCAAAGCGCCAGATTGAAGTGTCCAAATTCATTTGGCCACTTCAACTATTCATTCCTCTGAAGCCCCTCTCCTAGCCTTTGGAAGTGGGGCTGTCAATTGCTGCTCCGTAAGACCATGGCAGTAGGCGTTGTATTGCCAGATGACGAACTGCTCCAACAGGCCCTCGTTTTCATTTTTTAGCCGAGCATTTTCTTCCTCCAAACGCTTTATGCGATGAGCCGCCACAGTGATCGAAGCTGGAACTTTGACTTTTACCTTCCCGACGTCGCCTCTACCCTTCTTATGTTGGAACGCCTCCTGAATCTTTATGTAAGCGCTCAGGGTTTGACGCGTTGGACGTGTTCCAATAAGCGAGAGCAACGAGTCACAAAACGCTTCCCACGTGAGCCGGCCCTCCCAGCCATCCAGTTTTTGAAGAATCCTTTCAATATCAACAGCCGTCAGGTGCCTTGCCATTGTTTCCCCCCAAATGAAAAGGTCTAGTCGAGCGTCCCATTTTCCGAAAGCTTGGGCTGTGAACTCGTCGCTGATAACTCCCGCTTCAGCGGACTAAACTCCTGATCATTACTCAACCGCACGAGTGCCCCCACCTGGACTTCATCAGACTCAAGCAGCGAAATGAGCTGGTTTGCTCGGTCTAAGGTTTTTTGCTGATGAACAGTCCATCGATCAGCTCCGTAATAGCCCTCCCCCAGGGCCTGCTCTGCCTGGGCAAGCTGTAAGGCAATAGCATCTCGCTGCAGCTTCAGACGTTCGAGCTTCTCCGCATCACCGTTCACACATACCTGCTCGGCACAGTTCAAACAATCTCTGTGTTTCTGACACGGCAACATCGAGTAATCATGTACGCAGAAACCGAATTCGGTGACGTGGGCCATGACATCGCCGATGGCATCCAAGTCGGCCAGTGTTACCGGCATATTGGCGGTGATTTTCTCCAACGGCCCGGCCAAGGCTGTGAGCGCCGGAATGCTGTCAATTTTCTCCAGATATTCCTCATCGGACATGTGGTTGTAGGTGCTGTTCTGAGCAATATTGGCGCGGCCTGACCAACGAGCGATATCAAATTGTCCAAGGTCACCGCGCTGTGCCGTAGTGTTAAGAAAATGACGCACTTGATGGGTCGTCAAACTGACGCGACTGCCATCTGGATTTTTGTACCCATTCCGATCCCATACTGTTTGCATATCCCTAGTGCCGCTGGTGATGGACAAAGCGCTGCTGATACTGCTGCTTCCCGGCCCCCAGATAATGATTGGCGATACGCCTCTCTGAAGGTGGAGTTCATTAAGTCGCATGCAAAATAGACTGTCGGACCACTTTAATTTCTGCGATCTATTTTTCCATGGAAAGTCTTTTGGCAGCCTCGAACGTGCATACTCATTTAGGTCTGACAACGTAACAGTATCTATAGAAATACTGCTTTTGTGCAGAAAATTCGCTATTGGATTAGCTAAATTTTTAAGAATACTTCGAGCCGTATAAGCATGCCCTCCATACTCAATACCAACAGCATCACAGACCTGTGTCAGTGTTAGCACCGTGTGGCTGTCTACCTTCGGACATTTCGGGTGCCGGTAGAACTCACTAGGATATTCCTCATACCACTTCGCTATCCGTCGACCTTCATCCGTTAGTTCTATAAGCCGACCAACAGCTTTTACTGCGACATCTTTGAATACTGTTGGGACCCATTTCAAATTTGGACCAAAACCTTTACCTGAATAAAAGCGTAAACCTAGCCTTTCCTCGCCCTCCGAATCAGCTTCATAGTATAAGCAGTCCTCCGGAAGATCATGGACTTCTGAAATGCGTGAAGGCGCACACATCAATAGCGCAAACAGTGACACTACGTATTTATCGGCTGAATTTTGCGGATTGTTTGCGAATAGTTCCGCCATATAATGCAATACATGCTCAGGTGGCATTTTATCTTGGCTTGCTTTTTTTCCTTCCCTATCTGTTCTTCCTATTCCTTTAGGGCCTGAAATAGAGCACTTCCACTGAAATTTCCTGTCCACCATCTTATGCTCAAGCAGAAAACTGACGAGTCGATTCAATTCTGAACTGGCCTGATTACCACAAAATGGATAATGTTCACGCGCCTCCACCACGGCTTGATCCAGTACTACCGGATCGACTAGGGAAATATCGGCAACTTTCTTAACTTTCAACAACGCCGGTTCTATACAACGAATGGCTATAATACTAAAGGAAGTAGCTCTAGCACGTGGATGATGCGCTTTTTGATAGGTGACATATGCCTTAGCAAAAGGAATGATGTCCTGACTCAGCAAGCTTGCTGCATCTGTCTTGCGTGCATTGATGCCAGCCTTTATAAAGCCAACCTCGCCCTTCCAACAATGACTGTCCCAATCAATCTCCGGCGCTAATACGTCTAGGTCTTGACGGCAGCGAATGGTAAACGCTTGCACATTGGCTTTGGCCCCGATACTTTCGCTAGGGGTAAACTTGAATATCTTAGCCATTACGATTTTCCCTCTTCGAATCCGCACAGCGCCGCACCACTTCAGTGACTGCTAGAATCAGGCGATCATTGGCCGAGGATATTTTGATGTCCTGCGTTACTCCCCATATACGGTCACTACTGGCAAGGAGTTCATTCAGCACTTCTTCGTGTGGACCATCTACCCACGGTTGGAAGTGCGAACAGGTGTAACAAGCGATCGGGGCTAACGCCCCACAAAAGCCATAACTTCCACAGGTGCCCACATTCACGCGCCCATTGGAAATACGGCTGCTGGGGTCATCTCCTCGGATAGCCTCCCGCTCCGATGTCACCAGAACCCCCTGAAAGGCCTGAGCCAGAGGCGCCAGCTGTTGCGCGACCGCTTTATCGATGCGCTCGACAATGTCCGACAGACTTTTTATGTAATAACCCGCATTCTGCAAATCAGAGTGATCCAGTACTTCCGCCACGACGGCGATACCGTAGCCTTGGCGTGCCAGGTTAGTCCCGAGCGTTGACCTAAAACGGCGCGACGTCAGGTTCAGGGGTTCACCCGTTCTCTCGGAAAACACGCGGTGTGTTTCCGAAAATCGGGTTAAAGCGGTATTACATATCGTAACGGGTGCGTGGACATAGTCGAACTGCAAGAGACTCAACAAGTCTTGCTCGGTTGTCCGGTACGAGACATCTGCAAAATCAGAAAAAAGCGGTAGCTCCTGGATAAGAGCAGCCGAAAGAGGAAACTCGACAAGGGACTGCAACTTTCTTACGGTATCAGCCACCTGCAATTGCAATATTAACCATAGATCTTCGTCGATGGCGTAAGAGGTAAATGTGGAACGCCACAGAGCATGCCGCTGCTTCGCGCGAGGAAAGTTGATTTCATAGCCTGCAATGCCGTTTCTTGTGGTTGTCCGCACGTCTTTGATCTTCAGGGCAACAATTTGGATCGACCGCCGCCCCGTGTAAAGTAAAGTGAGGATCAAGGCAAACGCTTCCAACCTCAAACGACGCGTTGAATAACAAGTTATCGCGATATCAAGTACACCTTGTATTTCAATGTCAGTCAACGCACCGTTCAGACTGTCCATCTGCAGGACTGCACGTCCGGTTTCATTCCCTTTCAACACCCAAGCCTGTAACGTCTTAATGAACTCCTCATTTATCCCAGGATGACCTTGCCTGTACCAGGTAACAAAAAAACCTCTCAACCCCCCAAGATAATGCTCTTTCGATGAATCTAAACTTGATCGATAGGCAAGGAGCGATCGTGTATCTAGTTTTCCTCCCGTAAATCTAAAAAACCATTTTGCTCTCTGACAAACGTTATTGGCATGTGACGCCGAAAACATTACTGCATAATATTTTAGCGTAGCCAGAAATGATGTTTTTACATCTCCAGACAGGGATTCGACCCACTGCAAGTTAATGGCAATATCTTTATTTAAGCGCCAAATAAGTGAGTATCGATCGAAATCCCACCCATCGCGAGAGCGAAGTACTTCGTGCTGTTCTGCTTCCGGATGAATATCGATCACAGGTCTACTCCTTCCGAACTTTCAGCGCCTCTTGGAACCCCAATGCGGCCTTAGCAGCCTTTTCTTTGATATGACGTTTATCGTACGTAACTGCGGTACCGGAGGTTTCGGACCAGCCCATCAGGTAAGCCCGCATCTTGTGCTCCTGCTCAGGCGACACATTGCCTGCCGCGTCGGTGATACGCGAGAAATCATAGTTCCACGTATGCCTGAACGCATGGGCATGAACGGCTGAAAATTCGTGGGTCATGCCTTGAACGGTGGCCATCAGCTTGCCAAAACTGCTATTCGACATCGGACTGCCCTGACTCGGACCGGCTTTGTGTGTCACCAGCAAATAGGGGTGCTTTCTCGCCTGACGAAAGCAGGCTCTGAAGCGCAAAATATAGTCACTCAATGCCTTCTGCAGCGCGTCATTGATCGGAATGTGCCGTGGTTTTGTCTTGACCAGCGGTTGGTGCCGACGACTGTCGTGTGAGCTGTCTGGGCGTCGGACAATGCTGAGCGTGGACTTGCTAAAGTCCACGTCCTCCACCCTCAAGTTCAACAGTTCACCGCGCCTGATGCCCAGATAACGAAGTAATGCCACGATCAGATGATTGCGTTGTTGTACGGCTTGATCCGCAAAGGGGTTCTGCGGATGGCCAGGTCGCAGAAATTCCAGCACATCATCTACGACCTCAAGGTCCAAGCCCTTCTCATCCCGGTCCACCGCCGTTGAGTGGGTAGTTTTCGGTCTGTAGGCGTTGATCCGCCCGACCATCTCACTCACCGCACCGTCAGCAAGACAGTTGGTCCGCCCAACACGCAAGGTCTCCGCCAGGAAGCCCAAGTACCTGCCAATCGTACTGAGCCGCGAAAATTGAGTCTGAGTGGTGACATTAGACACGCTGCGTGTAACGGCTCGTCCTGCTTTGAACCCGAGTCGGACGACCTTGAAGGTCGTACGTGGGCGCTCCTCACTTAACAGGCGCGCACTGAAGCCGACCAGGGAAGTAATGTCTTCAAGTCGGAGCAGTTTGCCTGTCAAAAACAACGCTTCGAGGTTGAGGCCTCGATCCGCCTGCCAGGCATACAGGACTTTGAGTGCGGTCAGCGACGCGTGCACAGTCGAAACGGAAAAACCGCCGGCACGGACCTGGGTAGTAATAAATAGAGAGGGGTAGTACAGGGGAATGCCGGTCTGTACATCTACCAACAATTTGTGCCGCTCGCCGTGGCGGAACTGAATGTGTTTGATCGCCAACACGCTCATCAGGATCGCACTCCGTGAAAACTTTACGTTTTCCAAGGTAGTGGATAATTCCGAAAACAGCCAAATCGGAGTTACAAACTTTACAACGTAAACTCATAAAAAAAGCCCCGATTAAGGGGCTTTTCAGCTAAAACTTTACGTTTTAGTCACAGGTATTCACTAGAAGGGTAGTTCACATAAGAACCGCTTAAGAAAAAATACAATCGCTCTATAGCCCTTATACTACGAGGGACACAGCTAAATTGGTAAGCGCAGAATTTTGTAAAACGTAAAGAACGACGCGACATCCACGGTCGAACGATGCCACTCACGCTTATCTGACAAGTCGCTGTAAAGATCACGCTTTACGTTTTTTCCCGCTGACGACTGGTGCTCATCACCCTTTCCGCCTCTACCAAAGTTGACCTAACATAACTGTCCGCTAGGAGTCAGAAACGGCCCCGTTAGCAAATTAGCCATAAGCGTTCCGCCAACTCACCTTGCGTGGTTGGGGTATTGCGCAGACTCGCCCATCCAATTCGACCTGACCAGCCATTTGCATGGAATTGACCACCACATTTCATGACCTTGACCGGCAGAGAACGACTGTGGATTCAAACGGTGGATGTAACAATAGCCAGCCTACGCACCGTCTTGGAGCCTGTATGCTGAAAGCAAAAGTCAGAGCCGTTTGTAGGAGTCAGCGATGAAAATAACCGGAAGAGTCGAAGTCGAGACCGTCACGGACGTCGTGTGCGATGTGTGCCGTTGCTCCACCCGCTTGGATACTGGCGGGCATCAGTTCGGCACCCTACAAGCACACTGGGGGTATGGCACTGCCCATGATGGGGAGCGCTATGAACTGCACCTGTGTGAGGAGTGCTTCTTCCGAACGCTGGCTTACCTCAAGCAGGAGCGGCGAACTCAACATCTGCTCAGCGAGGATGGCCAGGATCTCACCGATAATCTCGGTCTGGTCGCGAAGGATGATTATTTTGGTGACGCTGGGAGCCGATAGATAGTCTCCGCAAATCGCAAGCGGTCGGATACGAAGTAGCGTTTGCCCAGAACCCCTTGCATGGTTAGACGGGCGCCCACTTATGCGGCAGTAGCTCGGTAATCTCACTCGCACGCTGCGTCGGCAGACGTGTGAGGATGCCCTTCAAATACTCGTATGGATCATGCCCATTGATTCGCGCCGACTGGATCAAAGTCGCCGCAGTGGATGAGCGTTTCAATTGGGTAGAGCAGCGCGGATCGCGCCGACATCGCCGACAACGTGCGCTGCGCGCTTGCCATGTTGGATGAAAACTTGGAGTTCATCAGAGACGGAATCACAGAGCTTTCAACCTCTGGCCGTCCACGTGCCTGAGCAGGTTGGAGCAGGTCAAATCGACGTCGTAGCGTGATACGGTAGAAAACCGCATTGGAGTAGCCATCGCGGTAATAGGGACATGAAGAGAATGTATGCGATATTAACATCGCAATGCGGAGAGCAATCTCACCACCGTGGCCTACTGCCTCGTAGCAGTGGGTACTGTAGGCGTTGATCCGCTACGAGACTGCACTCTATTTGACTATCTCTTTGAGTTAGACGTGACAATAATCGATCCAAGAATCACTAGCAAAATTACTGGTGTCGCTCTGGACCGTGATAAACATGATAAATAATATTAGAAGGACTTAAACCATGTCATGGAAGCTATCCAACAATGCGCTTGAGCAACAGCTAGAGAAGCTCTTTCATAAAGATGAAATTGATTTCGGGAAGCCTGGATTTTACGACGAGCCCAATTTTCTAAAAAATGAGGAACGAGATCCAAGATATCTAGAAAATTACGCACGTTATGTCGAAGCTCGCGCCTACGATACAAATTATTTGACAGAGGCTAAGCGGAAAATTGAAATTGCCGTCCAAGTACTATTTTCAGCGGTAAAAAAGGATGGGCGTCTAGGCGCATGTGTTGATGTTTCTGGAATGCTCGGACGGATGCTTGATCGTCTCGGTATCTGGAACTATGTTGCGACGACAACGTTGACCATTGACTTCCCGGCCAGCGCTGACCGCCCCCCTCAACATTTCTGGACCTTTGATGTACGTTCTTTCACTGCGGCTCATGCGATCGTTGTGGCTCCACCGTTCTACGTGGTGGATGTTACCGCTGCGCTCCAGGCGTATGAGCGACCAGTCCTCAATTTTCTTCCGAATTTCATTGTTTCCGAAACTTTCACTTCGGCCAGTTGGAAACCTGAAGATCTGATGAATCATCAAATGTTGCGTTCTATACCGTTACAGTTTGGGAACTTTAATAACTTTCTTAAACGAACCAACCCTCAGATGTTGTCTGTAATGAATGCACTACCGGCTAGACAGGTTTCACACGGCGAGACAACCCTCAGGTACGTCATTGTAGCCGTAGGCGGAACCATCGAACCCCTGGAAGGAGTCGTGGGCTACAAACCCTGCGGACGTACAGCCCTTACTATTTTCGACCAAGATATATTGCCGCTTGTTGAATGCTCCTGATTTTAACAAATGGTGATTTCTCGACAATTAACCAGAGAGCCCTTGCCTCTGCTTGAAGCATAAGCCGTCACTGCTTTTGCGAGCATGACTTGAGATCTATTTCACGCTTTCCTGGCAGCCTTCATCCTCCAATAGCGGACCTTCATCAAGGTCTGCTTCGGCTCGATAGCGGTCTGCGGGTCACTTCCGCTTAGGCTCTTTCCCTGAAATGCAAAGACCAGCACGTGATGGAGCCTGCGAGAAGCAAATACTCAGCTGCTGAAACCTCACAGTAATCACCTATTGTGACATTTTAACGGAAAATTCATTTTGGCCGCCCTGTGCGCCTTATTTCACGGGGCCTCCGTACGGAATCGCGAAAACTCGACCCTCACTTGTTTACAAGTAGTATAAATAGCGCTGTGTGACATTTAAGGTGCCCATCATGACCGACAACCCTATCGTGGATATCCTCAAACATGAAGGACCGATGCTGAGCAGTGACCTATCGAAACTGCTGGAGCAGCGGTATGGCTTGAATCCAACAGCCGCCAGAAAACGCGTTGAACGCGGTGGTGATGGGATTAACAAACTGAGCCAAATCGTTTTTCCTCACCGGGCTCGCTTTGTGTATCTAGAACAAAGTTACGGCTCCCCTTACTTTTTCCACAACCTGATGGAAGCTCTGAAGAAAACGCGGAGTGCGTATTACCTAGCTTTGAGGGCGCTAGAGCTGCGCGACAACGTGATGCCTCGGGCGCATTTCCTCATCTCGTGCGGCGCTCCCATCGCGCAGAAAAGACACATCTCAGCCGAAAGCCTGCTCGAACGACTGATTAAAGCTGGGCTGGTGAAGGAAGTTGATCTTCCAGTTGGACAGATTTCCATTATGCGATGCGATAGGGAGCAGCTGTCGGACATTCCATCCATGTGGGGGAAAATGAAAGGCCGCCTAATCGCAGAGAAGGTCACGCTCCTGGCTGTCAAAGACTGGGCGAGAAACCTTGGGATGGTGAGCTATGAGTCAGTTGAGACTAGGGAGGATGAGGATCGCGAATCGTTGCCTAAGGTAGGCACTTTCAACTGGGACCTAGCAGGTCCCTCCTACCTGCATCCAATGCGGACTTACACCAGCACAGCCTTGAAACCTGGCTTTTTCGTTTGCGATATAGCGCTAAACGGATGGATCTCACCGGACGATATCGGCGCGTTCCTGCACAAATGCGTCACCCTCCGCAGCTTACCGAAAATCGGCAAATGCCTTCAGGTGTTCGTGGCTGAGGCCTATCAAACCGAGGCATTTGCGCAGCTAAAAAGTGAAGGCGTCATCCCGGCAACCACTGAAAGCCTATTTGGCCACGACGTAGCTCTTGCGTTGAAAAACTTATGCAACGTTCTAAACGACACAGCCAAGCTCATAGAAAGCCCAGCTGCACTAGATAAAGTCTTCAACGACCTATCCCGCATAGAGGGTGCGTCCTATTCCTTACGTGGGAGCCTTTTCGAATTTGCAGTGGCACAGATCGCTAGGTCTACGTTCGCCGGATACGATCAAGAGATGAATCGCATCGTGAAGGACGTTATGGGGAAACAGGCCGAAATCGACGTTCTTGCGGTACGCAAAAATCATGAGGTCATCTTCATTGAGTGCAAGGGTATCCATCCGGCGAGCACCCTTGACGACAAAGAGGTGATCAAATGGCTGGATAAGCGAATCCCTGTCCTAAGGGGAGCTGCGAAAATTCATTCGGACTGGGCAACTCTGACCCAGCGCTATGAGCTGTGGACTAGTGGCAGGTTTTCAGAGGAAGCAATAGCCCTCGTGAGCGCTAGACAGGAAGAAAGCAGCAAGCTGGTGATTCAGATCCGCGACGCTGAATACGTTCTCGCCGAAGCAAAGGCTAGTAAAGAGGCCGGTCTGCTGAAGACATACGAACAACATTTCGTTAGACATCCTATGCAGGAATTCGAGGCCGAGAAGAGACGACAACAGCGCAGGGAGGATCGAGCAGCTAAGCGCCGCTTGGCAACCCCTGCCACGCCGCTACCACCTCTTGCATTGCCTACACTGGCCGAGGCCGCAATGTGCGTTTCTGTGAATCCCGAACTCTAAGGAAGACTCAGCACTTTGCCGTCCGACTTCCGGCCGATACGAAGTAGCAAATGCTAGCCTCCGAAGGAGGCGCCTTTCAGTAACACGGTTACCCATGGGGTACGCGTGTTAAGAGCAGGTGTTCATAACCGCCGGCCCAGATCTTTATTATCAATTTTAAAGGAAGCTGACATTATGGAAGTTGAACAAGCCTTAAAAATATCGCATCAGTTTCTGGACAGCGCTTTTCGTGATGCGCGTCTGGCCGTGTCGATTTCCTATAACGAGGCCCAGCGACTTGTTTTTCATTTGATAGAACGTCAACAGAACATGCCAGCTGATCTCCGCCTAATGCCATGCTTTGCCCAATTCATTTTCGCAACCGAGGCGCTTTACAACGCTTATGAAAGTTATGAATTGACTGAAATGGGAGACTGGATTGGTTGGGCATTTTCTGAAGACTTGGTGGAAAGTCATACCAAAGAACTACACATTGGCAGAATAGTCGATTTTTATTCATCCCCAACACTTATGAGCTGGCCAGGGTTCATGCCCACAATGGTAAAGTTTTTTGGGGCATTTTACTTTTACGCCCGAGAGCGGACAGCGATGAATAATATTGCGCGAGATCTTTGGATCAGCGCAACTTTAAGTTTTAAGAAAACAATGAAGATGCCCACTAAGCATATTGATCTTCCTGAGGTTTTTCTTGGATTAAATCTAGCGTGCTGGGCCGCAAAAGAGGCCCCCGAATTGGCTAAAGTTTTCGTACCTCAGCTTGAGTCCATCTCTGAGAATGATTCACTTCCCAACCAATTTCGCGCTCTGCTTTATTCTGGCTTGTCTACATCAGCTGGCTTTTATTCAAGCAAAGTTTCATCTGAATGGGCGCAAAAGGCGCTTGCCGAATGTGACGACTCCCTAGCTGACGCACATAAGGTGCAACTGCTATCTACAGTCTACGCAGGCACTGAAGATGAAGATCCTTCCACGCTGCTCAGTCAGATAGACTTGGTCCAACGGCACTTGAAATCGCAGCTGGAAGAGATCGCATTTTTCCGAGATGCAGCCATACGAAGCGGTGCAATTCAGCCTTTCATCGTCAAAACTATTAACGCCCCCTATACTGAACTAACACTTCAGGGGCTACGGCTTTGGTATCAATTACCGTCAGATGAATTCAGTATCACTGCAAAACACCTATATCTTTCCATACCATTCGGAGAGCACGGCTACTCGTCAGTGGTGGGTTCTGAAAAAATATTCATTGATCGGGATTCTCAGGCATTTCTCGAAGATCTAGTACATGCGAGCAACAGATTTCTGGGTGTGGCAAAGTCAATCGCTTACGCTGACAATTCCGGGCTGAGAATTCCGGATCGTATTGGGATACCCATGTATGGCGACTCCACAGATTACGAATCCGCAATGAAAAAAGGTTATTGCCCAAGTCTTTACTTATTCAATTCGGAGCCCTTGTATCAGTTAATTTTAGACAATGAGTGCAATCCGGTGCAGGCGATCCAGCTTAAAGAATGGGGGAAAACTTGGCCGATTGCCTCATCCTTTTCTATCCCAAAACCCGATAGAAAACCGAAGAATGTATTGATATGGTGCGGCGGCGGAAGCCTTACAGAAGGACTTGAAGCTGAGGCTATCAAACAAATCTTTGAAAGGGCTGGAGCCATAGTTGAAGTAGTTTGCTTTGAAGAGTCAGCACAACGAGATTTTACCACTGCCTATGAAGACGATCGTTATGACGTGATATGGGTCGCATCCCACGGTACCTACGATCACTGGTCTCCTAAAAAGGTGACTATGCACGTTGCAGAAGGCAGGTCCGTTTCTTTGGCAGATCTTTGGAACAAGGCACCCATTCGTGAAGAACGCCGCCTGCTGTTTTTAAACATATGCGACGGAGCGCGTTTTGAAGAAAGAGGATACCTCCCTAAAATCGGTCTGGCGCCAGGTTTAGCATGCGCCGACCAAGCGACAATCTCTCATCTATGGCCTGTACTAGGCTACCCAGCTGCCGCATTCGGAGCATACCTCGCATACTACATAGCAGAAGGCACGTCATTTTTTGACGCGTATAAGCTTGCGATGCTCTCGGTCCGAAAAACAACATACGCGATAGCTGAGGACCTAACATCCAAGATAGGTGACGGATTCGAACTCATCCAACAGCTTAGGCGTAAAGAGGAAGACTACTCATCGATCGAGTTCTACGGATCGGCCGCTTTTTATCAATAAGTTCCAGAGGCTCATCCCTGGCATCTGCTAACGAACTGGGTGAGTAAAAGAAGGGCATCAACCCGTTGTCTCAGAATGGATTTCTGGAAATATTAGAATTTCATCGATGACAGACACAAACTATACGTTGGCGCATGACGATCCTGACGTTCAGGGTAATTCGTCCGCTCAAAATATACGGACACAATCGTCCTTATGGGCCGGCTCGAAAAGAGTGTTCACCGGCCCTTACGCTCCTCATGGCCTAGAGATCGCTTATTTAGCTTCATAGCCATCCAGGCAGCCTCCGAATCTGTCTTAACGTAATGCCCTTCGCCGTCACTTCCCGTGACGCGGAACATCGTATGGATACGTGGTTCGCGGTGCCCAAGAGGGATAGCTTCGTCGCGAACCTTCGCTACGGTGACCATCACTGCTCTTGGGAAGGCTCCTGGCAACCGTCATGCAGCTTGGCTCTCACGCTGCAGGCTCGATATCACTAAGTCACGACGCGCAGGGTGGACGCAGGGGCCAGTGACCACGTCACCGCACAGCCGTTAGGGTCGCTGCTCGGTATCACTTTGATATTACAACGACCCGTGCCTCAGCTAAGCTGCTCTAAACAGAAATTAAAGCGCAGCGGAGGCGACGTGAAGATTAGGAAAATTGTCATTCGAAATTTTCGAGGCATCAAGCTCCTCGATTGGAATGTACCTGATGAACGAATAGTTTGTTTGATCGGGAAAGGAGACTCTGCAAAGACAACGATACTTGAAGGCATACGTTGCATTTTTCATCCACAATGGAACCTTTCCTTTAACGACTCAGACTTTCACCTGTGCAACGTTAACGAACCAATAGACATCACCGTAGTTTTCGGAGAGATGCCGAATGAGTTTTTGTCCATACAAAAATATGGAGGGCTTTTGCAAGGCTGGGACGCGGCTAAATCCAAGCTGAATGATGAGCCTGAAGACAACGACGAGATTGTACTGAGCGCTAATCTAACCGTAGGACGGGATTTGGAGCCAAAGTGGAAAATCAAAGCTGACCGTAACATTGACGGAGTCGATTTCCGGGCGACAGACCGGGCGAAGCTCAACGTAGGGATCATAGGCTCATATAGCGAGAAACAGCTCACCTGGGGGGCAGGTAGCGCTCTGGCCAGAATTACCGAGTCAGACAACCTTGCGGAATCCCTAGTCGACGCCAGCCGTGCTGCACGCGGGTCATTAGATGGTGAACGAGCAAACGCCCTGGTCAAGTTTGACGCCGCGGCTACCAAATCTGAAGCCGTGGCTAGAGGGCTGGGCGTACCTATCCATCAAAACTACCAAGCGCATCTGGACACGGCCTCTATCAACATTCGAGTAGGTGGCCTAAGCCTACATGACGGTGAGATGCCATTGAGGCAACTAGGGTTAGGCTCTAGACGGATGCTAATGTGCGGCATTCAGAAAGAAAATCTTCAGAAGAATCACGTTACCCTTTTTGACGAGCTTGAAATAGGTCTTGAGCCACACCGGATTGCTCGATTAGTTAAATACATCAAAGATGACAAAACCGGACAGTACTTTATAACCACGCACTCACCATCAGTGCTAAGAGAACTTAACACCTCAAATCTGCACATCGTTCATCGCCTGATAGATATGGTGACGGTCGTGAACACCAACTCCCCAGAACTATCCGAGCTAAATGTCCAAGGACATATCAGATCGAGTGCTGAAGCATTTCTGTCTAAGAAGATTGTAGTTTGCGAGGGGGCCACTGAGGTCGGATTCCTACGAGGGCTGGACGACTATTGGCTCGGCCAAGACTTGGACGCTTTCTCATACTTGGGCACGGCGGTTCTTGACGCCAAGGGAGCTAGCAAGGTCAAAGGCCTCGCTATGGCGTTTAAAAAATTGGGATATCAGGTCTGCGTTATCGCTGATGGCGATGCGCCAAAGGACTTTTCGGACAAAGACAGCCATGACTTAGAAGAAAATGGCGTATCAGTAATGATGTGGTCAGAGCAGCTAGCCTTGGAGCAAAGAGCAATGTTCGACTTGCCATGGAGCTACGTTAAGGCAAGCTTAAAACTCGCCGAAGAATCAGGTAATCCTGTTCGTGATAACGTGCGATCTAAGCTTGCTATAGCCCAGCCCCAGGATCTTATGAAATGGCAAGACTCACCGGAGTTGCGTCAAGCTATAGGTGACGCGGCGAAAAGCTCCGCATGGTTCAAGTCCATCACTGGTGGCGAGGCCTGGGTAGAAGTGATTGCTGACGCTTTTTCCGACGCTAAATTCGTGCTCAGCGATCTTGGCAAAAAACTGTTGCAGGTTCGCGCGTGGGCTGATCATGACTGAACACCTGCACACGATACTGGCCGAGACTCAAAAGAAAGGGTATGTCATAGCACCTGCGGGTTATGGTAAGACCCACCTAATAGCCATGGCAGTGGGTGCCGCCACCCACCGGCAGTTGGTCCTAACCCATACCTACGCTGGAGTAAGCTCCCTCAAAAAGAAGATGCAGCGGTTGGCGGTTCCGTCATCGCTCTACCAAGTAGATACCATCGCAAGCTGGGCTCTGCGTGTGTGCCTTAGTTTCCCCGCTACGTCCAAGTGGTCCGTTGAGTGCCCTGACGGTAAAGAGTGGGACAAGCTTTACTCAGCATGTGCATCTTTATTGGACAGGCCATTCATTAAAAAACTACTGGAAAGCTCTTATTCAGGGTTATATGTCGATGAGTACCAAGACTGTTCGATACAGCAGCATATGCTCGTCGAAGGGATCGCTACAGTTTTACCTTGCAGGATATTGGGTGACCCACTACAAGCGATTTTTGATTTTGCCAATCAGCCTGTTGAATGGGAAAAACACATATATCCCCATTATCAAAAGCTGGGGGAGCTGAGGATACCTTGGCGCTGGCAGCTGGCGAAAGCACCGGAGCTAGGTCAATGGCTAGACAACATCGGGACTAGGCTTCGCGCGAACGAACAGTTTTCAATTCAGGCGCCGTTGCCAAGGGGGATAACTCGCATTTCAGTGGACCTAAATGACTTCGCAGACCGTAAGAGGCTTAATTTCCTGTATAAGTTTCTGAACGATGAAGACTCTGTGATTGCAATATACTCCGGAGATCAAAAATCCAAGAATAAAGCACACAAGCTTGCGCAGGCTTTAGGCGGAAAATTCTCCAGCATCGAAGAGGTGGAAGGAAAAGACTTGTTTAGATTCATCAAAAAGATCGAAGCCGCAAAAACACTAAGCGAAAAAATGATCCTGGCCATTGAGTTCACTAAAAAATGCATGACAGGGGTAGAAGGAACATTGACTACTGGAACTAAACGAGGTGAAGTTGCAAAGGCCACTCAAGCCACCAAGTACCCCCAAATTCTCGGAATTGCGAATAAATTTCTCTCCTCAGCGACAAGCGCTCACCTTCTAGCCTTCCTGCAAGCTATCCAACAAGCCAAAGAAACGTCGACGTACCGCCGAGACCTTCTTAACAGATTGATTAAAGTTCTACAGAACAATGTCGACACTCCGGACAAATCACTTATGGAAAGTGCCAATAATTTCCAGCGTGATTTTCGCCATACTGGCAGACCTGTCCGATATAACAAGCTCATAGGCACAACTCTACTTGTGAAAGGCTTGGAGTATCAACATGCAATCATTTTAGAGGCGGACACCATGACCCCAAAAGATCTTTATGTTGCACTCACACGCGGAGCAAAGACGCTCACAATCGTCAGTTTGAGAACAGTGCTCCCAAGCTGAATTTGCTCAGGCTACATAGCGAACGCCTTACGACTTGTTTGATACCGTTCAGATCGAGTGCTTGGGGCACCTGTGAACATGACACGTTTGGCACTACACCGAATTGGGGCAGGGTAAAGCTTACACGGAAGAAATCACTCAAATTTGAGTCAGGGGTAGCTCAACGGTGAACGCTATCGCTCAAATTTGAGCTAGGGATGGCTCAACCGTGAACGTTATTGCTCAAATGTGAGCTAGGGGTGGCTCACCCTCCCAAATTCAGCCAAGGATGGCTCACTCTTAGTCATCATCTTTTATGAGGCTGCGCAGGCTCAACGACCCGCGGACTCGCCCAAATTCTGACCAGTTTCCGAAAAAATCCGTGGCGAGGTGAGCAAGGCAAGTCTTTACGCGCTTTTGTACCGCTGACGTTTGGTACCATCGCCTTTGGTGTCGGGGTCAGGAAGGTGTGTTGGCCGGACGCATACGCTTGTGCGAATGCGAATGAGAATGTACTTGTGCTCGACTAGTCACTCCAAATCGAGGCCAAAAAAAACCGCCTGAGGGGCGGTTTTCTTTTGCGGGTCTGGTTGAGAGACCTAACCTGCGGGTTCCACTAGATACAGTCACTGAGGACAATCATAAATAACGATTCCACAAGCGTCAACAAGGCTCTACAAGCGTTCACAAGAGATTTCGAGCCTAGATCGGTTGCCTGCGAGCATGGCGACAGACCATTCTTAGCTTACGGTTTTGTCCGTTTTCTCTATTCACCCCGGTACGTATAGCGCGTGGCATGACGTCGGGCATTGGCGCCTTGCGCTGGGTCAAAACCGCCCGTGCGCTTCGGTGAGACCTGCTCGCAGATCTAGGTAGCTCACCTATTTGAGCCACCCCTAGCTCATGCCTGAACGATAGCGTTCACGCGCAGATCCGCAGTAAGCGTTCCGGCAATACATCTTGCGGCCTATCACCAGATGCGACGGTGTTCGTATCTTTGATATACAGCAGACCCATAACGTCCCATTTAAAGTACGGGAATGTCACATGGTGCCAGTGCTTACGGCAAGTCATGTGTATTCCCGTAGTTTCGGGCTCTGCTAGAAGCTCCACTCCTCAGCCCGAACTAGCTGGCAGAACGGCCCGTCAAGAGTTGCATTGTGATGAGCAACGATGTCCTTAGCTTTCATCACTGGCGTGTCTGAACAGGTATGACCTTCGGCGACAAGTACCGCATCGAAGCCAAGATCACGAGCAGCACGGCAGGTGCTGTCGACGCAGTATTGAGTTTTCATGCCAGTGATTACCACACCGGTAGCCCCGCGAGACCGCAAATTGTCCGCCAGGTCGGTCATTTCGAAGGCGTTAGGCCGCCGCTTTTCGAATACCACCTCTCCACCCAGAAGTTTCAGTTCCTGCGCAACCATCGTCAACGGGCTGCCTGGTTCGATTGGAGATCCAGCGGGCCCGATGTGGCGCGAGAGAAAAATTGGAGCACCAGCGCTGCGTGCCTTGTCCATCAGCGTATTCACTGTTTCCAACAACTCTTCGCAGCGCCATAGTTTTTCCGGGCCGTGAACAAGCCCGACTTGGATATCGAGTATCAACAGGGCGTACATGGGTGCATCTCCTTGCGTTTGAGCCAGCGACACAAGGGCATAAAAAAGGCCCTGTCCATCGCTGGCGGGCCTTTGAAGTTCGTCTGCTATTGGCTCACGACACCTCGCACGCTCCGCTTTCAGCGGTCGTGGTGGTGGTAGTCGAGGTGAGGCAATAGTTAGTCATAGATCGACACTAGCAATATTGCAGCGATCTGACAAGCCAGAATCCTAGAGTGAGTGCTTTTGGCAGACAGCGTAGTGTAAGTCTACGGACATCAGGTCTTGTGTAACTCAGGCAGATACCCACTGATGCGGCAGCAGTTGATCAATCTCACTCGCCCGCTGCGTCGGCAACTTCGTACAAGCCGCCAATCGAGTGCAGTGCCTGTTCTGCCAACTGGCTTTTATTCGCCATGTGCAGATCGAAAAACTTGCGTCGGGCATGAGCCATACAACCAATTTCGATCATGCCTTTCTCGAAGCCGGCTTTGTAGCCAGCGAAGTCGTCGTACACCAGCTTGCCATTCCAGGAACCGAGGAAGTTACGCGCATGCTCTCCGGCACGGCTCGGGCTGAAGTCATACAACAACGAGCACCGGCATAGCCGGATCCGCTTCGTGACACCAACGGAGCGACATCGAGGACTGGATCATCAGATCCTGGCGCGGCGACATGAACTGTACGAACGGGCCAAGGAGAACAACCCGGAACGCTGGTCAGATCAGACGCGTAACTGGGAGCCGATAGGCACGGTGATACTGAACCCGGATCGGGAGCAGCAGACTGAGAAAAGAGCGGCATAGCTGAACGGTTGACGAGACAACTACCTTGAAAAACGCCGCCTGCCGTCGCTCAAACCCTCACGCATGGCTTTGCCATGGCAAAATTTTCGCGCCCGCGAAACGCTTCGCAGCTCGACGGCAAAGCCCCCCATGCCGATCGCTTCGGCTCGCCCAGGTGCGTAGCGGCTTCGCAGCGTGAGCGCACGGGCAGCCAGCGGCTGCCGGCGCCGCCCAGGCGAATAGAAAGGGTCCATTTCTCGTTGTGCCGGCTGACCAGGACCTCGCGCACCGCGCGGGCCTCGAGATAGATATCCCTGATCGGAACCTGATGGCTGTAGAGGTACAGTCCAACTGGCAAGGTTTCATCAAACTCAAGGCCACCATTACACCCTGCCCCGCCAGGCATGCCATGAAAGTCGCCAGCGCATTTTCAACGCTGTGCAAACAACGCCCGATAAGCGCTGGGTGAAGTCTGATACACCCGGTTAAAGTGCTGCCGCAGTGATACCGCGCTGCCGAAGCCCGCGTGCTGCGCGATAACCTCGATAGGTTCTCGCGTTGTTTCCAGCATTCTTTGCGCGTAGGCCAGGCGCTGCCCCAGTAGCCATTGCCCAACGGTCGTGCCCGTCAATTCCCGAAATCGGCGGGTAAAGTTGCGACGGCTCATCGCGACGCGTTCGGCCAGCGTATCCAGGGAATGTGGCACGCTCAGATTTGCCACAGCCCAGTTGAGCAACTCGCCAAGGCGGTCGCCGCCGCGCGCATAATGCAGCGGCTGCTCAATGTACTGAGCCTGCCCGCCTTGCCGGTGTGGCGCGGCGACCAACCGCCTCGCTATGCGATTGGCAACTTCAGCGCCATGCCAACGGCGCACTAGGTGAAGGCAACAATCCAGCGCCGCAGCGGTTCCGGCGGACGTTACGATTAGCCCGTCATCCGCGTCCAGATACAACACGTCCGGCACCAAGGTTACCCTTGGGTATAAAGCGGCGAACCGCTCAACACTGCTCCAATGCGTGGTGGCTTGCCGGCCGTCCAGCAAGCCGGCTTCAGCCAGCACAAATGCCCCCAGGCACAGCCCCACTACCGTCGCCCCACGCGCGTGGGCAGCTCGCACCGCATCCAACATCGGTTCGGGTGGTACCTCGGCTGGGTCACGCCAGGACGGTACGATCAGCACATCGGCCTGCGCAGCATCGGCAAGGGTCAGGTCCGTTTGGATGGCAAAGCCCGTGTTAGTGCGCAGTACGCCTCCCACAGTAGGCTCTGCCGCGCAGATGTGTAGTTGGTAGGCCGGTAATCCCGCCGAGGAACGGTTTTCAAATACCAGGCACGGCACCGACAAGTGAAAAGGGCTGATTCCGTTAAACGCTAAAACAGCAATGGTTATGGATGGCATAAGGCGGATGGTCGATGAGGAATGAGGAATGAGCATCGATAGATATTGGCCCAATATCATCGAGCGATGTCCTTTGGGCCGCTAACGGCGAGCATAGCATCTCTCTAAGATTCGGGCTAAGGGTTGCAGCCACTCGCGAGCGACCAGAAACCCCACAGGAATCTGACCATGCCTACTATCCAAAAACGCGCCTTGATCGTGATCGATGTACAAAACGAATACTTCACCGGGAACCTGCCCATCGAGTACCCAAACCCGCTGGAAACCATTGCCAATATCGGCATCGCCATGGATGTGGCAAGCGCCGCCGGAATTCCGATCATGGTGGTCCAACAAACTTCGCCGGCCGGCTCGCCGCTGTTTGCCATCCATACGGATGGCTGGCAACTGCATCCGGTAGTGGCCGCGCGTGCTCATGACCACTCTGTGAGTAAGACCTTGCCCAGCGCCTATCCAGAGACCGATCTGGCGCAATGGCTTGAGAAGAACGGTATCGATACCCTTACGGTAGTTGGCTACATGACCCACAACTGCAATGCGTCCACTATCAACCACGCCTTACATAACGGTTCCAACGTTGAGTTTTTACATGACGCATCCGGCACCGTGTCGTATCGGAACCAAGCGGGTTATGCGAGTGCTGAAGATATCCATCGCGTCTTCAGCGTAGTGTTGCAATCGCGCTTTGCAGCAGTCATGTCGACCCAGGAATGGATAGATTGCGTCAAATTGGGCGTGCCCCCCGTGCGCGACAGCATTTACAAATCCAACCAGCGGGCTCGCAGAAAAGCGGAGCATGTCGCTGCATTTTCTGCCGGCCAACTCACCACGACTATGCCTTTTGAATGAGGCACTTCGATTCGAATCGTGGCTGGAAGAATTTGAGGGGCCGCTGTCGAAGAGATCCGCATAGCTGGACTCCCGCCTAATAACGTAAGCTGGGATGTACGGATGCTCACGTTGAAACTCCACATGGAAGACTTGGAATGACTCGAATTATTGAAATCCTGATGTACACCTTAAAGCCAGGATCGGGATTGGACTTTCATCAAATAATGCAGAATGTAAGTGTTCCGCTTCACCTAGAAGCTGGCATAGATGTCGTTTCTTATGGCAGCTCATTACATGATTGTGACAGCTATCACCTAATTCGCTCCTATGAAAGCGAGAGCCATCGCCAAGTATCTCAAGATGCTTTTTACGCAAGCGCTGCCTGGAAACAGGGCCCGAGAGAAGACATTATCAGTCGAATTGAAATCAGTACAACGACAGTTATGGCGCTCGCTCAAGACGTAATTGATGCCATCAGAGCTTCTGTAGATCTATCTAGAGCCGAAGCTCGATCCGCGTAGCTGACATCGACAAAGGCAGACCCCGTAGCCTTAAACGCGGGGATCAGGAAGATGTGTTGGCCGGACGGTTACAAAAAATCCATTCACACTCCCCTTTCACCTGATGCATCAGGGTTTCCAAAGCTGCAGAGTCTTTGATTGTGTATGCAACCGCCAAAACGGTCAGAGGGTGAACATTCAAAAATGCAGCAAGATCTTCGACTTTTTCAATGGTCGGGCACTTCAGCCCCCTTTCGAGGGAGCTGAGGTAGGTCCTGCTGCTGATTACACTAAAGTCTTCCTGGCTCATTCCCCTTCTGTTGCGTATGAGTTTGAGAGCCGTTCCGAACGCAGGCTTCAGTTCCATGATCCATCCTAAAATGAAACACGAAGCCTCCGAGAACCCTATAGGACTACAATCTATAGGACTCATTTTGCCAAGGAACGCTTCTTATGTTCATCACCCCACATTGGGCGCTTCTTAGCGAGCCTGGCTCAGAAAGCGACGCGCTCCATTGGACCGCAGTCGAGCACACCCTCAATCTTCCATGGTTTTACCTAAGCCTGCTACGCGTTACACCGACCGGTACTAGAAAATCGATGATTCAGATAATGGATCCGACTCTCCTATGCAGACTGATACAGACAAGACCACAACACACAGTGATTGAAACAATAAAACTTGTTAGCCCAGATTATTTAAATGAGTCAGGAGACTGGAAAATGGAAACATTAGTGGAGCTAACTATTTATCACAGCAGCGCCTACGGCACCATTGAGGCATATTCAGTTGAAGGCGATAAAGTTTACTATCAGCCAGACAATCATATATCGGCTACCGACTTAATATCCAAGGCGACAGAAAAGCAGATCATCTATAAAAAAAACAACACCAGTTGAGCCCCATTTAAATGCGCAAGGTACCATATCTACTATTTGTCTTTGGACCGATTTCTAAGTCTCAATACTGACTGCATCCAGGCGCCTGCCAACCGCATTTCCTTACGCAATGATTCCAACTCAACAGGGGTTAGTGTCTGTGATTGCGGTGAAACGCAAATGGCTTCAACCTTTTCACTAGAAGAGCATAGACGTCTAACTGTTTCCGTCGTGCAAAAAACGTTTCCTTCGCGGCAACTAGAAATATATTTAAAAAGCATCATATTTCATCCCTACCCAATGCATGCTTGCCAAGCTTACACCCTCCGTCTACCACTGCAAATTCAACCGTGAGATTTCAGCCTTGTAGAATCCCCATTGAAATCTGATCTTGATCGTTCTATGACAACGCAAATAGAACCGAACTGGACTACCCATCCACACTCAGTCGCCCCACATAGTTTAGAGAAAAGTCATTTTCACGCCGCTAAAACACTAATCGGTATTAGCATCCAAGCTCCCCACTGGAGGAATGGGGCTATCAAGGTGCTTAAGGATGCTCTCCGTGGTACGCAGACTTGGAAGCCCCTCTCGCGAGCCGCCAGACATATCAATGCTGCTCATCTGAGCGCCAAACCTTACCCTGATGTTGTAGGCAATTTGCTGCCATCTCAGCAGCCATTTGGCTTCACGATCCTTGTAGGTCTGTAGCTCCCTCTCAAGCTGCTCAACCCGAAGCACCAGCTCGTCAGCGCTCTGCGCTGCTTTTTTCTGTTTAGCAGCCAGGCCACCTACAAGAGACGCCTTGGCAGCGTCGAACGCAACCTTGATTTCAAGACGAGCATTCAAAGCCTGGCGCGTAAACCCAAACTGGTCTTCAAGCGTCTTCCACCGCAGGCCGGAACCCAGCTCACCTAAAGCCCAGCGATCCAATTCCCTTACGATAGCTTTGACATCCCCCGAGTCCATCCTCTTACCAAATTTGCTCATGGCTGTGCTCCAAGTGCTTTCGCTTTGATGGCTTCAGCGTCCATCTGCAAATCAACCAGCATGGCGGTGAGGGTTTCGATTTTCTTCTGCGAATGGGCCAACCATTGGTGGCTCTCGCCCGGCCTATTCGATTGAGACTTGGTTATCGCATTCTCGTATTGAACGACCTCGATCTCGAAAGCGCGCACTACGCCTGCTTTCTTCCCGTCGTCATCCTTCTCCCAGGAAAAATCCGAACATTTGGCATGGCACTCGAGATGATTTGGGCAAGGCGATTGCGACAGGTTACGCGTACACATGCCGGTCCCAAGCTCATGGACTCCGGTAATCTTAGCCTTGAGATAAGCCTCTTTGTACTCAACAGGAAGTTGGATGTAGTTATCGGCTACCGCTCCACCAATCTTGCCCTCCCGAATTTTTTCTTGATAAATCAATGCTCTCTTTTCACGGGATGTGTGCTGATAAGCCTTGGTGTCATTTGCATACTTCCGCCCAAACCACTTAGTTTGTACGTAATCGCTCATTCCACCGTCATTCAAGAGAGTATTAATGGTGTGTCTAAAATCGTGGCTTGAAAAGTCGGGTTTGACGTTGCTGCCACCGTACTCGGACGCAAGCGGCTCAAGATGATCCCGTATGAAGGTCGTGAACATTGAGTGGGTGACTGGTGCGACCACACACACAGAGACGCCTCCGGAAGACATACCCGCGTATCGCACGAAGAAAAGATCTTCTTGGTAATACACCTGACCGCTGGCAGCGATACGGACAGGATCATTCAATCGTGGGTCAAACATACTCTTGCAATAGGACATTAAGGCCTGCTTGGTGGTGAAGCGAGATGGCTTAGCTGGACGAATCCCCTGAACTGTCAGCTTATCCGGATCTGGAAACGTGAGGCCATTTTTCGTAAGCCAACCCGCTGGGCGTAAGACATTGAAGGTAAAACCCAAGGCATCAAGGTCGGCAATGTAGAATCGATGATCTTCAGCAAAAGGTGCGATCCAACGTAGATCAGGGCCACCAGTGATCCGCATCTCCTGCGCTGTCGACCTGGCCGCTCGGGTAATATCTGTTAGCTCAGCGATTACGTCCTCAACAATCGAAACGGCATCAGTAGGAAGCCATGTCCTATCAATGGGATGAGAGTTATCGCCTTTGCTTGTTTTCATCAAAAAAAAGCGTAGATATTTCCTTCCTTCCGAGTCAGAGCCGACCTCTTGCAATGGCAGTGTAGCGATTTCGCTAAAACGCCTTCCAATGCACGCCAACAAAACGAGCATCAGGATGTACATCCGGTACTTATGGTTGCTCGGTACATGTTGGTACAGCAAGCCAATAAGCTCAAACACCTCCAGATTGATGAGTCGGTCCCCGGAGGTCTGTTCCAGGTTTTCAGGTGCGTCCAATCGTTTTTGAGCTACTCCCCCGGCGTTTGCAGGGCGCTTCAGTCCTGAGTACTTATATTCAAACCTAACATTACAAAGCTGATTAGCATCGCAATGCGCTGCGAATTCATTTATAGCCTTATGTAAGTTATAAGCGGTTGACTCTTGGTAATCACCCGAAATTAGCCTACATGCAGAATCTAAGTCTTCTGGCATCAGCCTTGATAACGGACGACTCGTTCCGCCTACGCAGTGGCTTATATAACTTATAGCAGTTACAAACATTTGCTGGTTGCTAATTTTCTGATTTGACCGATGCGCCCGCAGACAGAAAAGAGATTTCGCCACAGCAGCCCAGTCGCCTTCCATGGGCTGTTCGCCGATATTAGGCGCATGCCGAAAGTAGATGCTAGGAGAGCCAGAACGCTTAGCCGATAGTATTGTCATGGGGCCGGCTGTGAACTTCCACTTCGGTTCATCCCAGACAATACTTTCAAAACCCAGCATGCCGAGCATCTGCGCCTTTTCCACCAAAAGCGATAAATTAGCGACACGATCTAGCTCAAGCCTACTTAAGAACGCTGCTACCTTTGCCATTATGTCGCTCCCGCTTTAACTTCTTTGCATTTCTCAACAACTTGAGCCACAGCGAAGATTATTTCGTCGAGCTGACTGGCTATTCGCTTGTCAGCGGACTGAAATTTCTCTTCGCGCTCATTTATCAAATACTCCAACACGGCTTGATGATCGGCTTCAAGGTAAGCCTGAAACTTTGGACATTTGTAGCACGAATACGGGGGGTGTAAGGAGCAAAGGGAGTGCTTCCCACACACGCCCAAATCGATGTCTGGAGCAGTCTCAATATAAACAAACGGAATATGCTTACCTATGTCTCCTTCATTTACGGCCTTCTGCCCGGGCGCGATGAAATCACCCTTGAAGAAACGGAGAATTTGTGAGTAAGGACCAATTAGCGCCTTGTCTAGTAACTCTACGATATTACCAGCCAGGTCAAAATAAACCTGTACGTGTTGAAGATCGGTATGATCAAGAATCTGGGCAAGCTGCCGCTGCGTTGCCCCATCTTTAACTAAGCTTGTTGCCAACGTGTAACGAAGGCGCCTAGGACTAAGATGTATCAACATCTTGGTCAAAGGCGAGACTATACGATGTCTTAGTACAAAATTTTGAAGCAGCGTTGCAAAGTAACCAGACTCGTAATTGAAATATGCATCGCGCTGGCCTGACGCGGCAGCCGCCGTATTGACGTTGTGATTGAAAAATAACGGCCTGTCAAAACCTTCAGAATCAACTCCCATCCAATCGAACGGTTCAATATCACGATTGGCGGCGATTAGGTCTTGGATATAAGGCGCAAATTCAGTAGGAAGTTGTACTTCAACGAAGTCATCCCGAGGGCTCAGCAGTCGTTTTTTGATTCGTGGATATCTTATTACCCAGCACGGCTCATCGAGTCCTGGGCCTACGTTGATCAGATCGCTTTCTCGCAGCCACGACAGGTTCGCCGGGTTTCTACCGTGAGCAATGAACAATGCCAGTGCAGCTCGCTGCTCGCACTCTGCGACATCGGCACAAGTCGTAGTGTGAAGAGCATTGTAGAGTGGCTGTAACTCATAGATACGATGCAGTGGACCGGCATCTACGTCTTCGTTTTTAACCGCCTCACCCTTGGGACCTCCGGGTATTTTGAGAGCTTCCAACACGCTGCCATATTCGGCATTGAAGCCTACCTCACTTAGGTACTGACACCCCCAGAGATACCACGACTTAGCACGCGAGACTTGATATAGCTTATGGTCTTGTCTCGTCGTTGCTATCATTCGCTCGTAATAACTAACCAGCTCCACCTCAAAATCGGCAATTTCTTCCCGATTAAACTCAGGATAAGGCAAAAGAAGAAACCTATGACAATCTACCCAAGTGGTGTAAGCATAGCCCGCCGACGAGGTTCTCATCACATACACACAGTAACGCATCAGCGCATACCGAAATCTCAAATTATGTATGCGCTGAAACTTAAGAGTAGCGTATCTGCCACTGGTCGTTGGCATGTGCCACTGCAAACCACTCGTGTCAACTACATGCCCTTCTCTGCTTATAACAGATTTAGGAATGGACTCCCACAGTTCAGCTTCATCAGGCTGATGCCTAAACGCTTGACTCATTACTGGAGTACTCCAAGAAAGTTTCCATCAATGTATCATGGTATTTAGATTGAACAGCGGTGGCCTGGCGAATAATTTCACCACTGATATATACCTCTTGAGAACGCACACTACTATCCCCCCTTAGGTACGCCAAAACCTGTTTACGCTCATCTTCAGGAACGCCACGGCCAGCCATTTCACGCTCAGTTCTACTGGAGTATGTATGCCGAAGGGTCTTAGGAGTTAGATTTGAAGGTAACGTTTGCTTGAACTTCTCACGAATTATCTGAAAATAATTAGACACGCTATTTCCATGCAACGGGTCGCCCTCATCTGAAACGATCAAATAGTTATGATCTTTGCCAAAGCATTCCATAACGTTTTCGCGATGAACTTCAATGTACTCTTCAATCAGGCGTATGAGCGTAGGCGTTTGCATTATCATGTCTCGACCGTTCCGTTTGACTCTAGGCTGAGGGCTCCGCATATCATTAGGATCCGAAACACGCCTTAACACACGCAGAGCAGTGACGCCTCCGAACTCGACATCCTCTACTCTAAGAGTCAAAACTTCTGCCGGCCTTAAACCAAAGGTCAGCATAATCATTACAATGATGAAGTTCCTAAATCTTACATGCTCGTCTAAGCCATACGCTTTTGGATTCCTAAAATCCACACACCAAATGAGAGCCGTTACTTGATGATCCCGCAGGCCTTTAGTAATAGATTTATTCTGGGGAGGATCACTGATTTCTTGATCGCTGAGAATTTTATCGACATGCTCTTTGTGTGCTTGAATTCTGAGGAGCGCGGGGTCTCCGGACGCCATCGACCCCATCTTGAATCGAAAACACCAACCCATGAATTGCCGCACAGTGATCAGGCGCAACTTATATGTCAGAGGAGACACAGCTACCTTCTTACCCTGATTTATAGAACCCCCCCCCGCCAGCAAGGCGGGAACCTTCACCGCTATGCGTAGGTGCTCACAGAGACTTCCCGCTAATTCAGCCTCGGTAAACATGCGGTCACCTGCCATGCAGGCACCAAAATCAATGCGAAGGGAATCCAGCCAAGCAAATAGAATCGCCAACTCTCTGAGATTTCTCATGAGCGTGTTAGGGCTTAGGCCTCGCCGTTGCAAGACCCACTCATTTGCAAGCGGAACCGGCAGGCCATCATCGTCAAGGAGGATTGGCAGCTTCCACCCGGAAGGATGTCGTACCATTTTCACATCCATAGCACACTCCTCCTTTACGTTTAGTTATGTAGACTTTTATCTCTACACTCCTTTCTTGTGTAGTTAAATTATTGGTAGCTTTACACAGGGCAAAAAAAAGCCCTCTTAGCTTTACAGCAAAGAGGGCTTGGTTTACTCACGTAAGGCAATGATTTAACCGCTTAGCTAATCAATCACCTTTACGTTTTGATCTTATGTAGGTTAGAACGGAATATCGTCATCAAAGCTGTCGAAGTCTGCAGCCGGCTGCGGTGCAGCCTGTTGCTGTGGCGCTGGACGCGACTCACGTTGTGGCTGCTGCGACGGTGCAGGACGCGGTGCCTGCTGGCGTGGAGCGGCTTGCTGGTAGTTGTTACCGCCGCCCTGGCCTTGCTGGTCGCCCTGTGGACGGCCGCCCAGCAGTTGCATGGTGCCTTGCATGTCGACCACGATTTCAGTGGTGTAACGCTTGATGCCGTCTTTTTCCCACTCGCGGGTCTGCAGCTTGCCTTCGATGTAGACCTGCGAACCTTTACGCAGGTATTCGCCGGCGATCTCTGCAACCTTGCCGAACATCGATACACGGTGCCATTCGGTCTTTTCGACTTTCTGGCCAGTTTGCTTGTCGGTCCATTGTTCGCTGGTCGCCAGACTCAGGTTGGTCACGGCGTTACCGTTAGGCAAGTAGCGAACTTCGGGATCCTGGCCGCAAGTGCCGACCAATATGACTTTGTTAACCCCACGGGCCATAACGTTCTCCTAGGCTTCACACGCTGTCGGCGCCGGGTTGTTGACCAGGCGCTCGAGGGTGGTGCGATCCAATAGTTCGGTGTCCAATTTGATGTAAATGGCGGCTTCATCAGCCACCACAATGGCATCGGTTACCCCAACGACGGCCATCAGGCGCTCAACCAGACCGGCTTCGCGGATCGCTTCGGGCGATAACGGCAAGCGCAGGCTCGTCACATAGGGAGGTTCGCGCATGGTAACAGCAAAGGCCAACCAGAGGGCAGCCAGACCTGCGCATCCGAGGAACACAACCGACAGACCGCCATGCTGGAACATCCAGCCCCCCATGATGCCGCCCAGTGCCGAGCCGAGGAACTGGCTGGTGGAGTAGACGCCCATGGCCGTGCCTTTGCCGCCCGCCGGTGAAACCTTGCTGATCAACGACGGCAAGGAGGCTTCCAGCAGATTGAACGCGGTGAAGAACACCACCGTACCAATCACCAGGGCCCGCAAGCTGTCGCCGAACTGCCAGAAGAATAGCTCAGTGAGCATGAGCGTCGCGACGGCACCGAGTAGAACTCGTTTCATTTTGCGTTTTTTCTCGCCGTAGATAATGAACGGAATCATGGCGAAGAACGAAATCAGCAACGCGGTCAGGTACACCCACCAGTGCTGTTCCTTGGGCAACCCGGCTTTTTCAACCAGTGCCAGGGGCAAGGCGACGAAGCTCGACATCAACATCGCGTGCAACACAAAAATGCCCAGGTCCAGGCGCAGCAGGTCCGGGTGCTTGAGGGTCGGCAGCAGAGCCTGGCGGGCGACGCCGGACTCACGGTGCTGCAAAGGCCCGGTGGAGCGCGGCACCATGAACATCACGATGACGATGCCCAGCAATGCCATGCCGCCGGTTGCCAGGAACAGGCCGGACAAGCCAAAGGCCCGGGTCAGCAGTGGCCCGATCACCATCGCCACAGCAAATGACAGGCCGATGGTCATGCCGATCATGGCCATGGCCTTGGTGCGGTGCTGTTCGCGGGTCAGGTCGGACAACAGGGCCATGACCGCTGCGGAAATCGCCCCGGCGCCCTGCAGGATGCGTCCGGCGATCACGCCCCAGATCGAGTCGGCGTTGGCCGCCAGCACGCTGCCCAGGGCAAAGACGATCAAGCCCAGGTAAATCACCGGGCGCCGCCCGATGCGGTCGGAAATGATCCCGAAGGGAATCTGGAACATCGCCTGGGTCAGGCCGTAGGCGCCAATCGCCAGGCCGATCAGGGCCGGGGTCGCGCCTGCCAGGTCCATGCCGTAGGTCGCCAGTACCGGCAACACCATGAACATGCCAAGCATACGGAACGCGAACACCAGGGCCAGACCGCTCGCTGCGCGGGTCTCGCTACCACTCATGCGTTCGCTGTGGGGATCGTGCATGGAATTACCTCATGTGAACCGGCGGCGATTCTATCAGTCCCATCGGTTGACGGGGTATAGGGTGACGCTTTGCCGCGCACGGATGACAGAGTCTTCATGTGAGGCACGGTTATGCACATTTGATAGTGTGCATCCATCCAGTATTTGGCCTTATACTCCTACGTTTACGCCCGCCGAGCGAGGCCACCTTGGACAAGATCCTGATTCGTGGGGCTCGAACCCACAACCTGAAGAATATCGACCTGACCCTGCCACGGGACAAACTGATCGTCATCACCGGCTTGTCCGGGTCCGGCAAGTCGTCCCTGGCCTTCGACACCTTGTATGCCGAGGGTCAGCGGCGTTATGTCGAGTCGCTGTCGGCCTACGCCCGGCAGTTCCTGTCGATGATGGAAAAGCCTGACGTCGACACCATTGAAGGCCTGTCGCCGGCCATCTCTATCGAGCAGAAGTCGACCTCCCACAACCCGCGTTCGACGGTCGGCACCATTACCGAAATCTACGATTACTTGCGCCTGCTTTACGCTCGCGTGGGTATTCCGCGCTGCCCGGATCACGACATCCCCCTGGAGGCCCAGACCGTCAGCCAGATGGTCGACCTGGTGCTGGCCCAGCCCGAAGGCAGCAAGCTGATGCTGTTGGCCCCGGTGATCCGTGAGCGCAAAGGCGAACACCTGTCGGTGTTCGAAGAACTGCGGGCCCAGGGCTTCGTCCGTGCCCGGGTCAATGGCAAGCTGTGCGAGCTGGATGAGCTGCCGAAGCTGGATAAACAGAAGAAGCACTCGATCGATGTGGTGGTCGACCGCTTCAAGGTCCGCGAGGACCTGCAGCAGCGCCTGGCCGAGTCGTTCGAGACCGCCCTGAAGCTGGCCGACGGCATCGCGCTGGTCGCACCGATGGACGATGAGCCGGGTGAGGAGATGATCTTCTCCGCACGCTTTGCCTGTCCGATCTGCGGCCACGCCATCAGCGAACTGGAACCCAAGCTGTTCTCCTTCAACAACCCGGCGGGCGCTTGCCCGACCTGCGACGGCCTGGGGGTCAAACAGTTCTTCGACATCAAGCGCCTGGTCAACGGCGAGCTGACCCTGGCCGAGGGCGCGATTCGCGGCTGGGACCGGCGCAACGTCTATTACTTCCAGATGCTCGGCTCCCTGGCCACCCATTACGGGTTCAGCCTGGAAGTGCCGTTCAACCAACTGCCGGCCGACCAGCAAAAGGTCATCCTGCACGGCAGCGGCAGCCAGAACGTCGATTTCAAGTACCTCAATGACCGGGGCGACATCGTCAAGCGTTCGCACCCGTTCGAAGGCATCGTGCCGAACCTCGATCGCCGCTACCGCGAAACCGAGTCCGCTTCGGTGCGCGAAGAACTGGCCAAGTTCCTCAGTACCCAGCCCTGCCCGGATTGCCGGGGCACCCGCCTGCGCCGTGAAGCGCGGCACGTGTGGGTCGGCGAGAAAACCTTGCCGGCGGTGACCAACTTGCCGATTGGCGATGCGTCGGAGTACTTCGGCACCCTGAAGCTGACAGGGCGGCGCGGCGAAATTGCCGACAAGATCCTCAAGGAAATCCGCGAACGCCTGCAGTTCCTGGTCAACGTCGGCCTCGACTACTTGTCCCTGGACCGCAGTGCCGACACCCTGTCCGGCGGTGAGGCGCAGCGTATTCGCCTGGCCAGTCAGATCGGCGCCGGCCTGGTGGGCGTGCTGTACATCCTCGACGAGCCGTCCATCGGCCTGCACCAGCGGGACAACGACCGACTGCTGGGCACGCTCAAGCATTTGCGCGACATCGGCAACACGGTGATCGTGGTCGAGCACGACGAAGACGCCATTCGCCTGGCCGACTACGTGGTGGACATCGGCCCCGGGGCTGGCGTGCATGGTGGACATATCGTCGCCGAAGGCACTCCGGCCGAGGTCATGGCTCACCCGGATTCGCTGACCGGCAAATACCTGTCAGGCCGAGTGAAGATCGCTGTCCCCGCCAAACGCACGCCGCGCAACAAGAAGCTGGCACTGCACCTCAAGGGCGCGCGCGGCAACAACTTGCGCAATGTCGACCTGGAAATCCCACTCGGCCTGCTGACTTGCGTGACCGGCGTGTCCGGCTCGGGCAAGTCGACCCTGATCAACAACACGCTGTTCCCCCTGAGCGCCACCGCGCTCAATGGTGCGACGACCCTGGAAGCCGCGGCCCACGACAGCATCAAGGGCCTGGATCTGCTGGACAAGGTGGTCGACATCGACCAGAGCCCGATCGGTCGTACGCCACGCTCCAACCCAGCAACCTATACCGGTTTGTTCACGCCGATTCGTGAGCTGTTCGCTGGAGTACCGGAGTCGCGCTCGCGGGGCTACGGTCCGGGCCGCTTCTCGTTCAACGTCAAGGGTGGACGCTGTGAGGCCTGCCAGGGCGACGGCCTGATCAAGGTCGAGATGCACTTCCTGCCGGACATCTATGTCCCGTGCGACGTGTGCAAGAGCAAGCGCTACAACCGCGAAACCCTGGAGATCAAGTACAAGGGCAAGAGCATCCACGAAACCCTGGAAATGACCATCGAGGAAGCCCGGGTGTTCTTCGACGCGGTGCCGGCCCTGGCGCGCAAGCTGCAGACGCTGATGGATGTCGGCCTGTCGTACATCAAGCTGGGGCAATCGGCGACCACCCTGTCAGGCGGTGAAGCGCAGCGGGTCAAGCTGTCCCGCGAGCTGTCCAAGCGCGACACCGGCAAGACCCTGTATATCCTCGATGAGCCGACCACCGGCCTGCACTTCGCGGACATTCAGCAATTGCTCGACGTGTTGCACCGCCTGCGCGATCACGGCAACACCGTGGTGGTGATCGAGCACAACCTGGACGTGATCAAGACCGCCGACTGGCTGGTGGACCTGGGGCCTGAAGGCGGCTCCAAGGGCGGCCAGATCATCGCCGTGGGTACGCCTGAAGAAGTGGCCGAGATGAAGCAGTCTCACACCGGCTTCTACCTCAAACCACTGCTGGAGCGCGACCGGGCCTGATGCCGGCACATGAAAAAGCCCCTGTCACGTTATCGGTGACAGGGGCTTTTTTATACTTCTGAAAAATCACCCCGCCGAAGGCTGGGATCTTTTCACTGCAAAATCAAAACTGCGACTGCAGGTAGTTTTCCAGACCGATCAGTTTGATCAGGCCCAACTGCTTTTCCAGCCAGTAGGTGTGATCTTCTTCGGTATCGGCCAACTGGATGCGCAGCATGTCGCGACTGATGTAGTCCTTGTGCCGCTCACACAGTTCGATGCCCTTGCACAGCGCGGCGCGCACCTTGTATTCCAGACGCAGGTCAGCGGCCAGCATGTCCGGCACGGTAGTCCCGACGTCGAGGTCGTCCGGGCGCATGCGCGGTGTGCCTTCGAGCATCAGGATCCGGCGCATCAGCGCATCGGCATGCCCGGCTTCTTCTTCCATCTCGTGATTGATGCGCTCGTAGAGCTCGGTAAAGCCCCAGTCCTCATACATCCGCGAATGGATGAAATATTGATCACGCGCTGCCAGTTCGCCCGTGAGCAATGTGTTGAGGTAATCGATTACGTCCGGGTGACCTTGCATCGCCCTACATCTCCCTGCTTGAAAGTCTGTAGTTTGAACCAAGGCGACCGTTCGGTCACTCGATTCGCGAGATAAAAGCGAAGATATTCTGAGAAAAGTAGTTTAAATAACGCAAAAACCGCCCAATTGAGGGCGGTTCTGCTTCTCGTTTAGACTTCGTTAAGCCGTACACCCAACGCCGTTGCGACTGCTTCTCCGTACGCCGGGTCGGCCTTGAAGAAATGCTGCAGTTGACGGTCGACCACGTCAGCGGAAACTCCGGACATGGCGCCAGCAATGTTGCTGACCAACAGCGCCTTTTGCTCAGCGCTCATCAAGCGAAACAGTGCACCGGCGTGGCTGTAGTAGTCGGTATCTTCGCGATGATCGTAACGATCAGCCGCCCCACTCAACGCCAATGGCGGCTCAGCAAACTGCGGTGCCTGCTTGGGCGACTGCGGGAAGCTGTTCGGCTCGTAGTTGGGCGCCGCACCGCCGTTGCTGCCAAACGCCATGGAACCGTCGCGCTGATAGCTGTTGACCGGGCCGCGTGGTGCGTTCACCGGCAGTTGCTGGTGATTGGTGCCCACACGGTAGCGATGCGCATCGGCATAGGCGAATACACGGCCTTGCAGCATGCGGTCCGGTGACAGTCCGACCCCCGGGACCATGTTGCTCGGGCCAAACGCGGCCTGCTCGACTTCGGCGAAGTAGTTCAGCGGGTTACGGTTGAGTTCCAGTTCGCCGACTTCAATCAACGGAAACTCTTTCTGCGACCAGGTCTTGGTCACGTCGAACGGGTTCTCGTAATGCGCCGCTGCTTGGGCTTCGCTCATGATCTGGATGCACACGCGCCATCTCGGGAAGTCACCGCGCTCGATGGCGCCGAACAGATCGCGCTGGGCGTAATCCGGGTCGGTACCGGCCAGGCGCGCGGCTTCTTCCGGTGCGAGGTTCTTGATCCCCTGCAGGGTCTTGTAGTGCCATTTCACCCAATGCCGCTCACCGGTGGCGCTGATCAGGCTGTAGGTGTGGCTACCAAAGCCGTGCATGTGACGGTAGCCGTCAGGAATGCCACGGTCAGAGAACAGGATAGTGACCTGGTGCAGCGCCTCAGGGGAGTGCGACCAGAAATCCCACATCATCTGCGCGCTTTTCAGATTGCTTTGCGGAAGGCGTTTTTGGGTGTGGATGAAGTCAGGAAACTTCAGTGGATCACGAATGAAGAACACTGGCGTGTTGTTGCCGACGATGTCCCAGTTGCCTTCCTCGGTGTAGAACTTCAAAGCGAAGCCACGAGGATCGCGCTCGGTGTCCGCCGACCCACGCTCACCACCGACAGTGGAGAAGCGCAGGAAGGTCGGGGTTTGCTTGCCGACGGCCGCAAACAGCTTGGCGCTGGTGTACTGGGTGATGTCGCGGGTGACGGTGAAGGTGCCGTAAGCGCCCGAGCCTTTGGCGTGTACACGGCGCTCGGGGATGTTTTCGCGGTTGAAGTGGGCCAGCTTCTCTATCAGGTGGAAATCGTCCAGCAGCAACGGGCCGCGAGGACCGGCGGAACGGGAATTCTGGTTATCTGCGACGGGAGCGCCACTGGCGGTTGTCAGCGTTTTACTCTGGCTCATGCACAATCTTCCTCTTCAGTCTTGGAAACTGCCGGCTAATCGGCTGAGAGGGAGTATTAATCAGGAACATGACACCATCAAATTCATTAACTGATCAGCATCAATAGAAATTAACTAATTGAAAGCAGTGCCGGATAGACGGCGATAGCGCCGTCCGTCGTCGGTACTTTTCCAGCGCCCACAAAAAACCGGGCACTAGGCCCGGTTCTTCGTTTCAGACTGACGTCTTACTCAGCGGATACTGCTTCGCCGCCGGTAGCACGATCAACCAACTCGACGTACGCCATAGGCGCGTTGTCGCCAGCGCGGAAACCGCACTTGAGGATGCGCAGGTAGCCACCCTCACGGGTAGCGTAACGCTTGCCCAGGTCGTTGAAGAGCTTACCAACGATAGCTTTCGAACGAGTACGGTCGAAAGCCAGACGGCGGTTAGCCAGGCTGTCTGTCTTGGCCAAAGTGATCAGCGGCTCAGCAACGCGACGCAGTTCTTTGGCTTTTGGCAGTGTAGTTTTGATCAGCTCGTGCTCGAACAGCGACACCGCCATGTTTTGAAACATGGCCTTGCGGTGCGAGCTGGTGCGGCTCAGGTGACGACCACTTTTACGATGACGCATGGTTCATTCCTTACCAAACACAACGTTCGGTGATTACGACGATCAGGCAGTCGCCTTGTCGTCCTTCTTAAGACTTGCAGGCGGCCAGTTGTCGAGGCGCATGCCGAGGGACAGACCGCGGGAGGCCAGAACGTCCTTGATTTCAGTCAAGGATTTCTTGCCCAGGTTCGGAGTCTTCAACAGTTCTACTTCGGTACGCTGAATCAGGTCACCGATGTAGTAGATGTTTTCCGCCTTAAGGCAGTTAGCCGAACGTACAGTCAGTTCCAGATCGTCAACCGGGCGAAGCAGGATCGGATCGATCTCGTCTTCTTGCTCGATTACCACTGGCTCGCTGTCGCCTTTGAGGTCCACGAACGCAGCCAACTGCTGTTGCAGGATGGTTGCAGCGCGACGGATAGCCTCTTCAGGGTCCAGAGTACCGTTGGTTTCCAGATCAATAACCAGCTTGTCCAGGTTAGTACGCTGCTCGACACGGGCGTTTTCCACCACGTATGCGATACGGCGAACCGGGCTGAACGAAGAGTCAAGCTGCAAGCGACCAATGCTGCGGCTTTCGTCTTCATCGCTCTGACGCGAGTCGGCCGGTTCATAACCACGACCACGAGCTACTACGAGCTTCATGTTCAGGGCGCCGTTAGACGCCAGGTTAGCGATTACGTGATCGGGATTAACGATCTCGACATCATGATCCAGCTGAATATCGGCAGCGGTAACCACCCCCGAACCCTTCTTCGACAAGGTCAGCGTAACTTCGTCACGGCCGTGCAGCTTGATAGCCAGACCTTTAAGGTTCAACAGGATTTCAATTACGTCTTCCTGTACACCTTCGATGGCGCTGTACTCGTGGAGCACACCGTCAATCTCGGCCTCGACTACTGCACAGCCGGGCATTGAGGACAACAGGATGCGGCGCAGCGCGTTGCCCAGGGTGTGGCCAAAACCACGCTCGAGAGGCTCGAGAGTGATCTTGGCGCGGGTTGGACTGACAACCTGCACATCAATATGGCGGGGTGTCAGGAACTCATTTACCGAAATCTGCATGGATGCACCTATTTTCTAGCCCTTACTTGGAGTAGAGCTCGACAATCAGGCTTTCGTTGATGTCGGCGGACAGATCACTGCGAGCTGGAACGTTCTTGAAAACGCCCGACTTCTTCTCAGTGTCTACTTCTACCCATTCTACGCGGCCACGTTGGGCACACAGATCGAGAGCTTGGACAATGCGAAGTTGATTCTTTGCTTTCTCGCGAATCGCGACCACGTCACCAGCACGAACCTGGTACGACGGCACGTTTACGGTCTGACCGTTAACGCTTACGGATTTGTGCGATACCAGCTGACGGGATTCGGCACGAGTCGAACCAAAGCCCATACGGTATACAACGTTGTCCAGACGGCATTCGAGCAGTTGCAGCAGGTTTTCACCGGTTGCACCTTTCTTGCCAGCAGCTTCTTTGTAGTAGCCGCTGAACTGACGCTCGAGAACGCCGTAGATACGACGGACCTTCTGCTTTTCACGCAGTTGGGTGCCGTAATCGGACTGGCGACCGCGGCGTTGGCCGTGGATACCAGGTGCTGCTTCAATGTTGCACTTCGATTCGATCGCGCGCACGCCGCTCTTCAGGAAGAGATCGGTGCCTTCGCGACGAGCGAGTTTGCATTTTGGACCAATGTAACGAGCCATTCTTTACAATCTCCTGGATTACACGCGGCGCTTCTTCGGCGGACGGCACCCGTTGTGCGGGATTGGCGTCACGTCGGTGATGCTGGCGATCTTATAGCCACAGCCGTTCAAAGCACGGACAGCGGACTCACGACCTGGACCTGGACCTTTGACGTTAACGTCGAGGTTTTTCAGGCCATATTCCAGCGCAGCTTGACCAGCACGTTCAGCAGCTACTTGAGCAGCGAACGGGGTGGACTTGCGGGAACCGCGGAAACCCGAACCACCGGAGGTAGCCCAAGAAAGCGCGTTACCTTGACGGTCGGTGATGGTCACGATGGTGTTGTTAAAAGATGCATGGATGTGGGCGATGCCATCAACCACTGTCTTTTTAACTTTTTTACGAGGACGAGCAGCAGGTTTTGCCATGATAATTTTCCTGTCGATTCGCTGGGGCGATTACTTGCGGATCGGCTTACGCGGACCTTTACGGGTACGCGCGTTGGTCTTGGTACGCTGACCGCGTACTGGCAGACCACGACGATGACGCAGACCGCGATAGCAACCGAGGTCCATCAAGCGCTTGATTTTCATGTTGATTTCGCGACGCAGATCACCTTCAGTGGTGAACTTCGCCACTTCGCCACGCAGCTGTTCAATTTGCTCGTCGCTCAGATCTTTGATCTTTGCTGCTGGGTTTACCCCAGTCACTGCACAGATCTTCTGCGCAGTAGTGCGACCAACACCATAGATGTAGGTCAGCGAGATAACAGTATGCTTGTTATCTGGAATGTTGACGCCTGCAATACGGGCCATTCAGTGGGACTCCAATTGACAGCTACCTACGCCCCGGAAGCCAAGAAATAGGGCGCGAGATAATATCGCTGTAATAACAAATAATCAACCCGGCAGCGCACTAGCTGCCGGGCTTGAAGCACAATCACACTCAGCCTTGGCGCTGTTTGTGACGCGGTTCCGCGCTGCAAATTACTCGAACAACACCTTCGCGGCGAATAATCTTGCAGTTACGGCACAGCTTTTTCACCGATGCACGAACTTTCATCACCAACTCCTCGAACCTTATGGGTCAGCGCAGCATGCCGCTGCCGTAACCCTTCAGGTTGGCTTTCTTCATCAGGGATTCGTACTGGTGCGAAACGAGGTGCGATTGTACTTGGGACATGAAGTCCATCACAACCACGACGACGATCAGCAACGAGGTCCCGCCAAGGTAGAACGGAACGTTTGCCGCAACCACCAGGAACTGGGGCAACAGACACACGGCCGTCATATATAGAGCACCGAACAGGGTCAAACGAGTCAGAACGCCATCAATGTAGCGCGCAGACTGCTCACCTGGACGGATGCCCGGAATAAAGGCACCGGACTTCTTCAGGTTTTCCGCTACGTCTTTCGGATTGAACATCAACGCCGTATAGAAGAAGCAGAAGAAAATAATCCCTGCACTAAACAGCAGAATATTCAACGGCTGACCAGGAGCGATCGACTGCGAGATGTCCTGCAGCCAGCCCATACCTTCAGACTGACCAAACCAGGTACCCAACGAAGCCGGGAACAGCAAGATGCTGCTCGCGAAAATGGCCGGAATAACACCGGCCATGTTCACCTTCAGCGGCAAGTGGCTGGTCTGCGCAGCAAACACCTTGCGGCCCTGCTGACGCTTGGCGTAATGAACAGCAATACGACGCTGACCACGCTCAATGAACACCACAAAACCGATAATCGCTACTGCCAGCAAACCGATGGCAACCAGGGCAAAAATGTTGATATCACCCTGACGCGCAGACTCGAAAGACTGCCCGATCGCTCTCGGAAGACCGGCGACGATACCTGCGAAAATCAACATCGAGATACCGTTGCCAACACCACGCTCAGTAATCTGCTCACCCAGCCACATCATGAACATTGCGCCTGCCACAAAAGTGGTTACCGCAACGAAATGGAAGCCAAAGTCACCAGTGAACGCAACGCCCTGCCCTGCCAGACCAATGGACATGCCAATTGCCTGGACGAGAGCGAGGACGACAGTGCCGTAGCGGGTGTACTGAGCGATCTTGCGACGCCCAGCTTCACCTTCCTTCTTCAACTGCTCCAACTGCGGGCTGACGGCTGTCATCAGCTGCATGATGATCGATGCCGAGATGTACGGCATGATCCCCAGTGCAAAGATGCTCATCCGCTCCAGCGCGCCGCCGGAAAACATGTTGAACAAGCTAAGAATGGTCCCCTCATTCTGTCGAAACAGGTCCGCGAGTCGGTCCGGGTTGATACCTGGAACCGGGATGTGTGCGCCTATTCGGTAGACGATAATCGCCAGGAACAGAAAACGCAGACGAGCCCAGAGTTCAGACATACCGCCTTTGCCGAGCGCAGAGAGAGCACCTTGCTTAGCCATTTATTCCTCGAACTTGCCGCCAGCTGCTTCGATAGCCGCACGCGCACCTTTGGTGGCGCCGATTCCCTTGCCGATAGTGACAGCGCGAGTCACTTCACCGGACAGCATGATTTTCACACGCTGTACGTTGACGTTGATCACGTTGGCATCTTTCAGGGACTGCACAGTGACGATGTCGCCTTCCACTTTAGCCAGCTCGGACAGACGCACTTCTGCGCGATCCATGGCTTTCAGGGAAACGAAACCGAACTTAGGCAGGCGACGATGCAGCGGCTGTTGGCCGCCTTCAAAGCCTGGAGCAATGGTGCCACCGGAGCGGGAGGTTTGACCTTTGTGGCCACGGCCACCAGTCTTACCCAAACCGCTACCGATACCACGGCCCGGACGATGCTTTTCGCGACGGGAACCCGGCGCTGGACTCAGATCATTGAGTTTCATCGATTAACCCTCGACACGCAGCATGTAGTAAGCCTTGTTGATCATCCCGCGATTCTCGGGAGTATCCAGTACTTCTACAGTGTGACCGATGCGACGCAGACCCAGACCCTTAACGCACAGTTTGTGGTTAGGGATGCGGCCGGTCATGCTTTTGATCAGCGTTACTTTAACGGTAGCCATGATCAGAAGATCTCCTTGACGCTTTTGCCACGCTTGGCGGCAATGGATTCAGGAGATTGCATAGCTTTCAAACCTTTGAAAGTGGCGTGAACCACGTTTACCGGGTTAGTCGAGCCGTAGCACTTGGCCAGAACGTTCTGAACGCCAGCAACCTCGAGGACAGCACGCATAGCGCCGCCAGCGATGATACCGGTACCTTCAGAGGCAGGCTGCATGTACACCTTGGAAGCGCCATGGGCGGACTTCATTGCGTACTGCAGAGTGGTGCCGTTCAGGTCCACTTGGATCATGTTGCGACGAGCAGCTTCCATTGCCTTCTGGATTGCAGCAGGCACTTCACGCGACTTGCCACGGCCGAAGCCAACACGGCCCTTACCATCACCTACCACGGTCAACGCGGTGAAAGTGAAGATACGGCCGCCTTTAACGGTTTTGGCTACGCGGTTAACTTGAACCAGCTTCTCGATGTAGCCTTCGTCGCGCTTTTGGTCGTTATTTGACATAACTTAGAACTCCAGCCCAGCTTCACGAGCAGCATCAGCCAGCGCTTTAACGCGGCCGTGGTACTTGAAGCCAGAGCGGTCGAAAGCCACTTGCGAGACGCCAGCGGCCTTAGCACGCGTAGCGACCAGCTGGCCAACCTTTGTGGCCGCGTCAATGTTGCCAGTGGCACCATCACGCAGTTCTTTGTCCAAAGTCGAGGCAGATGCCAGAACTTTGTTGCCGTCGGCCGAAATGACCTGGGCGTAGATGTGCTGCGAAGAGCGGAACACGCAGAGACGCACGACTTCGAGTTCGTGCATTTTCAGGCGTGCTTTGCGAGCGCGACGCAGTCGAGTAACTTTTTTGTCGGTCATTTGCTATGCCCTACTTCTTCTTGGCTTCTTTACGACGGACGACTTCGTCCGCGTAGCGCACACCTTTGCCTTTGTACGGCTCTGGTGGACGGAAGTCGCGGATCTCGGCGGCCACTTGACCTACCAGCTGCTTGTCGATGCCCTTGATCAGGATATCGGTCTGGCTAGGAGTCTCAGCGGTGATGCCTTCCGGCAGTTCGTAATCCACTGGGTGCGAGAAGCCGAGAGCCAGGTTCAGCACTGTGCCTTTTGCTTGCGCTTTGTAACCAACACCGACCAGCTGGAGCTTGCGCTCGAAGCCTTGGCTTACGCCTTGGACCATGTTGTTTACCAACGCACGAGTGGTACCAGCCATTGCGCGAGTCTGTTGATCGCCATTGCGAGCAGCAAAACGCAGCTCACCGGCTTCTTCAACGATCTCAACGGACGAATGGATGTTCAGTTCAAGAGTACCCTTGGCACCCTTCACCGAAAGCTGTTGGCCTGCGAATTTTACTTCGACACCGGCTGGCAGCTTAACGGGGTTCTTAGCGACGCGAGACATGCTTATCCCCCCTTAGAACACAGTGCAAAGAACTTCGCCGCCGACACCGGCAGCGCGCGCAGCACGATCCGTCATCACACCTTTGTTGGTGGAGACGATAGACACACCGAGACCGCCACGAACTTTTGGCAGATCATCGACGGACTTGTACTGACGCAAGCCTGGACGGCTAACGCGCTTCACTTCTTCGATGACCGGACGGCCTTCGAAATATTTCAGCTCGATAGACAGCAGTGGTTTGATTTCGCTGCTGATCTGATAACCCGCGATGTAACCTTCGTCCTTCAGGACTTTAGCTACAGCCACCTTCAACGTGGAAGACGGCATGCTTACGACGGACTTTTCAGCCATCTGGGCATTACGGATTCGAGTTAGCATGTCCGCTAACGGGTCCTGCATACTCATGGGCTAGACGCTCCTAATACAGAAAAATTAGCCTTGCGGCTACTACATGTCGCCGAGAATCTCCGAGCATAAAAAACACGGGCTCAGGCGAGCCGGATATTCTAGACACACTCCAGAAATGAATCAAGCCCCAAAAGGGGCTTGATTCAGATTCAAGGCCACCGATGGTCGGGATCATACGATCCCGACCATCGAGACTTTGACAGCACTTACCAGCTGGCTTTAACCAGACCTGGTACGTCACCACGCATTGCAGCTTCACGCAGCTTGTTACGGCCGAGGCCGAACTTGCGGTAAACGCCGTGCGGACGACCAGTCAGGCGGCAGCGGTTACGCATGCGCGCAGCGCTTGCGTCACGTGGCTGCTTCTGCAGAGCTACGGTAGCTTCCCAACGCGCTTCTGGACTTGCGTTCAGATCAACGATGATAGCTTTCAGCGCTGCACGCTTGGTGGCGTACTTGGCAACGGTGAGCTGACGCTTCAGCTCACGGTTTTTCATGCTCTTCTTGGCCATTTTCCTACTCCAATCAGTTGCGGAACGGGAATTTGAAAGCACGCAGCAGAGCGCGGCCTTCATCATCGTTCTTGGCAGTGGTGGTCAGGGTAATGTCCAGACCGCGGAGAGCGTCGATCTTGTCGTAATCGATTTCCGGGAAAATGATCTGCTCTTTCACGCCCATGCTGTAGTTACCACGACCATCGAAGGACTTGGCATTCAGGCCGCGGAAGTCGCGAACCCGAGGCAGGGAGATCGACAGCAGACGATCCAGGAACTCGTACATACGCTCACGGCGCAGAGTCACTTTGACGCCGATCGGCCAACCTTCACGGACTTTAAAGCCAGCAATGGATTTCCGAGCGTAAGTCACAACGACTTTTTGACCGGTGATCTTTTCCAGGTCAGCAACAGCGTGCTCGATGACTTTTTTGTCGCCGATCGCTTCGCCCAGACCCATGTTCAGGGTGATTTTGGTAACGCGCGGAACTTCCATCACGTTCGAAAGCTTAAGTTCTTCCTTAAGTTTCGGAGCGATTTCCTTCCGGTAAATCTCTTTTAGTCGTGCCATGGTCTTATCTACCTAGCAGTGTTCAAGCATCAACCGCTTTTTGGGTCGACTTGAAGACACGAATTTTCTTGCCGTCTTCTACTTTGAAACCAACGCGGTCAGCCTTGTTGGTTTCGCCGTTGAAAATGGCGACGTTAGAAGCGTCCAGTGGAGCCTCTTTTTCGACGATACCGCCTTGTACGCCCGACATCGGGTTAGGCTTGGTATGACGCTTGACCAGGTTCAGACCACCAATAACCAGACGGTTGTTAGCGAGAACCTTAAGCACCTTACCGCGCTTACCTTTGTCTTTGCCGGCGATCACGATGATCTCGTCGTCACGACGAATCTTTTGCATGTCGGATCTCCTTACAGCACTTCTGGGGCGAGCGAGACGATCTTCATGAACTTCTCAGTACGAAGTTCACGGGTCACTGGCCCAAAGATACGGGTGCCGATCGGCTCTTGCTTGTTGTTCAACAGAACAGCAGCGTTGCCATCAAAGCGGATAATGGAGCCATCAGCACGGCGAACGCCGTGACGAGTGCGGACTACAACAGCAGTCATCACTTGGCCTTTTTTCACTTTACCGCGAGGAATTGCTTCCTTCACGGTAACTTTGATGATGTCACCGATACCAGCGTAACGACGATGGGAGCCACCCAGCACCTTGATGCACATAACGCGGCGTGCGCCGCTGTTATCGGCCACATCGAGCATGGATTGAGTCTGAATCATATAATTTCTCCGACCCCTAGTCCTTAGACTTCCACAGCGCGTTCGAGAACATCAACCAGTGCCCAAGACTTGGTCTTGGCCAGCGGACGAGTTTCACGAATAGTGACTTTGTCGCCGATGTGGCACTGATTGGTTTCGTCGTGCGCGTGCAGCTTAGTCGAACGCTTAACGTATTTACCGTAGATCGGGTGCTTAACGCGACGCTCGATCAGAACGGTGATGGTCTTGTCCATCTTGTCGCTGACAACACGGCCAGTCAGCGTACGGACAGTTTTTTCGGCTTCAGCCATGATTACTTACCTGCCTGCTGGTTGAGCACAGTCTTCACGCGAGCGATGTCACGCTTAACTTGCGAGAGCAGATGAGACTGCCCCAACTGGCCAGTTGCTTTCTGCATACGCAGATTGAACTGGTCGCGCAGCAGGCCGAGCAGTTGCTCGTTCAGCTGCTGTGCTGATTTTTCACGAAGTTCATTCGCTTTCATCACATCACCGTCCGCTTAACAAAGGAGGTGGCGAGTGGCAGCTTTGCAGCAGCCAGGGCGAAGGCCTCACGCGCCAACTCTTCAGAAACACCCTCGATTTCATACAGGACTTTGCCTGGCTGAATCTGGGCAACCCAGTACTCCACGTTACCCTTACCTTTACCCATCCGAACTTCGAGTGGCTTTTTGGTTACAGGCTTGTCCGGGAACACACGGATCCAGATCTTGCCGCCACGTTTTACGTGACGGGTCAGAGCACGACGCGCTGACTCGATCTGACGAGCGGTGAGACGACCACGAGCTACAGACTTCAGCGCATACTCGCCGAAGCTGACTTTGCTACCGCGCAATGCCAGACCACGGTTGTGGCCAGTCATTTGCTTGCGGAACTTCGTACGCTTTGGTTGCAACATTTGGCGTACCCCTTACTTAGCAGCTTTTTTACGAGGCGCTGGTGCTTGTGGTTTCAGCTCTTCTTGGCGACCACCAATTACTTCGCCTTTGAAGATCCAAACCTTTACACCGATCACACCGTAAGTGGTGTGAGCTTCGTAGTTGGCATAGTCGATGTCGGCACGCAGGGTGTGCAGTGGCACACGACCTTCGCGATACCATTCAGTACGTGCGATTTCAGCACCGCCGAGACGACCGCTCACTTGGATTTTGATGCCTTTGGCACCAATGCGCATGGCGTTCTGAACAGCGCGCTTCATAGCGCGACGGAACATTACGCGACGCTCCAGCTGCTGAGCTACGCTCTGCGCAACCAGCATACCGTCGAGCTCCGGCTTGCGGATCTCTTCGATATTGATGTGCACAGGCACACCCATTTGCTTGGTCAGGTCCTGGCGCAGTTTCTCAACATCTTCACCTTTCTTCCCGATAACGATACCTGGACGAGCGGTGTGGATGGTGATACGTGCAGTTTGGGCCGGACGATGGATATCGATACGACTTACGGACGCGCTTTTTAGTTTGTCTTGGAGATACTCACGCACCTTCAGATCAGCGAACAAGTAGTCCGCATAAGTCCGACCGTCTGCGTACCAGACGGAGGTGTGCTCCTTGACGATTCCCAGGCGAATGCCAATGGGATGTACTTTCTGACCCATCTCTTCGACTCCGTTACTTGTCAGCAACCTTGACAGTGATATGGCAAGACCGCTTGACGATGCGATCAGCACGGCCTTTGGCACGTGGCATGATGCGCTTCAGCGAACGCCCTTCGTTGACGAAAACGGTGCTGACCTTCAGGTCATCAACGTCTGCGCCTTCGTTATGCTCGGCGTTGGCTACGGCCGACTCCAGCACTTTCTTCATGATCTCGGCGGCTTTCTTACTGCTGAAAGCCAACAGGTTGAGCGCTTCGCCCACCTTCTTCCCGCGGATCTGGTCGGCGACCAAGCGGGCTTTCTGGGCGGAGATTCGAGCGCCCGACAACTTAGCGGCTACTTCCATTTCCTAACCCCTTAACGCTTGGCTTTCTTGTCTGCCACGTGCCCACGATAAGTGCGGGTACCGGCGAACTCGCCCAGTTTGTGGCCGACCATGTCTTCGTTAACGAGAACCGGGACGTGTTGACGACCGTTGTGTACTGCGATGGTCAGACCGACCATTTGTGGCAGGATCATCGAACGACGCGACCAGGTTTTCACCGGTTTGCGATCATTCTTTTCCGCCGCCACTTCGATCTTCTTCAGTAGGTGAAGATCGATAAAAGGACCTTTTTTCAGAGAACGTGGCACTGTCGTATCCCTCTATTTACTTGCGACGACGGACGATCATTTTGTCGGTACGCTTATTACCACGAGTCTTCGCGCCCTTAGTCGGGAAGCCCCATGGCGATACCGGATGACGACCACCAGAGGTACGACCTTCACCACCACCATGTGGGTGGTCAACCGGGTTCATGGCAACACCACGAACGGTTGGGCGAACGCCACGCCAGCGTTTGGCACCAGCTTTACCCAGCGAACGCAGGCTGTGCTCGGAGTTCGAGACTTCGCCCAGGGTCGCACGGCATTCAGCCAGGACTTTACGCATTTCACCGGAACGCAGACGCAGGGTCACGTAAACGCCTTCACGAGCGATCAACTGAGCCGAAGCACCAGCGGAACGAGCGATCTGAGCGCCTTTACCCGGCTTCAGTTCGATGCCGTGTACGGTGGAACCGACTGGAATGTTGCGCAGTTGCAGAGCGTTGCCTGGCTTGATTGGAGCCAGTGCGCCTGCGATCAGCTGGTCGCCAGCACTCACGCCCTTAGGGGCGATGATGTAGCGGCGCTCGCCGTCTGCGTAGCACAGCAGTGCGATGTGAGCAGTACGGTTTGGATCGTATTCGATACGCTCGACAGTGGCGACGATGCCATCTTTGTCGTTGCGACGGAAATCGACCATACGATAATGCTGCTTATGACCACCACCGATGTGACGGGTAGTAATACGGCCATTATTGTTACGACCACCAGTCTTCGATTTTTTCTCGAGCAGCGGTGCGTGAGGAGCGCCTTTATGCAGCTCCTGGTTGACCACCTTGACCACAAAACGGCGGCCAGGGGAAGTCGGTTTGCATTTAACGATTGCCATGATGCACCCCTTCCTTACTCAGCACTGCTGCTGAAATCGAGATCTTGGCCTGGCTGAAGGGAGATTACTGCCTTCTTCCAGTCATTACGCTTGCCCAGACCGCGAGCAGTGCGCTTGCTCTTACCCAGAACATTCAGGGTAGTAACACGCTCTACTTTCACGCTGAACAGGCTTTCGACGGCCTTCTTGATTTCCAGCTTGGTTGCATCAGTAGCAACCTTGAAAACGAACTGGCCTTTCTTGTCTGCCAGAACCGTAGCCTTCTCGGAAACGTGCGGGCCAAGCAGAACTTTAAATACGCGTTCCTGGTTCATCCCAGCAGCTCCTCGAATTTCTTCACGGCCGACACGGTGATCAACACCTTGTCGTATGCGATCAGACTAACTGGATCGGAACCTTGCACGTCACGTACATCAACGTGTGGCAGGTTACGAGCAGCCAGGTACAGGTTCTGATCAACAGCGTCCGACACGATCAGAACGTCGGTCAGGCTCATGTTGTTCAGTTTGCCCAGCAGGTCTTTGGTTTTCGGCGTTTCAACGGCGAAATCCTGAACCACGACCAGACGATCAGTACGCACCAGCTCAGCAAGGATGGAACGCATTGCTGCGCGATACATCTTCTTGTTCAGCTTCTGGGAGTGATCCTGTGGACGAGCTGCGAAAGTGGTGCCGCCGCCGCGCCAGATTGGGCTACGGATAGTACCGGCACGAGCACGGCCAGTACCTTTCTGACGCCATGGGCGCTTGCCGCCGCCACGAACGTCGGAACGGGTCTTTTGCTGCTTGCTACCTTGACGGCCGCCGGCCATGTAGGCCACGACTGCTTGGTGAACCAGCGTCTCGTTGAATTCGCCGCCAAATGTCAGTTCGGAAACTTCGATCGCTTGAGCGTCATTTACATTTAATTGCATGTCAGCTTCCCCTTAACCGCGAGCCTTGGCTGCTGGACGTACAACCAAGTTGCCGCCAGTAGCGCCAGGAACAGCGCCCTTGACCAACAACAGATTGCGTTCAGCGTCCACGCGCACTACTTCGAGGGACTGCACGGTCACGCGCTCAGCGCCCATATGACCGGACATTTTTTTGCCCTTGAATACACGACCAGGAGTCTGGCACTGGCCGATAGAGCCTGGAACGCGGTGGGACACGGAGTTACCGTGGGTATTATCTTGCCCGCGGAAGTTCCAACGCTTGATCGTACCCTGGAAGCCTTTACCCTTGGACTGACCGGTTACATCAACCAGTTGACCAGCGGCGAAGATTTCAGCGTTGATCAGATCGCCGGCCTGGTACTCGCCTTCTTCAAGGCGGAATTCCATTACGGTACGACCAGCGGCAACGTTCGCTTTAGCGAAGTGGCCAGCTTGAGCAGCTGTAACACGCGAAGCGCGACGCTCGCCGACAGTGACTTGCACTGCACGATAGCCATCGGTTTCTTCAGTTTTGAACTGGGTGACGCGATTCGGCTCGATCTCAATGACCGTGACCGGAATGGAGACACCTTCTTCGGTGAAAATACGGGTCATACCGCATTTACGACCGACTACACCAATAGTCATGTTGTAAACCTCATGAGTGTACGGGGCTTTCACCCGCTATGGCCGCCCATTTCAGAGCGTTACACGACTAAGACCGAGTCTTAGCCGAGGCTGATCTGCACTTCCACACCGGCCGCAAGATCAAGCTTCATAAGTGCATCAACGGTTTTATCCGTTGGCTGGACGATGTCCAGAACGCGCTTATGAGTACGGATCTCGTACTGGTCACGCGCGTCTTTGTTGACGTGCGGGGAGACCAGAACGGTGAACCGCTCTTTACGGGTAGGCAGTGGAATTGGACCACGCACTTGAGCACCAGTACGTTTCGCGGTTTCCACGATTTCCTGGGTGGATTGGTCGATCAGGCGATGGTCAAAAGCCTTCAACCTGATACGGATTTGCTGATTTTGCATTGGATTTCAGACTCCGGCTGCTATTCCCAGCGAGCGCAATACGCCCGTTAAAAGGAGGCGCAATTCTATAGACGGGCTATCACAGTGTCAACTCAATAAAAAAAGCCCCCGCTGAGCGGGGGCTTTTTTCAAGTCATCACTTACTTAAGCGATAATTTTGGCTACGACGCCAGCGCCGACGGTACGACCGCCTTCACGGATAGCGAAACGCAGACCATCTTCCATTGCGATGGTTTTGATCAGGGTGACAACCATTTTGATGTTGTCGCCTGGCATTACCATTTCAACGCCTTCCGGCAGTTCGCAGTTACCGGTCACGTCAGTGGTCCGGAAGTAGAACTGTGGACGGTAGCCTTTGAAGAACGGAGTGTGACGACCGCCTTCTTCTTTGCTCAACACGTACACTTCAGCTTCGAAGGTAGTGTGCGGCTTAACCGAACCTGGCTTGACCAGAACCTGGCCACGCTCAACGTCGTCACGCTTGGTGCCGCGCAGCAGCACGCCGCAGTTCTCGCCAGCACGACCTTCGTCGAGCAGCTTACGGAACATTTCAACACCGGTGCAGGTGGTGACGGTAGTGTCACGCAGACCAACGATTTCCAGTGGATCCTGAACCTTGACGATACCGCGCTCGATACGACCAGTTACAACAGTACCGCGACCCGAGATCGAGAATACGTCTTCGATTGGCATCAGGAACGGCTTGTCGATAACACGAACTGGATCTGGGATGTAGCTGTCCAGAGTTTCAACCAGTTTACGAACGGCAGTGGTGCCCATTTCGTTGTCGTCTTGGCCGTTCAGAGCCATCAGAGCCGAACCGATGATGATCGGAGTGTCGTCACCTGGGAAGTCGTAAGTGCTCAGCAGATCGCGCACTTCCATCTCAACCAGTTCCAGCAGCTCAGCGTCGTCTACCATGTCAGCCTTGTTCAGGAAGACAACGATGTACGGAACGCCAACCTGACGGGACAGCAGGATGTGCTCACGGGTTTGTGGCATCGGACCATCAGCGGCCGAGCAAACCAGGATAGCGCCGTCCATCTGAGCAGCACCGGTGATCATGTTCTTCACGTAGTCAGCGTGACCTGGGCAGTCAACGTGAGCGTAGTGACGGATCAGCGAGTTGTATTCAACGTGCGCGGTGTTGATGGTGATACCACGAGCCTTTTCTTCTGGAGCGCTGTCGATTTTGTCGAAAGCAACAACAGCCGAACCGAAAACTTCGGAGCAGACGCGAGTCAGAGCAGCAGTCAGCGTGGTTTTACCGTGGTCGACGTGACCGATGGTGCCAACGTTGACGTGCGGTAGGGAACGATCAAATTTTTCTTTAGCCACGACAATTAACTCCTTGCCTAAAGGGCTGAATCAGCCTTGTTTTTTGGTGACAGTTTCGACGATGTGCGTCGGAGCTGGATTGTATTTTTTGAATTCCATGGAGTAGCTTGCGCGACCTTGGGACATGGAACGAACGTCGGTTGCATAACCGAACATCTCACCCAGCGGCACTTCAGCACGAATTACCTTGCCGGAAACCGTGTCTTCCATACCCAGGATCATGCCGCGACGACGGTTAAGGTCGCCCATCACGTCACCCATGTAGTCTTCAGGCGTAACAACTTCTACCGCCATGATCGGCTCGAGCAACTCACCACCGCCCTTCTGGGCCAGTTGCTTGGTCGCCATGGAAGCAGCCACCTTGAACGCCATCTCGTTGGAGTCGACGTCGTGGTAAGAACCATCAAACACGGTAGCCTTCAGGCCGATCAGCGGATAGCCGGCAACAACGCCGTTCTTCATCTGCTCTTCGATACCCTTCTGGATAGCCGGGATGTATTCCTTAGGAACCACACCACCTACTACTTCGTTCAGGAATTGCAGACCTTCCTGACCTTCGTCAGCAGGAGCAAAACGAATCCAGCAGTGACCGAACTGGCCACGACCGCCGGACTGACGAACGAACTTGCCTTCGATTTCGCAGTTCTTCGTGATGCGCTCACGATAGGAAACCTGAGGCTTGCCGATGTTGGCTTCGACGTTGAACTCACGGCGCATCCGGTCAACCAGGATGTCCAGGTGCAACTCGCCCATGCCAGAGATGATCGTTTGACCAGTCTCTTCATCGGTTTTAACGCGGAAAGATGGATCTTCCTGAGCAAGCTTGCCCAGAGCGATACCCATTTTTTCCTGGTCGTCCTTGGTCTTAGGCTCTACGGCAACCGAAATAACCGGCTCCGGGAAGTCCATGCGAACCAGGATGATTGGCTTGTCAGCGTTGCAGAGGGTTTCACCAGTGGTGACGTCCTTCATGCCGATCAGGGCCGCGATGTCACCAGCGCGCACTTCCTTGATCTCTTCACGGGCGTTTGCGTGCATTTGCACCATACGACCCACACGCTCTTTCTTGCCTTTAACCGAGTTGATCACGCCGTCGCCGGAGCTCAACACGCCCGAGTAAACGCGGACGAAGGTCAAAGTACCCACGAATGGGTCGGTAGCGATCTTGAACGCCAGAGCCGAGAACGGCTCCGCATCGTCTGCATGACGCTCCAGCTCGATAGTCTCGTCATCCGGGTCAGTACCCTTGATGGCTGGAATATCGGTAGGTGCAGGCAGGTAGTCGATAACAGCGTCGAGAACCAGGGGAACACCCTTGTTCTTGAAGGAAGAACCGCAAACAGCCAAGACGATCTCACCAGCGATAGTACGCTGACGCAGAGCAGCCTTGATTTCCTCGTTGGTGAGTTCTTCACCCTCAAGGTACTTGTTCATCAGCTCTTCGTTGGCTTCGGCAGCAGCCTCAACCATGTTGTTGCGCCATTCGTCAGCCAGCTCCTGCAGTTCAGCAGGGATAGCTTCACGACGTGGAGTCATGCCCTTGTCGGCATCGTTCCAGTAGACCGCTTCCATGTTGAGCAGATCGATCTGCCCCTGGAAGTTATCTTCCGAACCAATGGCCAACTGGATTGGCACCGGAGTGTGACCCAGACGCTGCTTGATCTGACCGATCACGCGCAGGAAGTTCGCACCAGCACGGTCCATCTTGTTGACGTAAACAAGACGCGGGACGCCGTATTTGTTGGCTTGACGCCATACGGTTTCCGACTGAGGCTCAACGCCCGAGGTACCGCAGAACACAACGACAGCGCCGTCGAGTACACGCAGGGAACGCTCAACTTCAATAGTGAAGTCTACGTGGCCCGGGGTATCGATTACGTTGAAGCGATGCTCGTCTTTGTACTGCTTGGCAGAACCTTTCCAGAAGGCGGTGATGGCAGCAGAAGTAATGGTAATACCACGCTCCTGCTCCTGCACCATCCAGTCTGTGGTCGCGGCGCCGTCATGCACCTCGCCCATCTTGTGACTTTTGCCAGTGTAAAAAAGGACGCGCTCGGTGGTGGTGGTTTTACCAGCATCCACGTGAGCGACGATACCGATGTTACGGTAGCGACTAATCGGAGTAGTACGAGCCATAAAGCCCTCGCAAAATTAGTGAAGCTAAAATTAGAAGCGGTAGTGCGAGAAAGCTTTGTTGGCTTCGGCCATACGGTGCACGTCTTCACGCTTCTTAACAGCAGCACCTTTACCTTCAGCAGCGTCCAACAGTTCGCCGGCCAAACGCAGAGCCATAGACTTCTCGCCGCGCTTGCGGGCGAAGTCTACCAACCAGCGCATTGCCAGGGCGTTACGACGGGACGGGCGAACTTCGACCGGAACCTGGTAAGTAGCACCGCCTACACGGCGCGACTTCACTTCGACCAGCGGAGCGATGGCGTCGAGAGCTTTCTCGAAGATTTCCAGGGGATCGCTGTTCTTGCGTTCTTTAACCTTTTCCAGCGCGCCATAAACGATACGCTCGGCAACGGCTTTCTTGCCGCTTTCCATCACGTGGTTCATGAACTTGGCCAGGATTTGGCTTCCGTATTTTGGATCGTCAAGCACTTCGCGCTTGGCTGCTACGCGTCTTCTTGGCATGGATAAGCCCTCAAACGGTCTTCAGGTTCGCTCGGAATCGGTGCCCTTACGGGACGCCTCCGACCTTACTCTTATCGACTCAGAAAATAAGATGATTCAGTTTTTACAAAAAGCCGCTACTACTTAGGCTTCTTGGTACCGTACTTCGAACGACCCTGGTTACGACCTTTAACGCCGGAAGTATCCAAGGAGCCGCGTACGGTGTGATAACGAACACCTGGCAAGTCTTTTACACGACCACCGCGGATCAGTACCACGCTGTGCTCTTGCAGGTTGTGGCCTTCACCACCGATGTACGAGGAAACCTCGAAACCGTTGGTCAGACGCACACGGCATACTTTACGCAGTGCCGAGTTAGGTTTTTTCGGCGTGGTGGTATACACACGGGTGCATACGCCACGACGTTGCGGGCAGTTCTGCAGCGCAGGCACGTCGGATTTCTCGACGATACGCTTACGCGGCTGACGTACCAGCTGGTTGATAGTTGCCATCTACTAGCTCCACTGTTGTCTTGCGACGCTATTGTCTTGCAAGAAAAGCAAAATGGCAGGAACGAGTTCCCGCCAAATTTAGGGGTACAAGAGTCTAAAGAGGATCTTGTCCCCAGTCAAGGCAAGGCCCCAACCTCCCCACCCATCGAGCCTCGACAAATTGTCTCGATTCGACGAACGGAGCGGTCAGGGCCTTACGCTCATTTATCGCAGAACTCAGTTACCGCTCGAGTTCAGCGCTTCGGTCAGTGCAGCTTCCACTTCACTGGCGCTTACGCGCAACGGTTTGTCAGCATCACGGCGACGCTTGCGCTCGCTGTGATAAGCCAGACCGGTACCAGCCGGGATCAGACGACCCACGACCACGTTTTCTTTCAGGCCGCGCAGGTAATCGCGCTTGCCGGTTACCGCCGCTTCGGTCAGTACACGAGTGGTCTCTTGGAAAGAGGCCGCCGAGATGAACGATTCGGTGGACAACGACGCCTTGGTGATACCCAGCAGAACGCGGGTGAACTTGGAGACGAACTTGTCGTCGCCAGCCAAACGCTCGTTCTCTACCAGGACGTGAGTCAATTCCATCTGGTCGCCCTTGATGAAAGTGGAATCGCCGGATTCAGCGATTTCAACTTTACGCAGCATCTGACGCAGGATGGTCTCGATGTGCTTATCGTTGATTTTCACGCCTTGCAGACGGTAAACGTCCTGGATCTCGTTAACGATGTACTTGGCCAGCGCACTCACACCCAGCAGACGCAGGATGTCGTGTGGATCGCTCGGGCCGTCGGAGATAACTTCGCCGCGATTTACCTGTTCGCCTTCGAAGACGTTCAGGTGACGCCACTTAGGAATCAGCTCTTCGTACGGATCGGTACCGTCGTTCGGAGTGATAACCAGACGGCGCTTGCCTTTGGTCTCTTTACCGAACGCGATGGTGCCGCTGACTTCAGCCAGAATCGAGGCTTCTTTCGGACGACGTGCTTCGAACAAGTCGGCAACACGCGGCAGACCACCGGTGATGTCGCGGGTCTTCGAAGTCTCTTGCGGAATACGCGCGATAACATCACCGATCGCGATTTTCGCACCATCCGCTACACCGACCAGGGCGTTGGCTGGCAGGAAGTACTGAGCGATTACGTCAGTGCCTGGCAGCAACAGATCCTTGCCGTTGTCGTCGACCATCTTCACGGCAGGACGGATGTCCTTACCGGCAGCTGGACGATCTTTGGCGTCGAGTACTTCAATGTTGGTCATACCGGTCAATTCGTCAGTCTGACGCTTGATCGTGATGCCTTCTTCCATGCCCACGTAGGTCACGGTACCTTTCATTTCGGTAACGATTGGGTGAGTGTGCGGGTCCCACTTGGCCACGATTGCGCCAGCGTCGACCTTGTCACCTTCTTTAACCGAAATCACAGCACCGTACGGCAGCTTGTAGCGCTCACGCTCACGACCGTAGTCATCAGCGATCGCCAGCTCACCGGAACGGGACACAGCAACCAGGCAACCATCCACTCGCTCAACGTGCTTCAGGTTGTGCAGACGGACGGTACCGCCATTCTTCACCTGAACGCTGTCGGCTGCGGAGGTCCGGCTTGCCGCACCACCAATGTGGAACGTACGCATGGTCAGCTGGGTACCCGGCTCACCGATGGACTGGGCAGCGATAACGCCAACCGCTTCACCGATGTTCACCTGGTGACCACGAGCCAGGTCACGGCCGTAGCACTTGGCGCAGATACCGTAGCGGGTTTCGCAACTGATCGGCGAACGCACGATCACTTCGTCGATGCTGTTCAGCTCGATGAACTCGACCCACTTCTCGTCTACCAGGGTGCCGGCAGGAACGATAACGTCCTCGGTACCTGGCTTGAACACGTCACGGGCGATAACACGACCCAATACGCGCTCACCCAGCGGCTCTACAACGTCACCGCCTTCAATGTGCGGAGTCATCAGCAAGCCGTGCTCGGTGCCGCAGTCGATCTCGGTTACAACCAGATCTTGTGCCACGTCTACCAGACGACGAGTCAGGTAACCGGAGTTAGCGGTTTTCAACGCGGTATCCGCCAGACCTTTACGAGCACCGTGAGTGGAGATGAAGTACTGGAGTACGCTCAAACCTTCACGGAAGTTCGCAGTAATCGGCGTTTCAATGATGGAGCCGTCCGGCTTGGCCATCAAGCCACGCATACCGGCGAGCTGACGGATCTGCGCAGCAGAACCCCGTGCGCCCGAGTCGGCCATCATGTACATCGAGTTGAAGGACTCTTGCTCGACTTCGACGCCATGACGGTCGATGACTTTCTCTTTCGAGAGGTTGGCCATCATCGCCTTGGAAACTTCGTCGTTCGCCTTGGACCAAAGGTCGATCACTTTGTTGTACTTCTCGCCCTGGGTTACCAGGCCGGAGGCGTACTGACTTTCGATTTCTTTCACTTCGTCGGTAGCAGCACCGATGATGCGGGCTTTTTCATCCGGGATAACGAAGTCGTTAACACCGATGGAAACGCCGGAAATGGTCGAATAGGCAAAACCGGTGTACATCAACTGGTCAGCGAAGATCACGGTCTCTTTCAAACCAACCACGCGGTAGCACTGGTTGATCAGCTTGGAGATCGCCTTTTTCTTCATTGGCAGGTTGACGACGTCGTACGACAGACCTTTTGGCACAACCTGGAACAACAGCGCACGACCGACAGTGGTGTCGACGATACGGGTGTTGGTCACGCTGCCGCCATCACGGTCGTTGACGGTTTCGTTGATCCGCACTTTGACTTTCGCGTGCAGTGCGGCTTCGCCAGCACGGAACACACGGTCAACTTCCTGCAGATCCGCGAACACACGACCTTCGCCCTTGGCGTTGATCGCTTCACGCGTCATGTAGTACAGACCCAATACAACGTCCTGCGACGGAACGATGATTGGCTCACCGTTGGCTGGCGACAGAATGTTGTTGGTCGACATCATCAACGCACGCGCTTCGAGCTGGGCTTCCAGCGTCAGCGGTACGTGCACGGCCATTTGGTCACCGTCGAAGTCGGCGTTGTACGCGGCGCAGACCAGTGGGTGCAGCTGGATAGCCTTACCTTCGATCAGTACCGGTTCAAACGCCTGGATACCCAGACGGTGAAGGGTCGGTGCACGGTTGAGGAGAACCGGGTGTTCACGGATCACTTCAGCGAGAACGTCCCAAACCTCTGGCAGCTCGCGCTCGACCATTTTCTTGGCTGCTTTGATGGTGGTCGCCAGACCACGCATTTCCAGCTTGCCGAAAATGAACGGCTTGAACAGTTCGAGAGCCATTTTCTTCGGCAGACCGCACTGGTGCAGACGCAGGGTCGGACCTACGGTAATTACCGAACGACCGGAGTAGTCAACACGCTTACCGAGCAAGTTCTGACGGAAACGACCTTGTTTACCCTTGATCATGTCAGCCAGGGATTTCAGAGGACGCTTGTTGGAACCAGTGATAGCGCGGCCACGACGACCGTTGTCGAGCAGTGCATCGACGGCTTCCTGCAACATACGCTTTTCGTTGCGCACGATGATGTCCGGAGCGGACAGATCAAGCAGGCGCTTCAAGCGGTTGTTACGGTTGATCACTCGACGATACAGATCGTTGAGGTCGGAAGTCGCGAAGCGACCGCCATCCAGCGGGACCAGCGGACGCAGATCTGGCGGCAGAACCGGCAGAACGGTCAGCACCATCCATTCTGGAAGATTGCCGGAACCCTGGAAGGCTTCCATCAACTTCAGACGCTTGGACAGCTTCTTGATTTTGGTTTCCGAGTTGGTTTGCGGAATTTCTTCGCGCAGGCGGCCAATCTCGTGCTCCAGGTCGATAGCGTGCAGCAGTTCACGGACAGCTTCAGCACCCATGCGGGCATCAAAGTCGTCGCCGAACTCTTCCAGCGCTTCGAAGTACTGCTCGTCGTTGAGCAACTGACCTTTTTCAAGGGTGGTCATGCCTGGATCGATAACGACGTAGCTCTCGAAGTAGAGAACGCGCTCGATATCACGCAGGGTCATGTCCATCAGCAAGCCGATACGCGACGGCAGCGATTTCAGGAACCAGATGTGGGCAACTGGCGAGGCCAGTTCGATGTGCGCCATGCGCTCACGACGAACTTTTGCCAGTGCAACTTCAACGCCGCACTTCTCGCAGATCACACCACGGTGTTTCAAGCGCTTGTACTTACCGCACAGGCACTCGTAATCCTTTACCGGGCCAAAGATCTTGGCGCAGAACAGGCCGTCACGCTCAGGTTTGAACGTACGGTAGTTGATGGTTTCCGGCTTTTTAACTTCACCGAACGACCACGAACGGATCATCTCAGGCGATGCCAATCCGATACGGATGGCGTCGAACTCTTCGACTTGACCCTGGTTTTTCAGCAAATTCAGTAGGTCTTTCAAGGCCTTTCCTCCTGGCGGAGCAGAGAGCGGGCAATCCTGCCCCGCTCTCGATTCACGTCACGTGTTATTCGGTTTCCAGATCGATATCGATGCCGAGGGAACGAATTTCTTTGATCAACACGTTGAAGGACTCGGGCATGCCCGGCTCCATACGGTGATCGCCGTCCACGATGTTTTTGTACATCTTGGTCCGGCCGTTCACATCGTCCGACTTCACTGTGAGCATTTCTTGCAGAGTGTATGCAGCACCGTATGCTTCCAGTGCCCAGACCTCCATCTCCCCGAAACGCTGACCACCGAACTGCGCCTTACCACCCAGCGGCTGCTGGGTAACCAGGCTGTACGAACCGGTAGAACGAGCGTGCATCTTGTCGTCTACCAAGTGGTTCAGCTTCAGCATGTACATGTAGCCAACGGTAACCGGACGCTCGAACTTGTTGCCGGTACGGCCGTCGGTCAGCTGCATCTGGCCGCTTTCTGGCAGGTCTGCCAGTTTCAGCATGGCCTTGATTTCGCTTTCCTTGGCGCCGTCGAACACTGGAGTGGCCATTGGCACGCCGCCACGCAGGTTTTTCGCCAGATCCAGGATTTCCTGGTCGGAGAAGTCATCCAGACTTTCCTGACGCCCGCCGATCTCGTTGTAGATCTCGTGCAGGAACTTGCGCAGCTCGGCAACTTTACGCTGCTCTTCGATCATGCGGTTGATCTTCTCGCCCAGGCCCTTGGCCGCGAGGCCCAGGTGGGTTTCGAGAATCTGACCAACGTTCATACGCGAAGGTACGCCCAGTGGGTTGAGGACCACGTCGACCGGGGTGCCATTGGCATCGTGCGGCATGTCTTCAACCGGCATGATCACGGAGACCACACCTTTGTTACCGTGACGACCGGCCATCTTGTCGCCCGGCTGGATGCGGCGACGGATTGCCAGGTAAACCTTGACGATTTTCAGCACGCCTGGAGCCAGGTCATCGCCCTGCTGCAGTTTGCGCTTCTTGTCTTCGAACTTGTCGTCCAGCAGACGGCGGCGATCAACGATGTAGGCCTGGGCCTTCTCGAGCTGCTCGTTCAGAGCATCTTCAGCCATGCGCAGTTTGAACCACTGGCCGTGCTCAAGACCGTCGAGTACTTCGTCGGTGATGTCCTGACCTTTCTTCAGGCCGGCGCCGCCTTCGGCTTTGTGGCCGACCAGAGCGGAACGCAGACGTTCGAAAGTCGCGCCTTCAACGATACGGAACTCTTCGTTCAGATCCTTGCGGATCTCGTCGAGTTGAGTCTTCTCGATGGACAGTGCACGCGCATCACGCTCAACGCCGTCACGGGTGAAGACCTGTACGTCGATGACTGTGCCCTTGGTACCGGTTGGTACGCGCAGGGAAGTGTCTTTAACGTCGCTGGCTTTTTCACCGAAGATCGCACGCAGCAGTTTTTCTTCCGGAGTCAGTTGGGTCTCGCCTTTCGGAGTGACCTTACCCACCAGGATGTCGCCTGCGCCTACTTCAGCACCTACGTAAACGATACCGGCTTCGTCCAGCTTGTTCAGTGCCGCTTCACCCACGTTAGGGATGTCGGCAGTGATTTCCTCTGGCCCAAGCTTGGTGTCACGTGCCACACAGGTCAATTCCTGGATGTGGATCGTGGTAAAGCGGTCTTCCTGAACAACACGTTCCGACAGGCAGATGGAGTCTTCGAAGTTGAAGCCGTTCCATGCCATGAAGGCGATGCGCATGTTCTGACCCAGTGCCAGCTCACCCATGTCGGTGGACGGGCCGTCGGCCATGATGTCGCTACGCTGAACCCGATCACCTTTACGCACCAGCGGACGCTGGTTGATGCAGGTGTTCTGGTTGGAGCGGGTGTACTTGGTCAGGTTGTAGATGTCGACACCAGCTTCGCCGGTTTCAACTTCGTCATCAGCAACACGAACCACGATACGGCTGGCGTCGACGGAGTCAATAACACCGCCACGACGAGCTACGACGCAAACGCCGGAGTCACGGGCTACGTTACGCTCCATGCCGGTACCGACCAGCGGCTTGTCAGCGCGCAGGGTGGGTACAGCTTGACGCTGCATGTTCGAGCCCATCAACGCACGGTTGGCGTCATCGTGCTCGAGGAACGGGATCAGCGACGCTGCAACCGAAACTACCTGCTTCGGCGATACGTCCATCAGGGTGACGTCTTCCGGCGCCTTGACGGTGAACTCGTTCAGGTGACGAACAGCTACCAGCTCGTCGATCAGCACTTTTTTGTCGTTCATCGTGGCCGAAGCCTGAGCGATCACGTGATCAGCTTCTTCGATGGCGGACAGGAACACGATCTCGTCGGTGACCAGAGCGTCTTTCACCACACGGTACGGGCTCTCGAGGAAGCCGTACTGGTTGGTGCGCGCATAGGCAGCCAGGGAGTTGATCAGACCGATGTTCGGACCTTCCGGCGTTTCAATCGGGCAGACACGACCGTAGTGAGTCGGGTGTACGTCACGGACTTCAAAGCCAGCACGCTCACGCGTCAGACCGCCAGGGCCGAGTGCAGAGACACGACGCTTGTGGGTGATCTCGGACAACGGGTTGTTCTGGTCCATGAACTGGGACAGCTGGCTGGAACCGAAGAACTCTTTCACCGCCGCAGCCACGGGCTTGGCGTTGATCAGATCTTGCGGCATCAGGCCTTCGCTTTCAGCCATCGACAGACGCTCTTTGACCGCACGCTCAACACGCACCAGGCCAACGCGGAACTGGTTCTCGGCCATTTCGCCTACGCAGCGAACACGACGGTTACCCAGGTGGTCAATGTCATCGACGATGCCTTTACCGTTACGGATGTCGACCAGGGTCTTCAGTACCGCGACGATGTCTTCCTTGCACAGCACGCCCGAACCTTCGATCTCGGTACGACCGATACGACGGTTGAACTTCATCCGGCCGACCGCAGACAGGTCATAGCGCTCAGGACTGAAGAACAGGTTGTTGAACAGGGTCTCGGCAGCGTCTTTGGTTGGCGGCTCGCCTGGACGCATCATGCGATAGATTTCGACCAGCGCTTCCAATTGGTTGCTGGTGGAGTCGATCTTCAGGGTGTCGGAGACGAACGGACCGCAGTCGATATCGTTGGTGTACAGAGTCTCGATGCGGACAACCTGGGACTTGGCGATTTTCGCCAGGATCTCGGTGTTCAGCTCGGTGTTGCACTCTGCCAGGATTTCGCCGGTTGCCGGGTGCACGATGACCTTGGCGGTAGTACGGCCCAGGACGTAGTCCAGAGGTACTTCCAGCTCTTTGATCCCGGCTTTTTCCAGCTGGTTGATGTGACGAGCAGTGATACGACGACCTTGCTCGACAATAACCTTGCCTTTGTCATCCAGAATATCCAGGACCGCAATTTCACCGCGCAGGCGCTGAGGCACCAGCTCCAGGCTCAGGCTCTCGCCTTTCACATGGAATACGTTGGTGGTGTAGAACGCGTCCAGCACTTCTTCAGTGGTATAGCCCAGCGCGCGCAGCAGTACCGATGCAGGCAGCTTGCGACGACGGTCGATACGCACGAATACGCAGTCTTTCGGGTCGAACTCGAAGTCCAGCCACGAACCGCGGTAAGGAATGATCCGCGCCGAGTACAGGAGTTTGCCAGAGCTGTGCGTCTTGCCACGGTCGTGGTCGAAGAACACGCCCGGGGAACGGTGCAGCTGGGAAACGATTACACGCTCGGTACCGTTGATTACGAAGGTACCGTTCTCAGTCATCAGGGGGATTTCACCCATGTAGACTTCTTGCTCTTTGATGTCCTTGATCGCTTTGTTCGACGATTCTTTGTCGAAAATGATCAGGCGCACTTTTACCCGCAAAGGTACGGCGTAAGTTACACCGCGCAATACGCATTCTTTGACATCAAATGCCGGTTCGCCCAGGCGATAACCGACGTACTCCAGCGCAGCATTGCCGGAGTAGCTGATGATCGGGAAAACGGATTTGAAGGCCGCATGCAGGCCCACGTCGCGGAACTGATCTTTAGTCGCTCCCGCTTGCAAGAATTCACGATACGAATCCAGCTGGATGGCCAGGAGGTAAGGCACATCCATGACGTCCGGCAACTTGCTAAAGTCCTTGCGGATACGTTTTTTCTCAGTATATGAGTAAGCCATCAGCGTTCCCCAGCTTGGTCACCTGCTTGTTTGGCCCCTCCCGACGGGAGCAGCCAGAAAATCGTGCAAACCCCATGGTTTGCGCCACCGCATCGGGTGGTTACAGCACGTTATCGACACCGACCCAATCGGCTGCCAATAACGGAAAAAGGCCGGTGGCAAGAGCCACCAGCCATCAGCCTGTCGCTTAACGCTCGGGCTGGAAACGCAAAGTCGAAGCTTACTTCAGCTCGACTTTAGCGCCTGCTTCTTCCAGAGTTGCTTTGGCTTTGTCAGCTGCGTCTTTCGAAACAGCTTCCAGAACCATGGCAGGAGCGCCGTCAACTACAGCCTTGGCTTCTTTCAGGCCCAGACCGGTCAGTTCACGTACTGCCTTGATCACGTTTACTTTCTTCTCGCCAGCTTCGGTCAGCATGACGTTGAATTCGGTTTGCTCTTCAACAACAGCGGCAGCAGCAGCAGGACCTGCCGATGCAGCAGCAGCGGAAACGCCGAATTTTTCTTCGAAAGCTTTGATCAGCTCAACAACCTGCAGAACCGACATTTCAGCTACGGCGTTGAGGATATCGTCTTGGGAGATAGACATTGCTGTATTTCCTGAATTGGGGGACGGCCTACGCGGCCATCGAAATAAACAAAAATACGCGAGAGAAAGTGCTCAGCCTTAGGCTGCGGCAGCTTCTTTTTGCTCGCGAACTGCAGCCAGAGTACGAGCCAACTTGCTGGTAGCGCCTTGAATCACGCTCATCAGCTGAGAAATAGCTTCGTTACGGGTCGGCAGTGTTGCCAGTACGTCGATTTGGTTAGCTGCGAGGAACTTGCCCTCGAACGCAGCTGCCTTGATCTCGAACTTATCCTGACTCTTGGCGAATTCCTTGAACAAACGGGCAGCAGCGCCTGGATGATCTTTGGAGAACGCGATCAGAGTCGGGCCAGTGAACACGTCGTTGAGGACACTGTATTCAGTGTCAGCAACAGCGCGCTTGAGCAGGGTGTTACGTACAACACGTACGTATACGCCAGCTTCACGAGCCTCTTTACGGAGTCCGGTCATAGCGCCTACTGTCACACCACGGGCATCAGCCACGACAGCGGACAGAGCAGCTTTGGCAGCCTCGTTGACTTCAGCGACGATGGCCTTCTTGTCTTCGAGATTAATTGCCACGGGTTTAACTCCTGCTTGTTACCGTTTCATCTGGCCGGAGCCGGATGTCGTTTTGGTGTCTGATTCGGTAAGGAACCGGGAGCACCATCTGCGTAGGCTTGTGGTTTAAGACTTGCGTCGCCTACGGTCTTGGATAGCCCCCGCCAGGCAGGGACCCCAATTTTTCAATTGGCGTGATTTCTCACGCCAATGTATTGCTTATACGTCCAGCGAGCCTTGGTCGATGACCAGACCTGGGCCCATAGTGGTGCTCAGGGTAACGCGCTTGACGTAGATACCTTTCGAAGAAGCTGGCTTGATACGCTTCAGATCAGCGATCAGGGCTTCAACGTTTTCCTTCAGCTTGACGGCGTCGAAACCGACTTTGCCAACGGAAGTGTGGATGATGCCGTTTTTGTCGGTGCGATAACGAACCTGACCAGCCTTGGCGTTTTTAACCGCGGTAGCTACGTCTGGAGTTACGGTGCCGACTTTAGGGTTAGGCATCAGACCACGTGGACCGAGGATCTGACCCAACTGACCTACAACGCGCATTGCATCCGGGGAGGCAATTACTACGTCATAGTTCAGGTCGCCGCCTTTCATTTCGGCAGCCAGGTCGTCCATGCCAACGCGATCGGCGCCAGCGGCCAGAGCAGCTTCAGCTGCCGGGCCTTGGGTGAAAACAGCAACACGTACAGTCTTGCCAGTACCGTGTGGCAGCACAGTAGCGCTACGAACGACCTGGTCGGATTTACGTGGGTCAACGCCCAGGTTTACAGCAACGTCAACGGACTCGCTGAACTTGACAGTCGACAGCTCGGTCAGCAGGGCAGCAGCGTCTACAAAGTTGTAGGACTTGCCCGCTTCGATTTTGCCGGCGATAGCCTTTTGGCGCTTGGTCAGCTTAGCCATTACACACCCTCCACGTTAAGGCCCATGCTACGAGCAGAACCGGCGATAGTACGCACGGCTGCTTCCATATCAGCTGCAGTCAGATCCGCGTTTTTGGTTTTCGCGATTTCTTCCAGCTGAGCACGAGTTACGGTGCCAACCTTAACGGTGTTAGGACGAGCGGAACCGCTAGTCAGACCAGCAGCCTTCTTCAGCAGAACCGAAGCAGGGGTCGACTTGGTTTCGAACGTGAAGCTACGGTCGCTGTAGACAGTGATGATCACTGGAGTCGGCAGACCTGGCTCAAGACCCTGAGTACGGGCGTTGAAAGCCTTGCAGAATTCCATGATGTTCACGCCGTGCTGACCCAGGGCCGGACCAACAGGTGGGCTTGGGTTAGCCTGAGCGGCCTTCACTTGCAGCTTGATGTAAGCGGTAATCTTCTTGGCCATGAGGCACTCCAATTACGGGTTCAAACGCCTCGAGAGGCTCCCCGGTTACTTGCGCGTTTATCCCAGTGACGACAAAACCCCACAGCCTAGGGCTGCGGGGTTGGGATGCTTGTTCGGCTAGACCTTTTCGACCTGGCTGAACTCCAGCTCTACCGGAGTAGAGCGACCGAAAATGAGCACTGCCACTTGGATCCGGCTCTTTTCGTAGTTAACTTCTTCGACCGTGCCATTGAAATCGGCAAACGGACCGTCGGTGACACGAACCACTTCGCCCGGCTCGAACAACGTCTTCGGCTTCGGCTTGTCGCTACCATCAGCAACACGACGCAGAATCGCTTCTGCCTCTTTATCAGTGATCGGTGCAGGTTTATCAGCAGTACCGCCGATGAAACCCATCACCCGAGGAGTGTCCTTGACCAAGTGCCAAGTACCCTCGTTCATATCCATCTGCACCAGCACATAACCAGGGAAGAACTTGCGCTCGCTTTTGCGTTTCTGGCCATTACGCATTTCAACCACTTCTTCAGTGGGAACCAGAATTTCGCCGAAGCCATCTTCCATGCCAGCCAGCTTTACGCGCTCTACCAACGAGCGCATGACATGCTTCTCGTAACCCGAGTAAGCATGCACAACGTACCAACGCTTAGCCACGGGACACCCTTAGCCAACAATCAAGGAAACAAGCCAACCGAGCAGGGAATCAAGCCCCCACAACAGCAACGCCATAACCAGAACAACAGCCACCACAATCAGGGTGGTCTGCGTGGTTTCTTGGCGAGTTGGCCACACGACTTTACGAATCTCGGTGCGAGCTTCCTTAACGAGTACAAAGAAAGACTTGCCCTTCGCTGTCTGCAGGCCTACAAAGGCAGCTACAGCGGCAATAGCAAGCAAAGCGAGTACACGGTACAGGATCGGCGAAGCAGAGTAATACTGATTGCCAACAACGCCAACAACCACCAAAGCAGCTACTACTAGCCACTTAAGCAGATCGAAGCGAGAGCCTTGAGCTTCAGCTTTAGGAGTCATCTATGAAGATCCTGTGAAAAGAAAGCCAGACACACTGAGTGAATCTGGCAGGTCAGGAGGGAATCGAACCCCCAACCTACGGTTTTGGAGACCGTCGCTCTGCCAATTGAGCTACTGACCTAAAACAAAATCAGGCCGACCATTATGCCGGCCTGAAAAAGACATTACAACAACTTACTCGATTACTTTGGCTACGACGCCGGCACCGACGGTACGACCGCCTTCACGAATAGCGAAACGCAGACCATCTTCCATCGCGATGGTTTTGATCAGCGTGACAGTCATCTGAATGTTGTCACCCGGCATTACCATTTCGACGCCTTCCGGCAGCTCGCAGTTACCGGTCACATCCGTGGTCCGGAAGTAGAACTGTGGACGGTAGCCTTTGAAGAATGGCGTATGACGACCACCCTCTTCCTTGCTCAGAACGTAAACTTCTGCAGTGAACTTGGTGTGAGGCTTGACAGTACCCGGCTTGACCAGGACCTGACCACGCTCAACATCATCACGCTTGGTGCCACGCAGCAGTACGCCGCAGTTCTCACCAGCACGACCTTCGTCCAGCAGCTTGCGGAACATCTCAACACCCGTACAAGTCGTCTTGACCGTATCACGCAGACCAACGATCTCGACTTCTTCCTGAATGCGAACAATGCCACGCTCAACACGACCAGTTACAACCGTACCACGACCAGAGATCGAGAATACGTCTTCAATTGGCATCAGGAACGGCTTATCGATAGCGCGCTCAGGCTGCGGAATATAGGTATCTAGAGTCTCAACCAACTTCTTGACGGCGGTAGTGCCCATCCCATTGTCGTCTTGACCATTCAGCGCCATCAGCGCCGAACCAATGATGATCGGAGTGTCGTCACCCGGGAAATCGTAAGTGCTGAGCAAGTCACGCACTTCCATCTCAACCAGCTCCAGCAGCTCAGCATCGTCAACCATGTCAGCCTTATTCAGGAAGACCACGATGTACGGAACACCTACCTGACGGGACAACAGGATGTGCTCACGAGTTTGCGGCATCGGACCATCAGCGGCCGAGCAAACCAGGATAGCTCCATCCATCTGAGCAGCACCGGTAATCATGTTTTTTACGTAGTCGGCGTGACCTGGGCAATCAACGTGCGCATAGTGACGCACAGCCGAATCGTACTCAACGTGAGCGGTGTTAATGGTAATGCCACGAGCTTTTTCTTCAGGGGCGCTATCGATCTTGTCGAAGTCAACCTTCGCCGAACCGAATACTTCGGAGCAGACGCGAGTCAGAGCAGCAGTCAGAGTAGTCTTGCCGTGGTCGACGTGACCAATGGTGCCTACGTTGACGTGCGGCTTATTACGTTCGAACTTTTCCTTAGCCATCGAATTCACCCCTACAGAGAAGAATTAAACAAGTCACACTAGCCATTAAAACAAAGGCAGATATTTTCATATCTGCCTTGTTATATGGAGCTCTTGAGCGGATTTGAACCGCTGACCTCACCCTTACCAAGGGTGTGCTCTACCAACTGAGCTACAAGAGCGAAACACTTTGCACAACCTGCGAACTTGGAGCGGGTAGCGGGAATCGAACCCGCATCATCAGCTTGGAAGGCTGAGGTTCTACCACTAAACTATACCCGCGTAAGCTTGCAGCTCACGCTAAAAATGGTGGAGGGGGAAGGATTCGAACCTTCGAAGTCGTAGACGTCAGATTTACAGTCTGATCCCTTTGGCCGCTCGGGAACCCCTCCTAAGCGAGCCGGCATTCTACATCATGCCAGCCTTCTGTCAAGCATTTTCTCATTAAAAACCTGAGGTTAGCTGCGTTGACCGTGCTTCGCGATGTTTGCCGTTAAAGGCCTTCACTGCGTAGCGGGCGCCATTCTATGCAACCTATTGAGCAGTTGCAACCCCCTCGCACCGCATTATTTTATGTTTTAACTCATTGAATTCATTAACAAGCTTCTGCAAGGCAGCATCATCGGCCAAATGCCGCGTTTGCGGGGATACGCGCATCCAGAAGCCGGCTGAATCTGGCAGGGAAGTCGCCAGCTGCTGCACCTTAATATCCAGCGCGGCCAGACGCCCCTCGAATGTCTTGGCCGTCTCCTGACGAGCAAAGCCGCCCAGGTACAGACAGCCCTCATCCGCCGACTCCACCCTGGACTTGTCGCGCGTCGCTGCGGAGTCCTTGCTCTCACTCAACAGACGGATATCCTGCTGCGAACCACGGTACAAACTCAGCGGCGTAACGTCCTTGGCACGCAAGGGAGCCTCCTGCTGATGCCAGACGTAATAGAAGACGTTAAGAACCAACAACAGCAGAAACAACCAACGCATAAGAACCTCAGGACAATGGACAGGCCATGGCCAGACCCACAAATACAAGATCCGGCACTACCCGCGCTTGCGGGACGACTCCAGACACCAGGTCCGCGTCGCCGCCGGTGAGAAACACGGTAAAATCTTCACCCCAGTACTCACGCGCGAGTTCCAGCTGAGTCAGGACGAACCCACGCAGCATCAATGAACAGCCACGCTCTACCGCCTCAACCGTATTGCGACCCGGAGCGAAACTTTCCAGGGCCTGGGAGGCTGCAATATCGTCATAACGAATGCGTCGAGTATGTGTGCGTAATTGATGACGCATGAGGGGCATACCTGGGCAAATGAATCCCCCCAAGTGCTTGCCATCTGCAGCAATGAAGTCGGCCGTCAGGGCCGTACCGAAATCCAGCACCAGGCAGGCCCCTGCAGCCAGATGGTAGGCGCCGAGCATCGCCAGCCAGCGATCGAGCCCCAATCGCTGAAAATCCTCGTATCCATTCTCAAGCCCGGACATCGCCCTGGACGGCGCCGCACACAACGCGACAACACCAAATGCATCGGCCAATGCTGTCACGAGCGCGGCCGTTTCATCATTGGTGCGCACACTGACCAGGCGACAGTGCTTGAGATCCAGCCCCACACACCCGCGCAAACTGTCCAGCAGGGCCAGGTCCGAGTCCACCACGCCCTCGGCAACCAGATGTGCGGCGTCTGCATGCAGCACACGCCACTTGATAAAGCTGTTCCCACAGTCGAGCTCAAGAATCATCGCGCAGCCTCAAACTTAGCTCGCCACCACTAAAAACCTTTTCCACGCCATCTACTTTCAAGCGCAGCGCACCTTGCCCGTCGATGCCTATCACCACACCGTCAATCCGGTTGACCCCGGCAATCAGTGACACCGCACGCCCTTGCCAGAGGTGCCCTTGCTCCCACTGCGCCTGTAGTACCGCAAAACCTGCAGACTGGTGACGATTCAGGTGCTCCTGGAGCACGCCACCGAGGTGCGCCACTAGCAGATTGCGATCAAACGCCTTGCCGGCCTCCAGATACATGGAGGTCCACTGCTGATCGACCTCATCAGCCTCCTGCATGTTCACGTTGATCCCCACACCGAGGACAACATGGCAAACGTCAGCAGGATCTCCGACCAGCTCCAACAATATGCCGGCGATCTTTTTCTCGCCAACCAGAACATCGTTAGGCCACTTCAACCCCGCACCTGCAATGCCCAGGTCTCTCAAGGTCTGCATCACTGCAAGGCCCACCACTAGGCTCAGGCCTTCCAGCTGGCGCATACCACCCTCGATGCGCAGCACCAGGCTGTAGTACAGGTTTTCGGCAAAGGGACTGACCCACTTGCGACCCCGGCGACCACGACCGGTAGTTTGTCGTTCCGCAAGCACCAGGAACGGCGCCGCCACCCCGCCCTCGATTGAGCGCAGGGCTTCGGCATTGGTTGAATCAAGCGAGTCAAAAACCAGCACCGGCCATTGACTGGACGGCGAATGCTCAGCGATCCCGGCCGGATCGAGCAGCGTCAGTGGCGCGCGCAGCTGATAGCCGCGACCGCGCACCTTATGAATAGTGAGACCCAACTCCGCCTCGAGATGCTGGAGCTGCTTCCAGACAGCACTCCGACTGATTCCCAGAGCAACGCCAAGCGCCTGCCCGGAATGGAAACGACCATCTTTCAAGAGTTTTAACAACGTCAGCATGCAAGTATCGCCTCACAATGAGGCCCGCATGATAGCCATGCCCCGCGCCCTTGCATAGAAACCCTACACGCCAACTTTCTCCCGGACAAAAACAAAACCCCTACCTGCATACGCAGATAGGGGTTTCGGAATTTAATCTTGACGATGACCTACTCTCACATGGGGAAACCCCACACTACCATCGGCGATGCATCGTTTCACTGCTGAGTTCGG
>NZ_CAXAQF010000022.1:0-111092 GCF_963970735.1 Pseudomonas sp. RA_35y_Pfl2_P32
CGCTACGCGCCTCCCCCCCCTGATGGACACCTTCGCTCAGCCTGCCGATGGGGCGGGTGGATCAAGATCAAAAGCCAGAGCACGGCGACCTGCCGGTCGGCCTGAGTGGTAAGGGCGGGCGAGGCGGTCTACCGGCCGACCTGCTTTTGTGGGAGCGGGCTTGCCCGCGATGACGATATCCGCCACACCATAGATCTGGGGGTATACCCCCCCCGCAGCTGCCGAGCCCGCCAGCCAAGGGCGGTAAAAGACAAAGGGGCGGCGGTGTGCGCGGGGTTTTTCGAGCAAGCTTGCAGGGAATGAATGTTTAGCGAATCTGCAACCAAGGTTCTTCAAGTGTGGATTTAACGACGTATTGCCCCGTGTGACGCTGTTCGCCCTCTGTGTTCTGCGGTTTGCCTTATGGACGGTTGCTCGATCGACACTCACCCCGCCGCGGTGCCTGGCGCTCGTGCGTCATGCCGTCAGTCTCGGCGTCGATTCCTGCCCGCCAGCGCCTTGAACCTGTCTGCCCTGCCTTCGGAACTGGCCTTTTGGGCGCTATGGCACTGCCGCCATGCGCGCCCACCGGACGCGCGTATTTCCCGTTGAATCCCCTCAATGGCCCCGGTGTTGCGCCGGGGCCTGACTGGCGGTGCCTGCGCGCCTGCCTGACCCGGACATACGAGCGTTCCCATGAGTGTTGCCCCGAGCCCCTTTGCCTCCCTGCAAGAAGCCAGCGATTTTCTGCAAGCCAACCCGGATATCGAAATGTTCGAGCTGTTCATTGTCGATAACAACGGCGTGCCCCGGGGCAAGCTGTTGCATCGCGATGAGTTGCTGGCGGTTTACCAGAGCGGGCGGCCGCTGCCCAGCACCATTCTGGGCCTGACCATCAATGGCGATGACGTGGAAAACTCCGGGCTGGTCTGGGAAGTCGGCGACATCGATTGCCGCGCCTACCCGGTCAGCGGCAGTTTGCAGCGCATGCCCTGGCGGCAGATTCCGACGGCGGCGGTGCAGGTCAGCATGCACCCGCAAGAAGGTATGCCGGCGACCGTGGCCGATCCTCGGCGTTTGCTGGCCAAGGTGATCGATGGGCTCAAGGCCGATGGTTATTACCCGGTGATGGCCGCGGAACTGGAGTTCTACCTGCTCGATCAGCAGCGCGACAGCCAGGGTCGGCCGCAACCGGCGCGGGACGTCGACGGTGGAAGGCCGCGCTCGACCCAGGTCTACGGGTTGCGCGAGCTGGAGCAGATCGAGCCGTTTCTCGCTGACCTCTACGCCGCCTGCAAGCTGCAGGGGATCCCCGCGCGCACGGCGATCTCCGAATACGCTCCGGGCCAGGTCGAGATCACCCTCGAACACCGCGAAGATGCCCTGCAAGCCATGGACGAGGCGGTGCGCTACAAGCGCCTGGTCAAGGGCGTGGCCCACAAGCACGGGATGAGTGCCTGTTTCATGGCCAAACCGTTCGATGACCTGGCCGGTACCGGCATGCACATGCACGTCAGCATCGCCGACAAGGACGGCAACAACCTGTTTGCCAGCGACGCCCCCGATGGCACGCCACTGCTGCGCCAGGCGGTCGGTGGCATGCTCAGCACCTTGCTCGACTCCTTGCTGTTGTTCTGCCCCAACGCCAACTCCTATCGCCGCTTCCAGACCAACAGTTATGCGCCACTGGCCGCCACCTGGGGCGTCGACAACCGCACCGTGAGCCTGCGGGTGCCCGGTGGGCCGGCGTTCTCGCGGCATATCGAGCACCGCATCTGCGGCGCCGATGCCAACCCCTACCTGGCCGCCGCGGCCATCCTGGCCGGTATTCATCGCGGCATTCGCGAGCAGTGCGACCCGGGAGCGCCGGTCGAGGGTAACGGCTACGCCCAGGCCAAGGAGCTGCTGCCCACGGACTGGCTGACCACCCTGCGTGCGCTGGAAGGTTCGGCCTGGGCCCGGGATGCCTTGGGTGCGCCATTCCTCGGGGTCTACCTGGCGGTCAAGCGTGCCGAGTATCGCCAGTTCATGGGCGAAGTCGGCGAGCAGGACTGGCGCTGGTACTTGCATCAGGCGTGAGACAGCAAGAGTTAACAAACAAGACGCCGACAAACAGTGGTTAACCCACTATTTGTTGGCGTCTTTTTCACGAAATATTGATGGATGGCTGCTTAAAGTTTGTGCTGTGGTCAGGAAAGAATAGTTCGTTCTTTGCTGGCGGCACTTACTTCAGGAACAAGCAGACCGCCCATGTTTAAAATAAAAGCCGTGCGCCCGGAATGGGCGACGTTGATTGCCAGTGCGTGTCTGTTGGCTGGCCACAACGCTGTCCTCTGGCAACACCTGTTCGACATTACCGCCAGCGATGCCCGGGGCATCGGCATGCGGGTGGCGTTCGGTGTCATGCTGCTCTGTGCCTTCAACCTGGTCCTGACCCTGCTGGCCTTGCGTCCATTGTTCAAACCCGTGCTGACCCTGGTGTTCATGGCCAGTGCCGGTGTGGCGTATTTCATGAGTCAGTACGGCGTATTGATCGATGCCGGCATGTTGCGCAACTTGGCCGAGACCAATGCCACCGAAGTGCGTGACTTATTGTCACTGAAGTTGCTGGCGTACACCTTGTTATTGGGAGTACTGCCGTCCTTTATTCTGTGGAAGACCCCGATTAGTTATCGACGCTGGCACCGTGAGTTACTCAGTAAAGTGTTGGTCGTCGGCGCCTCGGCCGTGGTGATCGGTGGCGTGGCACTGCTGAACTATCAAGGCCTGTCTTCGTTGTTTCGCAATCACCACGAATTGCGCGTGATGGTGGTGCCGAGCAATTACATCGGCGCCTCCATCGGTTACCTGCGCGAGCAAGTGCAGTCGGCGCAGCAACCGTTCGTCAAGCTGGGCGAAGACGCCCAGCGCAATCCGGCCTGGCAGACCCACGGGCGCAAATCCCTCACCGTACTGGTGGTGGGCGAAAGTGCCCGCGCCGAGAACTTCGGCATTCTTGGCTACGAGCGCGACACCACACCGCAACTGGACAAGGAAGCGGGGCTGATCGCCTTCACCGACGTACATTCATGCGGCACGGAAACCGCGGTCTCGGTGCCCTGCATGTTCTCCAACATGGGGCGCAAGGGCTACGACGCCAGCAAGGCGAAGAATGAAGAAGGCCTGCTGGACGTGCTCAAGCATGCTGGGCTGGATGTGATCTGGCGGGACAACCAATCGGGCTGCAAGGGCACCTGCGACCGGGTGACCCTGGAAGATGTCAGCAACCTCAAGGACCCGGTGCTCTGCGCCAACAGTGAATGCCGTGATGAAATCCTCCTGCAGGGCTTGCAGCGCTTTATCGACACCCTGGACAAGGACACCGTGCTGGTCCTGCACCAGATGGGCAGCCACGGTCCGGAGTACTTCAAGCGCTACCCCAAGGAGTACGAGCGCTTCACCCCGGTGTGTGAGAGCAACGCACTGAACAATTGCAGCCGGGAAAGCATCGTCAATGGCTACGACAACACCCTGGTCTACACCGACCATGTGCTGTCGACCCTGATCGACCTGTTGCGCAGCAACCAGGGCAAAGTCGACACCGCCATGCTGTACCTGTCGGACCACGGCGAATCCCTGGGCGAGTACAACCTGTTCCTGCATGGCACGCCCTACATGCTTGCCCCCGATCAGCAGAAGCATATCGCGATGCTCGCCTGGTTCTCCGACAGCTATCAGAAAGCGTTCTCGGTCGACACCCACTGCTTGCAACTGAGCCGCGAAAAGCCCCTGAGCCAGGACAACCTGTTTCATTCGATGCTGGGGCTGCTGGAGGTCAACAGCAAGGTCTACAACCCTGGCCTGGACCTGTTCGCCGGCTGCCGAGGTGCCATGGTCGACGGCGTCCTGGCCAAGGATTGAACGCCAGCCTCCCTGGCTGGCCTCAAGGTACGCAAGCACCTTGAGGCTGAATTCGCGACCGCCGGCTTAAAGACCCTCATGCACCAGAATGTGTTGCCGGGCATTGCGGCGACACCGGTGTAGGTGCTGCGCGAACGCGACCAGGACTGCCTGGCCGCGTGCCGTAGATCATTTCGCCTACGCTCTTGCTCAGTGGATGCGCGGAAATCGCCGGGGGCGATATATACTGCGCGCCATTCTTCAAGGGAGAGCCGTGTGGCCATCGATATTCACTGGATTCGCGACAACGATAGCCTCGGTCAGTTTTGCGCCCAATGGCAGCAGTTGCCGTTCGTCGCCCTCGACACAGAATTCATGCGGGTCGACACCTTCTATCCGATTGCAGGCTTGCTGCAGATCGGCGACGGCGTGCGCGCTTACCTGATTGACCCTTTGACCATCGACAACTGGCAGCCCCTGGCCGCCTTGCTGGAAAACCCGGCTGTGCTCAAGGTGCTGCATGCCTGCAGCGAAGACCTCGAAGTCCTGCTGCGCCTGACGGGCAGCCTGCCGGCGCCGCTGTTCGATACCCAGCTGGCCGCCGCCTACCTGAACCTGGGCTTCTCCATGGGCTACTCGCGCCTGGTCTCGCAAGTGCTGGACATCGACCTGCCCAAGGGTGAAACCCGCTCGGACTGGCTGCAACGTCCGCTGTCGGAGACCCAGATCAGCTACGCCGCCGAAGATGCCCTGCACCTGGCAGAAGTGTTCGTGCGCCTGCGGCCCAAGCTCTCGGACGAAAAGTTCGCCTGGGTCCTGGAGGACGGCGCCGAACTGGTGGCCAACCTGCGTCGCGAAACCGACCCGTACGAGGTCTACCGCGAGGCCAAGCTGGCCTGGAAACTGTCCCGCGCCCAATTGGCCGTGCTGCGCGAGCTCTGTGCCTGGCGCGAGCTTGAAGCCCGGGCCCGTGACCTGCCGCGCAACCGCATCGTGCGTGAGCATTCGCTGTGGCCGTTGGCCCGGACCCAGCCGGACAACCTGGCAGCGCTGGCGAAAATCGAAGACATGCACCCGCGCACCGTGCGCCAGGACGGCGAGTTCCTGCTGGACCTGATCAAACGGGCCGCCAGCGTGCCCCCCGAGCAATGGCCAGCCGCTGTGCCCGAGCCATTGCCGATCGAAGCCGCCGCCCTGGTCAAGCGCCTGCGCGCGCTGGGCCAGGCCGAAGCGGAGCGCTTGAACATCGCCCCCGAATTGATGTTGCGCAAGAAGACCCTGGAGGCCTTGCTCAAGAGCGGCTTCCCGGACGGTCCCTACCAATTGCCTGAATCGCTGCGTGGCTGGCGCCGCGAACTGATGGGCCAGGCCTTGCTCGACAGCCTGGCCACTGCCGGAGAACAGCCTTGAAACGTATTTGCTCGATCTACCGAAGCCTGAAGAAAAACGAAATGTACCTCTACGTGCTCAAGAGCGATGCCCTGGAGCGTGTACCGGAAAGCCTGTTGCTGGCCTTCGGCAAACCCCATCACGCTTTCGACCTGGTGCTGACCCCGGAGCGCAAGCTCTCGCGCGAGGACATTAACCAGGTCCTGGAAAACCTCGACAAGCAGGGCTACCACCTGCAAATGCCGCCGGCCGAAGACGAGTACATCGAGCACTTGCCCGAAGAGTTGCTGCGACGTAACGATCCGATTTGACGGCGACCGGCACAGGCTTGGTTCCGGTCCCGGTTCCGGGCCTGTCGCCCCACGACACTGGATATTTTCTGGCGGTGGCCGCAAACGGGGGAGCACACTCCTTCGGCGGCCTTGTGCACTGTTTTTTAAGGTTTGAACCATGCGCGTTCTGATTGCCGAACACGACCACGCTGTGTATGCCCAACTCCTGGGTCAGTTGGCGCCCGAGCTGCAGGTCATGACCAGCGGCGACTCCGCGGAGCTGGCCGGCCTGGCCGCCGATTGCCCGGTATGGCTGGGGCAACCCGACCTGCTGGCGACCCTCTTGCGCCAAGGCCACCAGCCCCAGTGGCTGCAGTCGACCTGGGCCGGCATCACGCCGCTCTTGGTCGAGGGCTTGCCGCGCCATTACCGCCTGACCCGGGCCGTGGGGATTTTCGGCCAGGTCATGGCCGAGTACGTGCTGACCTACATGCTCGGTCACGAGCGTGAAGTGCTGCCGCGCCTGGTCAGCCAGGTCGAGCGCAAGTGGGACAATCGCCAGGGCCAGAGCCTGGCCGGGCGCAAGGTGTTGATCGTCGGCACCGGGGACATCGGCCAGAGCGTTGCCGAGTTCCTCAAGCCCTTTGGTGTCCAGTTGTACGGCATCGCCAGCACGCCCCGTGAACAGGCTCCGTTCATCGAAGTGGCGGGGCTGCAGGAGCTGGGGCGCCTGGTGGGTGAAGTCGACTACGTGGTCAACCTGCTGCCCAACACCCCGAGCACCCATGATCTGTACGACGCCGCGCTGTTCCAGCAGTTCAAGCCCACGGGCCTGTTCATCAACGCCGGGCGCGGTGTGGCGGTGGTCGATGCCGACCTGGTGGAAGCCTTGAAGGAAGGGCACCTGGCCGGTGCCGTCATCGATGTCTGCCGCCAGGAGCCGCTGCCCCAGCGCCATCCATTCTGGACCGCCTGGGGCTTGCTGTTGACCGGCCACAGCTCGGCACCGACCTCGCCGGCAAAGATGGTGCAGTTGTTTGTCGAAAACCTGCGGGCCTATCAGGCCGGGCAAGCGCTGCGCGGCGAAGTGGATTTCAACCGCGGCTATTGAAACTACCCCCGCACCCCCAACCCCCAACCCCACACTGGTTTTGTGGGGGTATGGGGGGTTTAGCAACTCCCCCGGAAATACAGTGCTTACAGGGTGAAATCACCCTCGGCCGCCAGTTCGCTCAGTGGCCGGCGTGGGCTTGGGACTTCCCGGGTTTGCAGGTACTCGGCCAGGCTGGCCTTGTCGCCCAGCTTGCCGATCGCCACGGCCGCGTGCAGTGCGTAGCCTTCTGGAATATTCAGCTCTTTGCGAGTCAGCTCCTGATCGAAGCCGGCCATGCCGTGGGTGTGCCAGCCGCTGATGGAGGCTTGCAGGGCCAGGTGGCCCCAGGCCGAACCGGTGTCGAAGGTGTGCCACAAGGCCGGGGTTTCGGCATCGGCACCCGGCGCTATGAAGGTGGTTTTCGAGATCACGATGACCAGCGCCGAAGCGTGCTGGGCCCAGCCACGGTTGAACTCATTCAGCAGGCCAAGGAAACGCTCCCAGTTCGGCGTGTCACGGCGAGCGTAAAGGAACCACCAAGGTTGCGAGTTGTAGGCCGAGGGGGCCCAGCGGGCGGCTTCGAAGAAACTCAGCAGGGTTTCTTGCGGGATGGCTTCACCGGTAAAGGCCCGTGGCGACCAGCGCTCGGTGAACTGCGGGTGGATGGCATATTCGGCAACGCGGGGATTGGCGCTCATGAAAGAGATTCCTGGCAAGGTCGATAAGGGAACACGGCAGTCAAAACCGGGGGTGCACAGTTGCCTGGGCAGTGGGGTTTTTGCGACGCCAGGCAGCTCGCCCTGGTGCAACGCGGTCGGCGTCGATGGCACCCTGGGCCGGGGTCGTTGTGACCTGCAAAGCTACTGCGCCCCGGGAAAAGTGACAAGTGCCGGCGTACCGGCAGTCGCCAGCGCTTGGCCCGCGCGGGCTTGGGCACTAGACTGGCGACCTTTTCCATCGCTGATGCAGATGCTTGAACCATGGCCGCCAAAGTTGAACCGTTCTGGATACGCAAGACCCTCGCCCAACTCGACCAGCAGGAGTGGGAGTCGTTGTGCGATGGCTGTGGTCTGTGCTGCCTGCAAAAGCTCGAGGATGAAGACGACAACAGCGTCTACTACACGCGTATCGCCTGCAAACTGCTGGACCTCAAGACCTGTCAGTGCAGCGACTACCCGAACCGCCGCGAGTCGGTGCCGGACTGCATCCAACTGACGCCGGGCAAGGCCGATGAGTTCAAGTGGTTGCCGCCGACCTGCGGTTATCGCCTGGTCAGCGAAGGCAAGGACTTGCCGCTCTGGCATCACCTGGTGTGTGGCGATCGCGACGCGGTGCACCATGAGCGCATCTCCCAGTCCGGGCGCATGCTCGCCGAGGGCAGTGTGGCCGAGGATGATTGGGAAGATCATCTGATTTTTCGCGCAGGCTAAGCGTCGCGCGTTGTCCACGTGAAACACGAAGGAGTGTGTATGGCTGTGCGCTTGCCATTGGCATTGTCGCTGCTGCTGAGTTCATCGGCGTGGGCGGCCAAGAAGGTCGATCTGGATTATCACGTGCGCCTGTTGCCGCAAAGCGATCAGGCCGAAGTGCGCCTGACCCTGGCCCAGGGCTCGGTGGTGCGCAGCCTGGATTTCGATCTGGCGGACGGCAGCCGCTACAGTGATTTCAAGGCCGACGGCCAGTGGCAACTGACCCCGGGCAAGGCCGTGCGCGGCGTCTGGCGACCAGCGGCCGACAAGGCCAGCCTGACCTATCGGGTGCGTATCAGCCAGGCGCGAAAGAACGCCACGTTCGAGACGCGCATGACACCGAGCTGGGCCTTGATGCGCGGTGATGACCTGGTGCCGGCAGCGCGCCTGGATCAACAAGATGGCATCGAGTTGGTGTCGCGCCTGGCGTTCGAATTGCCGACGGGCTGGCAAAGCATCGAGACGGCCTGGCCGCGCATTGGCAAGAACCGCTTTCGCATCGATAACGTTTCCCGACTGTTTGACCGGCCGACCGGCTGGATGCTTGCCGGCAACCTGGGCACGCGCCGGACCCGCCTGGGCGAAACCGAAGTCACGGTCGCCTCACCGCGCGGGCAGGGCATGCGCCGCATGGACGTGCTGACCCTGCTGACGTTCGTCTGGCCGCAGGTGCAGGCGCTGTACCCTCGGCATCCGGGCAAGCTGCTGATCGTCGGCGCCACCGACCCGATGTGGCGCGGCAGCACGGCCGGATACGAATCGATCTACCTGCACAGCCGCCTGCCGCTGATCAGCGAAAGCGGCAACAGCCCGATGCTGCGTGAGCTGGCGCAGTTGTTCGCGCGCATCAGCGACGAAGAACGCAGTGACTGGATCAGCGAAGGTTTTGCCGAGTACTACGCCATCGAACTGCTGCGCCGGTCTGGCGGCATGAGCGATGAGCGTCATCAGGTGCTGGAAAACAGCCTGGCCAAGACCGGCCATGGGGTCAGCAGCCTGCGGGGTGAACAGGCCAGCACGGCCCAGGTCGCCCGGGCGGTGTTGCTGATGCAGGAGCTGGATCGCGAGATTCGCCTGAAAACCCGCAACAAGCGCTCACTCGACGACATGCTCCGCGGGGCCATGCACCTGGAACGGGTCAGCACCCAGGAGTTCGTCGCACTGGCCCAAAGCATCATCGGCGAGCCATCGAAAGTCCTGGGTAGCGAGTTGTTGCGCTAGCGGGTGTGTCGCGGGGGGCTACACCCCAGCCTTGGGTGAGTTCAACGAGTCGTTGCCCGCTACGGTCGCGGCCTCGGCATTGGCCTTGAGGGTTTTCAGGTCTTCACCGGCCCGTTCGATTTTCGCGCGCACGTTGTCCAGGTCCTGGCGGCTTTTTTCCAGGAAGCTTTTGGCCGAGCTGTGGCCGGTGATCCCCCGCGCCAGGGCGACGCCACCGAGCGCCACCTGAATCAAGCCGAACACACCGCCACGGCGCAGGCCCTTGCCCACCATCACCACGCCACCCGCCAGCGAGCCGATGCGCTCCCAGCCTTGCACGTTCTGGGTGGGTGGGGTCTGGAAGGGAGTGGAGTTGATACGTTCTACGCGTTTGAGCTCGTTCATCATCTGTCTCCTCAAGGGGCAATGGATACAAAACTGACTGCGCCAGGGCTCGAGTCGTTCCGTCGGGCGTGGGGCCGATCAGCGGAATTTAGGCCCGGAACGGGTATTAAGGCCCTTGGCCATGCGGTCGTACAGCACCACGTTGACGGTGGCGGCCAGGTTCATGCAGCCGGTGGTGGGAATGTAGACCACGTCTTCGCACCAGTCGCGGATCTCTTTGTCCAGCGACCCGTCTTCGGGGCCGAAGATGTACAGCGCGCGGTCCGGGTGAGTGTACTCGGGCAGCGAGCGGGCGCCTTCCACCAGTTCGACCGCAACCGGGACGCAGCCCAGCGGGAGGATTTTTTTCAGGTCGTCGATGCCGATCAGCGGAATGTCGTAGTGCACCCGCTTGGTGTCGGTGACGAAGTCGGCGGCGCGTTCATAGCGCTTGCCGGTGTAGAACACCGACGCCACGCCATAACAGCCAGCGGCGCGCATCACCGAGCCAACGTTCTCCGGTGATTTGGGGTTATACAAACCAATGCAGCTGTACCGTTTGTCTGCCACGAGCGGGGTGCCTTCGGGAAAAAGAGGGCGATTATACGGGGATTGGTTGGCTGCGGTCAGTTTGAAGACTGGGAGTGACTGGGCAATCGCTATCGCGGGCAAACGGAGCGCCGCGATAGGGCCAGGTCAGGCGCTGAGGATTATTCGTCTTTTTTCATCAGCCCGGCCAGCGCGGCAAACGGGTTGTGGGTCGCCTTGGCGATTTTCGGGGTGCTCAGGGAGCCTTCGCTGAAGTACTGCTGGTCGGTGTAGCGCGAGTGCTCGTTGTCGTGGCAATACAGGCACAACAGCTCCCAGTTGGAACCGTCCTGCGGGTTGTTGTCGTGGTTGTGGTCGCGGTGGTGCACGGTCAGCTCGCTCAGGCGCTTGCCGGAGAACTCACGGGTGCAGCGCCCGCAGACGTGGGGATACATCTTCAGGGCCTTGTCGCGGTAACCCATTTCCTTGTCGCGCTGGTTGTCAGCGAGGATTCGGTCCAGTTTCGAAGTATTGGTTGGGGTGGACGAACTCATGGGTTCACCTTTGTAGAAGACGAATGACGGTTATCAACAGAGTTTAGCTCAGCCCTTGAGCTTCTCGGCAATCCAGATGGTGTGGCGGGTGCCCTTGTTGCCGTGGGCGAACACCTGCACCTCTTCGGCCTTGAAGCCGGCTTTTTTCAGTTTGTCGGAAAACTGCCGGTCGTCACTGGCCGACCACACCGCCAGCACGCCCTTGGGGCGCAGGGCCTTGGCGCAGGCGGCCAGGCCACCGGCGGAGTACAGCCAGCTGTTGGCTTTCTGGGTCAGGCCTTCGGGGCCGTTGTCGACGTCGAGCATGATCGCGTCGAAGCCCTGGGGCTCGGCTTGCAGGACCTTGGCCACGTCTTCCATGCGGATCACCGTGCGCGGGTCCAGGAGCGGCTTGCCGGCTTTCTCGCCCAATGGCCCGCGGTTCCACTCCACCACCCCCGGCACCAGCTCGGCGACCACCACTTGCGCGCTCTTGCCCAGGTGCTTGAGCGCCGAGGCGAGGGTGAAGCCCATGCCCAGGCCACCGATCAATACCCGCGAGTTCGGCCGGCCGGCGACCTTGCGGCAGGGAATCTCCGCCAGGGCGTCTTCGGAGCCGTGCATGCGGGTGTTCATCAGTTGCCCGCCGTCGCCGCCCTGGATCTTGATGACGAAATCTTCGCCGTACTCGAACAGGCACAGGGCTCCGCCGTTTTCGGGGATGGGGGTGGTGTCGAGCAGAACGAAACGTTTCATGGGAATCTCATTGGGAAAACTGGCATTGATCAGGGCATTCTTGCGCGGTTGGGAGTAGCCTTGAAGTCTCAAGCAAGGGCAACGGAGCCATTGATGAAGCGCACCATTCTAACGGTCATTGTGCTGGCCGCGCTCTCGATAAGTGCGGGTCACGCGCAAGAGTTGCAGGCAATCCCGGTCACACCTTCGGCGGCCCCCGGTTCACCCGGCACCGCAACCCCCACGCCCTATCCGCAAATCACCCCCACGCCAGTACCCAAGGCCGGCAGCGGCAGCAGCCGTGAGCTGCTGTTGCCGCCCATCGAAAAGCCCAAGCCGCCCAAGGACCAGACCTTGCCGGGGCTGGAACCAACCCCGGCCAAGAGCAAGACACCAGGCGGTTAGTCGGGTTGGCTGAAGCCCTGTAGCAGCCGGCGAGCCTGCGAGGCTGCGTCAACGGCCGCAGGACGTTCATTCAACTGGGCAATACCGCCGCCGAGGGTCGCTGCGTTACCCAACGCAGGCTTCGCCAGCGGCTACACGAGTCGGGTTGGCCGGTGCGTCAACGGCAGATCCCCAATACCTTGAACACAAAGGCGTATTCCAGGGCCACATCGCGCAGGCCCTGGTAGCGCCCGCTCATGCCGCCGTGCCCGGCACCCAGTTCGGTCTTGAGCAGCAACAGGTTGTCATCGGTCTTGGTCACCCGCAGTTTCGCCACCCACTTGGCGGCTTCCCAGTACTGCACGCGGCTGTCGTTGTAGCCAGCGATCACCAGGGTCGCCGGGTAGGCTTGCGCGCGGACGTTTTCGTAAGGCGCGTAGGCCTTGATCCGTGCATAGACCTCGGGCTCTTGCGGGTTACCCCACTCGTCGTATTCGGTGACGGTCAGCGGCAGGTCCGGGTCGAGCATGGTGTTGAGCACGTCGACAAAGGGCACCTCGGCAATGGCCGCGGCGAACAGCTCCGGGCGCTGGTTGAGCACCGCGCCAATCAGCAGGCCGCCGGCGCTGCCGCCGCTGATCGCCAGTTGTGCCGAGCGGGTGAAGCCGTGGGCGATCAGGTGTTCGGCGCAGGCAATGAAGTCATCGAAGCTGTTCTGCTTGTGTGCCTGCTTGCCTGCGCGGTACCAGGCCTCGCCCAGCTCACCGCCGCCGCGGACATGGGCGATGGCAAAGGCTACGCCACGGTCGAGCAGGCTCAGGCGTGCATGGGAAAACCACGGGTCGAGGCTTTCGCCGTAGGCGCCGTAGCCATAGAGGTAGAGCGGGGTGGGCTGGCCGAGCATTTCCCGCTTGACCACCAGGCTGATCGGCACCTGGGTGCCATCCGGGGCCGTCGCCCACAGGCGCTGGCTGACGTAATCATCGGCATCGAACGGGCCGAGCACCGGCGTTTCCTTGAGCACTTGCTGGGCACCGCTGGCCAGTTCCAGCTGGCGTACCTGGGCCGGGCGATTCAGCGCTTCATAACGCAGGCGGATCCTGTCGCTGACAAACTCCAGGCTGTTTTGCACATACAGGCTATAGGCCGCATCCGGCAGTTGCACGCGATACGTCGGCAGGCCCTGTGGGTGCACTTCGATGATCGGCAAGCCGCCGATGCGCAGGCTCAGGGTCATGGCGCTGGCGTTCAGGGTCAGGCCTTCGAGCATCACCTCGTCACTGTGGGGGATCAGGTTCTGCCACTGGTCCTCGCTGGGCACCCGCCCGGTGTCCGGCGCCTGGTACAAGGCGAAGTTGATGCCGTCGCGGTTGGTGCGGATCAACCAGCACCATTGCCCGTCGAGTAGGCCATGGTCGACGTCGTATTCATGGTCTTCGACCCGCGGCGCCAGGCAACTGAAGGCCTGCTGCGGCTGGGAGGCATCGAGTGCCCAGACTTCACTGGTGGTCTTGCTGCCCAGCGACAGCAGTAACTGGCGCTCGGAACTGGCGCGATAGCAGTGCAGGAAAAAACGCCCGTCCGGCTCATGGAACACTTCTTCGGCAGCGGTGCCGTCCAGGCGGTAGCGGTACAGCTTGTGCGGGCGATGGGTGTCGTCGAGCTCGGCGAAGAACAGCGTCAGGCTGTCGTTGGCCCAGGTCATGCTGCCGTCGCAGTCTTGGAACGAAAGCTCGCTGACCTTGCCGCTGACCAGCTCCTTGACGAACAGGGTGTAAACCTCTTCGCCCGTGGTGTCCAGGCTGTAGGCCAGGCGCTGGTGGTCCGGGCTGATACTGAAGGCGCCCAGGGAGAAAAAGCCGCCATTGGCCAGCACGTTGGGGTCTAGCAGCAGTTCTTCGGCGCTTTCATCGACCAGCAGGCTGTCATCGGCCGGGCGCGGGCAGCGGTAATGCCGGGCGTACTCGTCACCGGCGGTGGTGCGGGTGTAGTACAGGTATGGACCCCAGGGGGAGGGCAGCGACAGGTCGGTTTCGAGAATCCGCCCCTTGATTTCATTGAACAGACTGTCACGCAGCTCGGCCTGGTCAGCCAGCATGGCTTGCTGATAGGCGTTTTCGGCCTTGAGGTAGTCGAGGACGGGTGCCGTGTCCCGTTCCTGCAGCCAGGCGTACGGGTCATCCCCGTCGGCCTTGTGGGCAATCGGGGCGCTGTTGGCGTGGGCGGAGTGGGGCATGGGTGGCTCTCGGCAAGTGTGCAAAAAGGGCTTCACGGACAGCGGTGCAGCCTGATCAGTGAAAAGCCGTTATCATAAGCGCCTCTTTGCCTGCCATGCCATGGACACCATGACCGAGAACGACTATCTGATCGCTTGGGGCCTTTACGCCTTTGCCGCTTTGGGCTGCCTGTTGGTGTGGATGCGCATGACCCGCTGGATGTGGCGCTACCTGCGTGAGCCGCTGCGCCTGATCATGGTGGTGCTGCTGTTCAGCCCGACCATCATCGACCCGGTAAAGGAAAAATTCGCCCCAGCCATCGCCATTACCGCCCTCGACCTGCTGTTCAAGGTCGGCAACAACGCCTGGCGCACCATCTCCGACCTGTTCATGTACGGCATCATCGCCCTCGGGTTGTACCTGGTGTTCGCGCTGATCCGCCTGCCGATCGAGCGCGCCGCCAAGGCGCGCAAGCAGCAATCCGCTGCCGCCCGGGCCGCGGCCCAGGCGGCTGATCCCGAGGACGACCAACCCTTCGGCGGGGCCGGCGATGATCGTTATGGTCGCCCCCCCGTGCCGAGCAACCCCCAGCGTTCGCGCGTCGAACCCCGTCTCTGATAGCCCTGCATTGAAGCGAGAGTCCCGGCATGTGTGAGTTATTGGGCATGAGCGCCAATGTACCGACCGATATCGTGTTCAGCTTCACCGGGCTGATGCAGCGCGGCGGGCGCACCGGTCCGCACCGTGATGGCTGGGGCATCGCCTTCTACGAAGGCCGTGGCCTGCGCCTGTTCCAGGACCCGGCGGCGAGTTGCGATTCGCAAGTCGCGCAACTGGTGCAGCGTTATCCGATCAAGAGCGAAGTGGTGATCGGCCATATCCGCCAGGCCAACGTCGGCAAGGTCTGCCTGTCCAACACCCATCCCTTCGTGCGTGAATTGTGGGGGCGCAACTGGTGTTTCGCCCACAACGGCCAGCTCGCCGGGTTCCAGCCGACGGCCAGCTTTTATCGGCCGGTGGGCGACACCGACAGCGAAGCGGCGTTCTGCGATGTGCTCAACCGAGTGCGTGAAGCCTTCCCGGAGCCGGTGGAGGTCGAGCAGTTGCTGCCCAGCCTGGTGGCCGCCTGCGCCGAATACCGCAGCAAGGGCGTGTTCAATTGCCTGCTCAGCGACGGTGACTGGCTGTTCTGCTATTGCTCCACCAAGCTGGCACAGATCACCCGCCGCGCACCCTTTGGCCCGGCGCGCCTGAAGGACGTGGACGTGATCGTCGACTTCCAGGCCGAGACCACCCCCAACGATGTGGTGACCGTGATCGCCACCGAGCCGTTGACCGAAAACGAAACCTGGACTCGCTACGAACCGGGCCAATGGAGCCTGTGGCGGCGCGGCGAATGCGTCAGCCACGGCCAGACCGAATAGGGATCCGCCGCTATGTTGCTCAGTTATGTGCGTCTGGTGTTGTTTGCCATCGGCCTGTTGGTGGGCGTCCAGGTGCCTGGTTTCATCAATGATTACGCCAAGCGGGTCGAAGCCCACCTGATCGAGTCGCAGACGGGCCTGCAGGGTTTCCAGAACACCGCCGAGCAGTTTTTCAAGGGTGACCTGCAAGCACTGGTGGCCCACTACCGCGCCAGCGAAGACCCGATCTTTCGCAGCGATGCCGACAGCCTGAACACCTTGCTCACTCGCCAGGTGGCGCTGGACAAGCAGTTCCAGGCGATGCAAGGCCCGTGGTACATCCGCGTCCTGCAAGTGGTGCTGGTGGCCGACCCGGACATTCGCAAGGAAACCTGGAACGGCTACAGCTACCAGATCCTGCTGACCCCCGAAGCCATGGCCTGGGGGCTGGGCGGGGCGATGTTGCTGTCCTTCGGCCTGGAATGCCTGTTCCGCCTGATCGACTGGGTGGTGCTGGGCGGCAAGCGCCTGCGCCAGAGCCGGCCGATCGAAGAGCGGGATTTGCGCGGGTTGTAACCGCGAGGAGGGTGCTGGCCCCATCGCGGGCAAGCCCGCTCCCACGGTTTGAAGGACATTGTGGGAGCGGGCTTGCCCGCGATGGCCGTCAACGATGACGCGTATCAGGCGTTCGCCAGCACGATGTAGTCCTCACCCACCTTGCGCCCATAGTCTTGCACCACCTGCTGGCACAGCGCGACAATCTCCTCGACCCATTCCGCCCCCACTCGCCACGACACCACCACCTGAAGGTTGGGCGGGCGCTGGTCGATGGCCAGCAGGGTCAGCTCGCCGCGCGCCAGTTCTTCGCTCACCAGCACCGGCGGCAAGGCGCCAATGCCGAAGCCGTCACGCAGCAGGCAGGTGATCGCCGACACCGAGTTCACGCAGTTCAGGCGCGGCGCAAGCACACCGTTGGCCTGCATCAGGCTGAGCACTTCCTGGTGCGGGTGGGAGTTTTTCGAATAGGTGATGATCCGCTCGCGGGCCAGTTCGGCGAGGCTGGCGTACTCGCGGTTGTAGATCGAGTTGCTGGCAACGATCCAGCCGATCGGGTGGCTGGCCAGTTCCAGGCTGCGCACACTTTCCTGGCGCAGCAGATCGGTTTGCAGAATCAGATCGAGAAAGCCCTTTTGCAACTGATCGCAGAGGTTGAGCGAGGTATCGGCGACCAGCTCGATTTCCAGCAACGGATAGTGATCGGTGATCTGCGCCACCAACGGGCTGAGCCAAGTGTGGATCACCGTGTCCATCACCCCGATGCGCACCCGTCCGGCCTTACTCGAGCGAGTTTCCAGGGACTGCTTGAGCGCCTGCATGGTGTCGATCATCTGCTCGGCATAGTCGAGCACCTTCAAGCCTTCGGGCGTCAGCTTCACCCCCCGTGAATCGCGCAGGAACAGCTTCACCCCCAGCTCGCCTTCGAGCACCGCGATGCGGCTGGAAATCGAGGCCTGGGTGGTGAACAGCTTGTCGGCGGTGAGGCGAAAACTTTTCAGCCGGGCGACCCAGACGAAGGTTTCGAGGAACTTGAGGTTCATGAGATCAACTTTTTCTTATGCCTTGGCAGGGGTTTTATTCGTTGGACGGGCAGGGCGCCGTCGTCGAAAAATGCGCCAGAGCCCACGATATGCGTCGTAGCGGCTCAGAACAATACCAATAAAAATTACGCGGAGATTCGCCATGAGTGCGCCCGACACGACCGACGCTGTCCAGACCCCGGTCGGCAGCCGCCCCGGTCCCTTTGACTGGTATCGCAACATCAACCAGCAAGAGCGCCGTACCTTCTGGAGCTGCAAGATCGGTTATGGCCTGGATGGCATGGACACCCAGATGCTCAGCTTCGTGGTGCCGACGCTCATCGCGATGTGGGGCATCACCACCGGCGAAGCCGGCTTGATCCACACCAGCACCCTGATCGCCTCGGCCATCGGTGGCTGGGTCGCCGGGATCCTCTCCGACCGCATCGGCCGGGTGCGCACCTTGCAACTCACCGTGCTGTGGTTCGCCTTCTTCACCTTCCTCTGCGGCTTCGCGCAAAACTACGAACAACTGTTGATCGCCCGGACCCTGATGGGCTTCGGCTTCGGGGGTGAATGGACCGCGGGCGCGGTACTGATCGGCGAAGTGATTCGCGCCAAGGACCGCGGCAAGGCGGTGGGCATGGTGCAATCGGGCTGGGCCCTGGGATGGGGCCTGACGGCGATCCTCTACGCCATTCTGTTTTCCCTGCTGCCGCCCGAAGATGCCTGGCGCGCGCTGTTCCTGCTGGGCATCGTGCCCGCGGTGTTCGTGATCTTCGTCCGTCGCCTGGTCAAGGACCCGGAAATCTACCGTGAAGCCAAGGCCCGCCAGGAGCCGAGCAACCCGTCGAAGTTCTACGAGATCTTCGCCCCCGGCATGCTCAGCACCACAATTCGCGCCTCGTTGCTGACCACCGGTGCCCTGGGCGGGTACTACGCAATCACGTCCTGGTTGCCGACCTTCCTGAAAAACGAACGTGGCTTGAGCGTGCTCGGCACCGGCGGTTACCTGGCCATGGTGATTGTCGGCTCCTACGTCGGTTATGTGATCAGCGCCTACCTGACCGATATTCTGGGGCGCAAGAAGAACTTCATTCTGTTCGCAGTCGGCTCGTTCACCATTGTCCTGCTCTACACCCAGTTGCCGGTCAGCAATGGCGTGATGCTGTGGCTGGGCTTTCCCCTGGGCTTTTTTGCCTCGGGTATCTTCAGCGGCATGGGGGCCTTTCTCACCGAGCTGTTCCCGACCCGGATCCGTGGTTCGGGCCAGGGCTTTTGCTACAACGTGGGGCGGGCGCTGGCGGCGTTGTTCCCGCTGCTGATCGGCCTGCTCAGCCAGAGCGTGCCACTGAGTGTGGGGATCGGTGCGTTCGCGGCGGTGTCCTACGGCGTGGTGATCCTGGCGGCCCTGAGCCTGCCGGAAACCCGTGGCAAGCAACTCGACGCGCAGTAACTGCTACTCTGCGGGGCTGTTCGAAGCCCCGTGGTCAAAACGATAAAAATTCACAGGAGCACTCACCGTGAGCCGCCTGTTACTGAACTGCGATATCGGCGAAAGCTTTGGCAGCTGGACCATGGGTCTGGATGCCGAGGTGATGCCGTTCATTGATTGCGCCAACGTCGCCTGCGGTTTCCATGCCGGCGACCCCAGCATCATGCGCAAGACCGTCAGCCTGGCCCTGAGCCATGGCGTGCGGGTCGGCGCCCATCCGGCCTATCAGGACCTGCAAGGGTTTGGTCGCCGGTCCATGGCCTACAGTGCCCAGGAAATCCAGGACCTGCTGCACTATCAGATCGGCGCGCTGGACGGTATCTGCCGTGCCCAGGGCGCACGCGTGAGCTACGTCAAACCCCACGGGGCGATGTACAACGACATGATGGCCAACCCGGCGCAGTTGCGCGCAGTGATTCAGGCCGTCGCGGCCTACGACCGGCAACTGCCGCTGATGCTCATGGCGACCCGTGACAACCGCGCTGCCCAGGCACTGGGTGATGAGTACGGGGTGACGCTGTGGTTCGAAGCCTTCGCCGACCGTGCCTATGACAGCGCCGGGCACCTGGTGTCGCGGCAGTTGCCAGGCGCGGTGCATCACGATGGGGAAAAAATCATCGAGCAGGCGTTGATCATTGCCCGTGGCGCGGAGTTGCTCGCCAGCGACGGCAGCCCTTTGTTGCTGCAGGCCAACACCCTGTGCGTGCACGGTGACAACGCCAGTTCGGTGGCAGCCGTGCAGCGTATCCGCGAGGCCTTGAATCAGCAGAGCCCATCATGAAACCACGGGTTGAAGTGGTGGCGATCGACTGCCTGATGGTCCGTCTGTTTGATGAAATCGCCGAAAGCAACATGCCGTGGATGCTCGCCGCCGCTGCGCGGCTGCGGGAAAGTTTCGCCGGGCACCTGATCGACCTGGTGCCGTCCTACACCACCTTGATGGTGCATTACGACCTGCTCGCCCTGACCCCGGCCCAGGCTCGGGAGCGGATTGCCCAGGCCCTCAACGGTCTGACGCCGGATGCCCAGGCCAGTGGTCAGTGTCATGTGCTGCCGGTCTGGTACCACCCCAGTGTCGGCCCGGAACTGAGCCTGCTGGCGCAGCGCAGTGGCTTGGCGGTGGACGAGGTGATCCGTCGCCACAGTGAGCGCGAGTATCAGGTGTTCGCCCTCGGGTTTGCCCCGGGCTTTGCTTTCATGGGCCTGGTGGAAGAAGTGCTGGCCGCGCCGCGCCTCAATACCCCGCGCAAGCGGGTGGCGGCCGGCAGCGTCGGGATCGCCGAGCGCCAGACGGCGGCCTATCCGGTGGTCTCGCCAGGGGGCTGGAACCTGATTGGCCGCACCCCGGCCAGACTGTTCGACCGTGGGCGCGAGGGCTACAGCCTGATGCAGCCGGGCGATACCGTGCGTTTCGCGGCGGTCAGCCACGCCGAGTTCGTCAACCTGGGTGGCGATGACACCCCGCTGGAGGTATCGGCATGAGCCGCTTGAGCATTGAGGCCAGCACCGCGCTGTGCCTGTTGCAGGATGCCGGGCGCTTCGGCGTGCGTCACCTGGGCGTGACCCAGGGCGGGGCGGCGGACTGGCTGTCGATGTCCTGGGCCAACCGTCTGCTGGGCAACTCGCTGGACGCGGCGGTGATCGAGGTGACCCTCGGCGGCTTGACCCTGCAGGCGCAGGACGAGTGTTGCCTGGCACTGGCGGGCGCCGACCTCGGCGCGTTGCTGGACGGCCAGCCCCTGGCCCCGTGGCGCAGCTTTGTCCTGCGCAAGGGCCAGCGCTTGCAGTTCACCCAACCGCTGCTGGGGGCGCGGGCTTATCTGGCAGCACCCGGTGGCTTCGCTGCGCCGCCGGTGTTGGGCAGTTGCGCCACCGTGGTGCGCGAGGCGCTGGGGGGGCTGGATGGCTTCGGTCGCCCGTTGGCCAAAGGCGCCGAACTGAGTTACGCCGGGCCGGCGGCGACGCTGTGCGAAGTGCCGCGCGAACAGCGCCCGGACTTCGCTCGTGCGCCTGTGCTGGACCTGGTACTCGGTGCGCAACATGGCGAGTTCAGTGGGCAAAGCCTGTTCGATGCCTTCAACAGCGCCTGGACCCTGGACACCCGCGCCGACCGCATGGGCATGCGCTTGCTGGGCCCGGCCTTGCAGTACCAGGGCCGGCCGATGATTTCCGAAGGCATCCCGCTGGGGGCGGTGCAGGTGCCACCAGACGGGCAGCCGATCGTGTTGCTCAATGACCGGCAGACCATTGGCGGTTATCCACGGTTGGGGGCGCTGACGCCACTGGCCCTGGCCCGCTTGGCGCAGTGCCTGCCGGGGCAGTCGGTGCGACTGGCGCCGGTGCTGCAGGAGACCGCGCATCGCCAGCACCGGGAATTGCTGCAGCGGTTCAGGTGATCGTAGGCTTGGCAGCGAGAGACAGGGTGGGAGCTGCCGAAGGCTGCGATCTTTTGATCTTGGCTTTGTGGCCATATCCTGCCGGTCGGCCTGAGTGGTAAGGGCGGGCGAGGCGGCCTACCGGCCGGCCTGTGTTTACGGGTGTATGGATTGCCCCTGTGGGAGCGGGCTTGCCCGCGATGAGCATCGGTATCTACGCAACTTTAGTAGCGGACTGTGGCGAGGGAGCTTGGTCCCGTGGTGGCCTCTGCTGGGCCGACCGGGGTGTTGGATTAGGCCGAGTACATATCCATTCTTGCGGTAACGGCCACCTATGGTTCCGCCCTGACGGCGGCTCACTTTTGGAGGAGCCCAAAAGTAAGCAAAAGGCTCTTGCCCCACCACTCGGCACCTCGCTTGGGCTCGGTGTTCCCTCACTCCGGCTTGAATCCGTGGGCCGCCGCCCCGCGCCATCCATGGCGCGGGGCGGCTAACCCGGCGTCCTGCCGGGTTACCCACGGATTCCAGCCTGCGTTCGGCCAGCGTGGTTAACGGGGCGCCCAGGATCAAGAGCCAGAACCAGAGCCAGATCAAAAGATGGCTGACTTCGTCAGTGTCTTAGGAAGTAGAAGCTACACCGCGCATGCCCCAATGATCAGGTCGGCTCTTAGGCCGCCTCGCTTTGTTTTTGATCCTGGGCGCCCCGTTAACCACGCTGGCCGGAATCCGATATTGATTTGGGGGGTAAACCGGCAGGACGCCGGGTTAGCCGCACTGGGCCAGGGATGGCCCATTGCGGCGGCCCCCCAAATCAATGTCGGAGTACGGGCATGCCGAGCCTAAGCGAGGCACCGAGTGGTGGGGTAAGAGCGTTTTGCTTACTTTTGCGCTGTTCAAAAGTGAGCCGCCGTCAGGCGGAACCATAGGAGGCCGTTACCGCAAGAATGGATATGTACTCGGACCAGGATCCAACATCCTGGTCGCACCACAGTTGTGTAGATACCTATGCCGCGATGGGGCCAGAACATTCAACCTCGCCGGTGCCTGACCCACCGCCATCGTCGGAACGGCGCCCGGAGCAGGCGGCGATCCGTCCGAGCGTTAAACGGTCATTTGGAAAGAAACCGCATCCCTTCTTCCAGCCCACGCAAGGTCAGCGGATACATCTGGTCCTCGATCAAGTCGCGCACGATGTTGGTCGAGGAGGTATAGCCCCACGTATCTTTGGGGTAGGGGTTGATCCAGATGAGCTTCTTGTACTTCTCCATGAAACGCTGCATCCACACGTAACCCGGCTCTTCGTTCCAGTGTTCGACACTGCCACCGGCCTGGGTGATTTCATAGGGCGCCATGGCGGCGTCGCCGATGAAGATCACTTTGTAGTCGGCGCCGTACTTGTGCAGCAGGTCCTGGGTCGAGGTGCGCTCGGAGGTGCGGCGCATGTTGTTCTTCCACACCGACTCATAAACGAAGTTGTGGAAGTAGTAGTACTCCAGGTGCTTGAACTCGGTCTTGCAGGCCGAGAACAGCTCCTCGCAGGTCTTCACGTGGGCGTCCATCGAGCCGCCGATGTCGAACAGCAGCAACAGCTTCACGGTGTTGCGCCGCTCCGGCCGCATCTGGATGTTCAGCAGTCCGGCATCGCGCGCGGTGTGGTCGATGGTGCCATCGATGTCCAGCTCTTCCGCTGCACCCTGGCGCGCGAATTTACGCAACCGGCGCAGGGCCACCTTGATGTTGCGAGTGCCCAGTTCCACCGAGTCGTCGAGGTTCTTGTACTCGCGCTGATCCCATACCTTCACCGCCTTGCCCTGGCGCTTGCCGGCATCGCCGACCCGGATCCCTTCGGGGTTGAAGCCACCGGAGCCGAACGGGCTGGTGCCGCCGGTGCCGATCCATTTGTTGCCGCCGGCATGGCGTTCCTTCTGTTCTTCGAGGCGTTTCTTGAATTCTTCGATCAGCTTGTCCAGGCCGCCCAGGGACTGGATCTGCGCGCGCTCCTCATCGCTGAGGGAACGCTCGAACTCCTTGCGCAACCAGTCTTCGGGAATCAGCGCCTGAAGGTGGTCGTCGAGTTTTTCCAAGCCATTGAAGTAGGCGCCGAACGCCCGGTCGAACTTGTCGAAATGCCGTTCGTCCTTGACCAGGATCGCCCGCGCCAGGTAGTAGAACTCGTCCATGTCGGCGAAGGTCACGCGCTGTTTCAGCGCGTTGATCAGGTCCAGCAGTTCGCGCACCGAGACCGGAACCTTGGCCGCGCGCATTTCATTGAACAGGTTGAGCAGCATGGCAGCAGCCTCTTAGCGGGTGCCGCGACGGCTCATGAACGCCAGGCGCTCGAGCAACTGCACGTCCTGCTCGTTCTTCACCAGGGCCCCGGCCAGTGGCGGGATGGCCTTGGTCGGATCGCGTTCGCGCAGCACCGCTTCGCCGATGTTGTCGGCCATCAGCAGCTTGAGCCAGTCCACCAGTTCCGAGGTCGACGGCTTTTTCTTCAGCCCCGGCACCTTGCGCACGTCGAAGAACACGTCCAGCGCTTCGCTGACCAGGTCTTTCTTGATGTCCGGGTAGTGCACGTCGACGATCTTCTGCAGGGTGGTGCGGTCCGGGAAGGCGATGTAGTGGAAGAAGCAGCGGCGCAGGAAGGCGTCCGGCAGCTCTTTTTCGTTGTTGGAGGTAATGATGATGATCGGCCGTTGCTTGGCCTTGATGGTCTCGTCGATTTCGTAGACGTAGAACTCCATCTTGTCGAGTTCTTGCAGCAGGTCGTTGGGGAATTCGATGTCGGCCTTGTCGATTTCGTCGATCAGCAGGATCACCCGCTCATCCGACTCGAAGGCTTCCCACAGCTTGCCCTTCTTCAGGTAGTTGCGGATGTCATGGACCTTGTCCACGCCCAGCTGGGAATCGCGCAGGCGGCTGACCGCGTCGTACTCGTACAGGCCCTGGTGGGCCTTGGTGGTGGACTTGATGTGCCAGGTGATCAGGCGCACGCCGAAGGATTCGGCCAGTTGCTCGGCCAGCATGGTCTTGCCGGTGCCCGGCTCACCCTTGACCAGCAGTGGCCGCTCCAGGGTGATGGCGGCGTTGACCGCCAGCTTCAGGTCATCGGTGGCGACGTATGCGCGGGTGCCTTCGAACTTCATCGGTAATTCCTCGAACAGTAGCGCCGACCTGCGCCGGGCAGGGCGGGGGAAAGAGAGCATATGCCCGACTATAACGCGGCGCCCGGTCGACTGTGAACGCAGACGGCTTATTCAGTCTCTGAATGGGGCGTCACATGGTGACTCAGTCAGCCGACGGCTTGGGCTGCTCGTATCGTGCATTAAAAGCCTTGATGAAGCCGTTACGCAGAATCTGCAGGAAGGCCTGGAAGGCGCTGATGTCCTGTTTATGCACGCTGCCACTGAGTTCGACCCGGGTGGCGAACTGGTTTTTCGGTTGATTCTTGAGCACGGTTTCAGTGGTGCCGACCAATGCCTCCCAGACCGAACGGAAGAGGCCTTTCTTTTCGTTGGCCACATCCTGCTGCCAGTTGAACACGTCGACGTCACGCAGCAGCGGCTTGATATAGCCCTTGAGCTGGCCCTTGTTGGCCTGGGCTTCGATGACCACGTCGCCGTGGCCGGCATTGAAGTCGAACTTGCCGTAGGCCGCGGCGAAGTCGTTCATGCGCTTGAGTTCGATGTCCTTGACCCGCAGGCGGAACTCGAACGCCTCGAAATTGCTCAAGGGGTCGAAGGTCGCGTTGGTTTCCAGCGGTGCATGCCCCAGCAGCAGGGCCTTGCCCTCGAAGCGTGCGTCGCGCCGGCCCTTGACGTTGACCACGTTGGTCAGGTTGAACACGCTGGCATCGACCTGGGTGGCCTGCATGTCGACCGGCGGTTTGGAGGTGAAGTTGTGAAAGGTGATGCGCCCGTTATCGATGCGCACTTCGTCCAGGGTGATGGGCAGCAGTTTGCCCAGTTGTGCCCGCCAGTCGGTGCCACGACCGGTCTGGGAAGCCTGCTTGTTGCCGCCGTCGACGAAGTTCAGCTCGGGTTTGACGAACAGCACTTTGGCCACCACCGCACGGTCGTACCACAGTGAATGCCAACTGACGGACAGGTCGATCAGCGGCGCCTTGACGAACGGGACCGGGACCTTGCCCTGGACCTTGACGATTTCCAGTCCATTGATCCGGTAGGCGCCGCGCCACAAGGCCAGGTCGACATCGCTGATCTGCCCGCGGTAGTCGCCCATCTCGGCCAGCTTGTCGTTCAGGTAGTCGCGCACCAGGTAGGGCAGGGCGACGTGCAGGGCCACCAGCAGCAACGTTATGCCGGCCAGCGACCAGAGGGGCCAACGGTATCGACGTTTCATGGCGTCTCGCTCAGGGTGTATAGAACGATGGACTGCGTGGGCGCGCAGACGTTCGTCTCGACTGGACGCCCAAGGGGGCGAGGCATACCCTTGAAGGCTTCTTCAACGCTGTACAAGGACCCAGCCATGAGCCGCATTTTTGCTGACAACGCCCATTCCATCGGCAATACGCCGCTGGTGCAGATCAACCGTATCGCGCCGCGTGGCGTCACCATCCTGGCCAAGATCGAAGGGCGTAACCCGGGTTACTCGGTCAAATGCCGGATCGGCGCGAACATGATCTGGGACGCTGAAAGCACCGGCAAGCTCAAGCCGGGCATGACCATCGTCGAGCCGACCTCGGGCAACACCGGCATCGGCCTGGCTTTCGTCGCGGCCGCGCGTGGCTACAAGCTGATGCTGACCATGCCCGCCTCGATGAGCATCGAGCGGCGTAAGGTGCTCAAGGCCCTGGGGGCTGAACTGGTCCTGACCGAGCCGGCCAAGGGCATGAAGGGCGCGATCGAGAAGGCCGCAGAAATCCTTGCCAGCGATCCGACCCAATACTTCATGCCGCAGCAGTTCGATAACCCGGCCAACCCGGCCATCCATGAAAAGACCACCGGTCCGGAAATCTGGAACGACACCGATGGCGCGGTGGACGTGCTGGTGGCCGGCGTAGGCACCGGCGGCACCATTACCGGCATCTCGCGCTACATCAAGCACACCCAGGGCAAGCCGATTCTTTCGGTGGCGGTGGAACCTGTGGTCTCGCCCGTGATCACTCAATGGATGGCCGGTGAAGAAATCAAGCCAAGCCCGCACAAGATCCAGGGCATCGGTGCCGGTTTTGTGCCGAAAAACCTTGATCTGTCGATCGTCGACCGGGTCGAGCTGGTCAGTGACGAGGAGTCCAAGGCCATGGCCCTGCGCCTGATGCAGGAGGAAGGGATCCTCTGTGGTATTTCCTGTGGCGCGGCGATGGCGGTGGCGGTGCGCCTGGCCGAGACTGCGGAAATGCAAGGCAAGACCATTGTGGTGATCCTGCCCGACTCCGGTGAGCGTTATCTGTCGAGCATGCTGTTCAGTGATCTGTTCACTGAGCAGGAGAATCAGCAGTAAGGCGTAGGGGTAGGGGCGAGTGGGTTGGCGATGACGGTGCGAGCGATGGGTTGCTTCAGAGAGTGCGCGTTATCGTTAAGGTTTTTTCGCGAGCAAGCTCGCTCCTACAGTTAAAAAATAAAGGAGTGAGGGGGGGGCGGTGGTTGGGGTTGACCCCGGTCAGCCAGGGTTCAGCTGGCGTGTGTTACTTAGCTTTGTTGCGCAAACCTCAATACTGAATGTTAGGAAGTGCGATTTTTTGCAAGGCCGGCTGTGAGTATCATGGCCGCCTGCCGCGTCGGGTAAATGGCGCTGTGCAGTGACGTTATTTTTCAAGGAGTTGTAGCATGAGTTTTTCTTTCGCCGCCAAGGCTTCGTTGTTGCTGCTGTTCGTGGGCAGCACCCTCTATGTGCACTTGCGCGGCAAGGCGCGGTTGCCGGTCTTGCGGCAGTTCGTCAACCATTCGGCCTTGTTCGCCCCCTATAACGCCTTGATGTACCTGTTTTCCGCAGTGCCGTCCAAGCCGTACCTGGACCGCAGCAAGTTTGCCGAACTGGATGTGCTCAGGGACAACTGGCAAGTGATTCGCGACGAGGCCATGCACCTGTTCGACGAAGGCTACATCCGCGCCGCCGAGCACAACAACGACGCCGGGTTCGGTTCATTCTTCAAGAAAGGCTGGAAGCGTTTTTACCTCAAGTGGTACGACAAGGCGCTGCCTTCGGCCGAGGCCCTGTGCCCCAGGACCGTCGCGCTGGTCAACAGCATCCCCAACGTCAAGGGTGCGATGTTCGCCCTGTTACCCGGTGGCAGTCACCTCAACCCCCACCGCGATCCGTTCGCCGGCTCCCTGCGTTATCACCTGGGCCTGTCCACGCCGAACTCCGACGCCTGCCGCATTTTTGTCGACGGCCAGGCCTATGCCTGGCGCGATGGCGAAGACGTGATGTTCGATGAAACCTACGTGCACTGGGTCAAGAACGAAACCGAACAGACCCGGGTGATTCTGTTCTGTGACATCGAGCGGCCGTTGAGCAACCGCCTGATGACCCGTCTCAATCGCTGGGTCAGTGGCCTGCTGGGCCGCGCCACCGCACCGCAGAACCTGGATGACGAGCGGGTGGGCGGGATCAACCAGGCGTATGCCTGGAGCAAGAACTCCAGCGACCGGTTCAGTGCCGTCTTCAAGCAATGGAAACGTCGCAATACCAAGCTGTACCGCATCCTGCGCCCGGTGTTGGCGGTGCTGGTGTTGACGTTGCTGGGGTACTGGCTGTTCGGTTGATCGCCCATCCGCAAAACCGATGCCCGAGCCGCCTGCAAGAGGTTGTTGCAATCCATGTCGAGCGCTGGTTATAGTCAGGGCTCGTCGGGCGTGAAGCCCGCTGCTTTCCTCTCCTGAAAAAAGATCCGTCCATGCCTGCATCCCACCTCAACGCGGTAGTCGATTCAGCGGTCAACGCTGGCGTCGTGCCGTGCGGGAATTTGCAGCCTGCGCAGATCAGTCACTACCCCCCTCCTGTCAGTCGCACGCCAGTGTGCGCGGTGGTCTCGCCGCCAGGTGTCGGTTGCTCGGTCTGATCAGCATTCACTGCTGTTCCCAGCGCCGTTCCTGAACACAACAAAACCGAATTTCAGCCTTGGCTGAATTGGCTTATTGCCTGATGACAGGTGGTCTAGATGTTGCTCATTTCAAAAAATACCGCGCTTGCGGCGGCTTCCACGAGCCTGTTCGTTCTGCTCTGGAGTAGCGGGGCGATTTTCTCCAAATGGGGGCTGGCCCATGCCTCGCCCTTTGCCTTTCTCCTGATCCGCTTTGCCATTGCCTTGTGCGGGCTGGTGGTGTTGGTGCCGCTGCTCAAGCTCAAGCTACCCCAGGGGCGCACAGCGACCTGGTATGCCGCGGCTACCGGGCTGGTGCTGTTGGGGGCGTATCAGATCTTTTATCTGCTGGCCCTGGACTTGAAGGTCACCCCGGGGGTGATGGCGACGATCATGGGGGTGCAGCCGATCCTCACCGTGGTCCTGATGGAGCGCCAGCGCAGTTGGCGCCGGATGTTCGGCCTGGCGTTGGGCCTGGCGGGGCTGATCATGGTGGTGTACCAGGGGATTGGCCTGGCCGGGATGTCACTGGCCGGGATGTTTTTTGGCCTGCTGGCCCTGGTGAGCATGACGGTCGGCTCCATCATGCAAAAACACATCACCCAGAACCCCCTCGGCACGTTGCCGGTGCAGTACCTGGCGGGGCTGTTGCTGTGCGCGGTGTTCGTACCGTTCCAGCCGTTCCACTTCGAACACAGCAGCGGCTTCATCGTGCCGGTGCTGTGGATGGGGCTGGTGGTATCGCTGCTGGCGACCCTGTTGCTGTACCGCCTGATTGCCCGGGGCAACCTGGTCAACGTCACCAGCCTGTTTTACCTGGTGCCGGCGGTGACGGCGGTGATGGATTACCTGATTTTTGGTAATCGACTGGCGATGCTGAGCCTGCTGGGCATGGCACTGATCATCGTGGGCCTGGTGTTTGTGTTCCGCCAGTCGAGGTGATGCTTCAATCTTCAGTGCCTGGTGAGGCGATTCAAGGACGGATCGCCACCCTGGCCGGGCGCAGCACCATCCACAAGGCCGCCGAGATCAACACACCGCCATACAGGTGCGCCATCGACAGCGGTTCGTCGAGAAACAGCGCGCCCCAGAGCACGCCGAACGGCGGGATCATGAAGGTCACGGTCATCGATTTGACCGGGCCGATGGACGTCAGCAGGCGGAAGTACAGGATGTAGGCGAAGGCGGTGCAACCCAGGCCCAGGCCCAGCAACGACAACCAGACACTCCAGCCGCCCCAGCTCACGGGCGGCTGACTGATCACGCTGTAACCGAACAACGGCAGCAGAAACAGGGTGGCGCCGAGCATGCTGCCCAGGGCCGAGAGGCGGCTGTCGAGGCCGCCTTGCTGGTCGAGCCAGCGCCGGGCGAGGAAGCCGGCGAAACCATAGCAGGTGGTCGCCAGCAGGCAGGCGAGGGCGCCCATCAGCAACTCCAGGTCAAAGGCCACGGGGCCGGCGCGGGTCAGGATGGCCACGCCAAACAGGCCCAACGCAACCCCGGCCATCTTCGACAGGTTCAGGCGTTCGCTGAAAAACAGGCCGCCGATCAGCACCCCCATCAACGGCGTGGTGGCGTTGAAAATCGCCGAGTAGCCGGCGGGCAGCACTTGGGCGGCCACCGAGTACATGGTCGCCGGGATCCCCGAGTTGATCACCCCCAGCAGCAATACGGTCTTGAACTTGCCGCGAAAATCCCAGTGGGTGCGCATCAGCGCCAGGATCAGCAGCAAGCCGGTGGCGGCAATCGACACCCGGAAAAAGGCCGTGGGGACCGTACCGATCACCGGGGCGATGATGCGCATGAACAGAAAGCTCGCCCCCCAAATGGCAGCCAGGGCCAACAAACGCAGAATATCGACGGGGTTCACAGCGCGTTCCTTGATTAATCAGCGCGCCAGTGTCGCTGTCAGCCAGGGCCAAGGCAATGGTTGCGTTGCCTGACAATTGGCCTCTAAGCTCAGGCTCCAACGATAAGTACCATCTCGCAGAGGTCTTCACATGCCGCAGCCATGGCCCGCCGCCGATATCGCCCAGATGATCCTCGACGGCTTTGACGATTACCGCGAGCATTTTCGCCAGATCACCGATGGCGCTCGGGCGCGATTCGAACAGGCGGCATGGCAGGAGGCGCAGGTCGCGTCGGCGGCACGGATCAACCTCTACGAAGAAAAGGTCAACGAAGTGGTGGGGCGCCTGCACGCGGCCTTTGCCGCCGAGACCTTGCTGGAGGTCAGTTGCTGGCCACTGGTCAAGAGCGCCTACATCAGCCTGATCGATCTGCGGTTCGACGATGAACTGTCCGAGACCTGGTACAACTCGACCTTCTGCGGGCTGTTCAGTCACGACCTGATCAGCGACGGCAGCATGTTCATCCACACCACCCGCCCGAGCCTGCGCCGGGCCCGGGCGGCGCAAACCCGCACTTACAAGCCCCAGGGGCAATTGTCGGGAATGCTGGCGAGCATCTTTAGCGACTACCGCTTCAGCGAGGACTACGCCGACCTTAGCGCAGACCTGCGCCGGCTCGAAGCACAACTGCGCGAGAACCTGCCCGACTGGGTGTGCAAGGACCCTCACCTGGCGGTCGAGCTGTTTTCCTCGGTGCTCTACCGCAACAAGGGCGCCTACCTGGTGGGACGCATCTACACCGCCGATGAACAGTGGCCGCTGGTGATCCCGTTGCTGCACCGCGAGGGCCGGGGGATCCAGATCGATGCCTTGATCACCGACGAAGCCGACGTGTCGATCATCTTCTCCTTCACCCGCTCCTACTTCATGGTCGACGTGCCGGTGCCGGCGGAGTTCATCGGCTTTCTCAAGCGCATCCTGCCGGGCAAGCACATCGCCGAGCTGTACACCTCGATTGGCTTCTACAAACACGGCAAGTCGGAGTTCTATCGGGCGCTGATCAATCACCTGGCCAACACCGATGATCAGTTCATCATGGCCCCCGGGGTGCGCGGCATGGTGATGAGCGTGTTCACCCTGCCGGGCTTCAACACGGTGTTCAAGATCATCAAGGACCGTTTTTCGCCGTCGAAAAACGTCGACCGGGCCACGGTGATCGAGAAGTACCGCCTGGTGAAAAGTGTCGACCGGGTCGGGCGCATGGCCGATACCCAGGAGTTCGCCGACTTTCGTTTTCCATTGAGCAAGTTTGATCCAGCGTGCCTGGAGGAGTTGCTCGAGGTCGCGGCCTCGACCGTGGCCGTGGAAGGCGACACGGTGCTGATCCGCCACTGCTGGACCGAGCGGCGCATGACGCCACTGAACCTGTACCTGGAAAACACCAACCCCGCGCAGGTGCGTGAAGCGCTGGAAGACTACGGGCTGGCGATCAAGCAACTGGCGGCGGCGAACATCTTCCCCGGGGACATGCTGCTCAAGAACTTTGGCGTCACCCGTCACGGCCGCGTGGTGTTCTATGACTACGACGAAATCTGCTTCCTGACCGAAGCCAACTTCCGCCATATCCCAGAGCCGCGCACCCCGGAAGATGAAATGGCCTCCGAACCCTGGTACTCCATCGGCCCGCTGGACGTGTTCCCCGAAGAGTTCCCGCCATTCCTGTTCGCCGACGCCGGGCAACGCAAGCTGTTCGACCAACTGCACGGCGAGCTGTACAACGCCGACTACTGGAAAAGCCTGCAAGAGGCGATTCGCGCGGGCAAGGTGATCGACGTGTTTCCGTATCGGCGCAAGGGGTTGGATAACGAGTAGACCCCCCCCTCTGTAGGCGCTGTCGAGTGAAACGAGGCTGCGATCTTTTGATCTTGATTTTTGAAGATCAAAAGATCGCAGCCTGCGACAGCTCCTACAGAACCGCCCGCAATCCCCGCCAAATCTGCGACAATCGCCCCCCTGCGCCACTAGACGACCCTTGCGTACCTGATGACTGACGAATCGCCTTCCATCGACAAACTGCTGAACAACCTCGACCACGCCATGCTCGCCGACCGCCACCGGCTGCGACGCCAGTTGCTCGAGCTGCGCAAGAAACCCGACGAGGCCAAGCTGGCCTTGTGGGTCACGCGTATGCAAGCGTCCTGCGACCAGGTACTGACGCGGCGTGCCAGCCTGCCGGTGATTCGTTACGACGACAGTTTGCCGATTGCCGCCAAGCGCGACGAAATCAAGGCAGCGCTGCTAAAGCACCAGGTGCTGATCATCGCCGGGGAAACCGGTTCGGGTAAAACCACCCAGTTGCCGAAGATCTGCCTGGAAATCGGCCGCGGCCAGCACGGCCTGATCGGGCACACCCAGCCCCGGCGGATTGCCGCGCGTAGCGTCGCCAGCCGGGTCGCCGAGGAACTGGCGACGCCGCTGGGCGCGCTGGTCGGCTATCAGGTGCGGTTCGAGGACCAGAGCGATTCCAACACCCTGATCAAGCTGATGACCGACGGCATCCTGCTGGCGGAAACCCAGAACGACCGCTATCTCGAGCGCTACGACACGATCATCGTCGACGAAGCCCACGAACGCAGCCTGAACATCGACTTCCTGCTCGGTTACCTGAAAACCCTGCTGCCGCGCCGTCCCGACCTGAAAGTCATCATCACTTCGGCGACCATCGACCTGGAGCGCTTCTCCAAGCACTTCGACGACGCGCCGATTGTCGAAGTCTCGGGGCGTACCTTCCCGGTGGACACTTGGTACCGGCCGCTGACGCTTGAGCAGGACGAGGAGGGCAACCGGGTCGAAGACGACCTGACGGTGGACCAGGCGATCCTCGCCACCCTCGATGAAATCGCCGCCCATGAACGCAGCGAGCGCCGCAGCCCGGGTGACGTGCTGGTGTTCCTGCCCGGCGAGCGAGAGATTCGTGACGCCGCCGACATGCTGCGCAAGGCCCAGCTCAAGCACACTGAAATCCTGCCGCTGTATGCTCGCCTGTCACCGGCCGAGCAGCAGCGGATCTTCCAGTCGCACCCGGGGCGGCGCGTGGTCCTGGCGACCAACGTCGCGGAAACCTCGCTGACGGTGCCGGGCATTCGCTACGTGATCGACAGCGGCACTGCGCGCATCAGCCGCTACAGCTACCGGGCCAAGGTCCAGCGCCTGCCGATCGAGGCCATCTCCCAGGCCAGCGCCAACCAGCGCAAAGGTCGCTGCGGGCGAGTCGAGCCGGGCATTTGCATTCGCCTGTACAGTGAAGAAGACTTTATCGGCCGGCCGGAATTTACCGACCCGGAAATCCTGCGCACTAACCTGGCGGCGGTGATCCTGCAGATGCTCCATCTGCGCCTGGGCGAGATCACCGATTTCCCGTTTATCGAACCGCCGGATGGCAAGGCCATCAGCGACGGCTTCAACCTGCTGCAGGAACTGTCAGCGGTGGACCGCAACAGTCAGCTGACGCCGCTGGGCCGGCAACTGGCGCGTCTGCCGGTAGACCCGCGCATGGGCCGCATGTTGCTGGAAGCGGCCCGGTTGGGCAGCCTCCAGGAAGTGTTGATCGTCGCCAGCGCCATGTCGATCCAGGACCCGCGCGAGCGACCGCCGGAGCGTCAGCAGGCGGCCGATCAGGCCCACGCGCAATGGAAGGACGTCGACTCGGACTTCGCCGGGCTGGTCAATCTGTGGCGCGGCTTTGAAGAGCAGCGCCAGGCGCTGACGGCCAGCCCGTTGCGCAACTGGTGCCGCAAGAACTTCCTGAACTACCTGCGCCTGCGCGAGTGGCGTGACTCCCATCGCCAGTTGAGCCTGATCTGCCGCGACATGCAGCTGTCACTCAACAAAGAACCGGCGGACTACCCGAAACTGCACAAGGCGGTGTTGTCCGGCTTGCTCAGCCAGATCGGCCAGAAAACCGAGGAGGGCGACTACCTTGGCGCCCGCCAGCGGCGGTTCTGGATTCACCCCTCATCGGGCCTGGGCAAGAAGCGCCCGCAATGGCTGATGACCGCCGAACTGGTGGAGACCACCAAACTCTATGCGCGCATGGTGGCCAAGATCGATGCCGACTGGATCGAACCGCTGGCCGGGCACCTGATCAAAAAAAACCACTTCGAACCCCATTGGGAGAAGAAGCGTGGGCAGGTGGTGGCGTACGAGCAGATCACCTTGTTCGGGCTGATTATCGTCGGTCGCCGTCCGGTGCATTACGGGCCGATCGATCCGCTGGTATCGCGCGAGCTGTTTATCCGCGAAGCCCTGGTACGCGGCGAGATCCAGTCCAAGGCCAAGTGCCTCACGGCGAATGCGCAACTGCTCGAACAGCTCGATGAACTGGAAGCCAAGGCTCGCCGGCGCGACATCCTGGCGGACGAAGAAACCCTGTTCGCCTTCTACGACGCGCGCTTGCCGGCAGAGATTCACCAGACCGCGACCTTCGACAGCTGGTACCGGGTCAACAGCCAGAAAGACCCGCAGTTGCTGATCATGCGCGAGGAAGACGTGCTGGCGCGCGAGGCCAACGAAATCACCGCGGCGCACTACCCGGACACCCTGCGCCTGGGCGACCTGACCCTGCCGTTGAGTTACCACTTCGAACCCAACCATCCCCGTGATGGCGTGACCCTGCGCGTACCGGCCCCGCTGTTGCCGATGCTGCCGCCGGAGCAACTGGAGTGGCTGGTGCCGGGGGTGATCGAGGCCAAGTGCATCGCCCTGGTGCGCAACTTGCCCAAGGCCTTGCGCAAAAACTTCGTGCCGGTGCCGGACTTTGTCAGGGCGGCCCTGCAACGCATCACTTTTGGCGATGGCTCGCTGCCCCAGGCGCTGGGCCGGGAGTTGTTGCGCATGACCGGCGCCCGGGTCAGCGACGAGGCCTGGGCCGAAGCCGCGCAGCAGGTGGAAAGCCATCTGCGGATGAACCTGGAAATTGTCGACGGCCAGGGCAAGTTCCTCGGCGAAGGCCGCGACCTGGCCGAGCTGACCGCCCGTTTTGCCGAAGCCAGCCAGGCGGCCCTGGCGGTGCCACAGACTGCGAAAAGCCAACAGCCGGTGGAGGCCAAGGTCTTCGCCGCCGTGGCGCAGCAAACCCAGCAGAAGATTGCCGGGCTGTCGATGACGGTCTACCCGGCCTTGGTCGAAGAGGCGGGCACGGTCAAGGAAGGGCGCTTCTCGACCCCGGCCGAGGCCGAGTTCCAGCACCGCCGCGCCTTGCAGCGCTTGCTGATGCAGCAACTGGCGGAGCCGGCGAAGTTCCTGCGGGGCAAATTGCCGGGGCTCACCGAGCTGGGCTTGATGTACCGCGAGCTGGGGCGGATCGACGCGCTGGTCGAAGACATCCTGTTGGCCAGCCTGGACAGTTGCATTCTCGACGGTGAGCCGAGCCTGCCCCGCGACGGCGCCGGGCTGGCAGCGCTGGCCGAACGCAAGCGCGGCGGCTGGACCGAGCATGCCGAGCGCCTGGCGAAGCTGACCCTGGAGCTTCTCAAGCTGTGGCACGGTCTGCAAAAGCGCTTCAAGGGCAAGATCGACCTGGCGCAAGCGGTGGCCTTGAATGACATCAAGCAACAGTTGAGTCACCTGGTGTACCCGGGTTTTGTCCGGGAAACCCCGATGGTGTGGCTCAAGGAGCTGCCGCGCTACCTCAAGGCCGTCGAACAGCGCTTCGAGAAACTCGGCGCACAGGTGCAGAAGGACCGGGTCTGGAGCGGCGAATTGTCGGCGCTCTGGGCGCAGTACCAGGCCCGCGCCAGCAAACATGCCCAGGAAGGCAAGCGCGATCCACAGCTGGAGCTGTACCGCTGGTGGCTGGAAGAATACCGGGTGTCGTTGTTTGCCCAGCAACTGGGGACCAAGGTGCCGATCTCCGACAAGCGCCTGAACAAGCAGTGGACCCAGGTCGAACCCTGAGATCTCCTTGTGGGAGCGGGCTGACCTTCGACAGGGATGTTGAAGGTGATGGCCTCATCGCGGTCAGGTGTTGGGTCGATGGCCGTTTGATCCAGCCAATAGGGCCAAACCCCGAGGTTTATGGCAAACTTCGCGCCTATAAACGCCGGTCCCGTGGTTTTGCGCGTCTGCAGGCCAGGACGGATCGGAATAAAGCGACGCCAGGTCGATGCCCTCTGACGGGACACGACCCTTTATGTATTGGTACGTCGGTGCCAATGCTTTCTGCCTGAACAGATTAGAGAAACGACCATGCATAACGTCGTCATCAGCGGCACCGGCCTGTACACCCCGGCCAACAGCATCTCCAACGAAGAGCTGGTGCAGTCTTTCAATATTTACGTCGCCCAGTTCAATGCCGACAACGCCCAGGCCATCGAGCGCGGCGAAGTCGAGGCGCTGACCGAGTCCAGCGCTGCCTTTATCGAAAAAGCCTCCGGGATCAAGAGCCGCTTTGTCATGGACAAGGAAGGCATTCTCGACCCCGCGCGCATGGCGCCACGGCTGCCTGAGCGCTCCAACGACGAATGGTCGGTGCTCTGCCAGATGGCCATCGGCGCTGCCGAACAAGCCCTGCAACGTGCTGGCAAGACCGCCGCGGACATCGACGGGGTGATCGTCGCCTGTTCCAACCTGCAGCGCGCCTACCCGGCCATCGCCATCGAAGTCCAGGAGGCCCTGGGCATCCAGGGGTTCGGGTTTGACATGAACGTGGCCTGTTCCTCGGCCACCTTCGGCATCCAGGCCGCCGCCAACAGCGTGCAACTGGGCCAGGCCCGGGCCATCCTGATGGTCAACCCGGAAGTCTGCACCGGTCACCTGAACTTCCGTGACCGCGACAGCCACTTCATCTTTGGCGATGCCGCGACGGCGGTGATCATCGAGCGTGCCGACCTGGCGACCTCCCCGTACCAGTTCGACGTAGTCAGCACCAAGCTGTTGACCAAGTTCTCCAATAACATCCGCAACAACTTCGGCTTCCTCAACCGCGCAGCGCAAGAGGGCATCGGTGCCCGCGACAAGCTGTTCGTCCAGGAAGGCCGCAAGGTGTTCCGTGATGTTTGCCCGATGGTCGCGGAGCTGGTGGGTAGCCATCTGCAGGAAAACAGCCTGAACGTCAGCGACGTCAAGCGCTTCTGGCTGCACCAGGCCAACCTCAGCATGAACCACCTGATCGTCAAGAAGTTGCTGGGCCGCGAAGCCACGGAAGAAGAGGCACCGGTAATCCTCGACACCTATGCCAACACCAGTTCGGCCGGTTCGGTGATTGCTTTCCACAAGCATCAGGACGATTTGCCAGCCGGTTCCCTGGCGGTGCTCAGCTCGTTTGGCGCCGGTTACTCGATTGGCTGCGTGATCCTGCGCAAGCGCTGATCCTGCCCTAGCCAAACGTCCCTCACAGCCTGCGGTCGCACCGCAGGCTGTCGCTTGCCCTCGCTCGCCATCCCCCTATCTCGCGGCTTACCGCCCGCTCGACAACGCGTAGCAGATTTATTTCTTTTCGAAGTAAAAAAGTTCCGTTGTCATCAAATCTTTATCTAATGGCAACTTGCCTGCAATACGCCCTCGCCAAGATTCCCTCCCAACACAAGCGGGCCTGAACCGCGTGTTTCCAGCTTTAGACCACCAATTAGGGGAACTCTTCGATGATCCGTAAGCACTTCGCCGGTTTTGCTGCCAGCGCACTGGCCATGGCAGTGACCGCCCAGGCTTTCGCTGGCACCGTCACCTCTGACGGCGCTGATATCGTAGTCAAGACCAAGGGCGGCCTTGAGGTCGCAACCACCGATAAAGAATTCAGCTTCAAACTGGGTGGCCGCCTGCAGGCGGACTACAGCCAGTTCGACGGTATTTACACCAAAAATGGTGACACTGCGGATGCGGCCTACTTCCGTCGCGCCTTCCTGGAACTGTCCGGCGTGCTCTACACCGACTGGGCCTACACCATCAGCTACGACTTCGCCCATAACGCCGGCGACTCCGACAACGGTTACTTCGACGAAGCGTCCCTGGCCTACAACGGCTTCAAGCCGGTATCGATCAAAGTCGGCCGTTTTGACCCGGACTTCGGCCTGGAAAAGGCCACCAGCTCCAAGTGGGTCACCGCGCCAGAGCGCAACATGGCCTATGACATGGTCGACTGGGCCAACGGTCACCAGAATGGCCTGGGCCTGCAAGCCTCGAGCACCTTTGCCGAGTCGTTCTATGCCTCCGCCGGCGTATTCAGCAAGGACACCGACGACACCGACGGCAACAGCGTCAAGCAGGTCAACGGGCGTTTCGTCTTCGCCCCGATGCACGAAGCCGGCAACGTCTTGCACTTCGGCCTGAACCTGGCGTCCCGCGATGTCTCGGATACAGCCTTCGACTCCCGTTATCGCACCCGGATGGGCATGCGTGGCGTGGAAACCCTGGGCGGCAACGATGCGGGCAGCAACGGCAACCGTCCGGTGCTGGGTGGCAGTTCCTCGTCGCCGGCCGGCTCCTTTGACCGTGACGACGCGTTGGGCCTGGAAGCCGCCTTCGCCATGGGTCCGGCCTCGATCCAGGGTGAATACATCACCCGCAAGACCAAGGCCGACGCCAGCGCCTATGAAGACATCAAGGGCCATGGCTTCTACGTACAGGGCGCCTACACCCTGACGGGTGAATCGCGCGGCTATAAAGTCGGCAAGTTCGACGCGATCAAACCGGCCAACAAGTCGATTGGCGCCTGGGAAGTGTTCTATCGCTACGACAGCCTGACCGTCGAAGACGACAACATCACCACCGCCACCCTGACCCGTGACGTCGGCGATGCCGAAGCCAAGGTGCACACCCTGGGCGTCAACTGGTACGCCAACGAAGCGGTGAAAATCTCCGCGGCCTACCTCAACGCCAAGACCGAGAAGGTCACCAACGCTACCGCCGCCAGCGGCACGACCCCGGCCCAACGCACCGGTGATGACAACGGCGACGGTTTTGTGGTCCGCGCGCAATACGTGTTCTAAATCGCAGCACCCGCAGCACGAGCTCTTACTTCATCCGTTAAAGCTCCTTTCGTTTCACCCCGCCTCGGCGGGGTTTTTTTATTTCGGCAAGCCTCAGGGATGGGCGATACTCGGCAGGTCTTGGGGTTGTGCCTGCGGGGAACAGAATGCCGTTACATGTTTTGCACAGTCTGTCGGACATTGCGTCGTCAGAGTGGGACGCCCTGGTACCCGACACTCAGCCGTTCCTGCGCCATGCGTTTCTCAGCAGCCTGGAAGACAGTGCCAGCCTCGGCCCGCATTCGGGCTGGCGGCCGGAACACCTGCTGCACATCGAAGAGGGGCGCTTGCTGGCGGCGTTGCCCAGTTACCGCAAATGGCATTCCTATGGCGAGTACGTGTTCGACCATGCCTGGGCCGATGCCTGTGAGCGTGCGGGAATCGCTTATTACCCCAAGCTGCTGAGCGCTGTGCCATTCAGTCCGGTCAGTGGACCGCGTTTATTGGCGGCCGATGGGCAGGATGGGGTTGAGCTGCTCAAGAGTCTGCCGGGCTATCTGGAGATCGAAGAACTCTCCAGCGCCCATATCAATTTCACCGATGCCTTTACCGACGCCGCCCTGGTCGAGCAGCCGGGCTGGTTGCAGCGTATCGGCTGCCAGTATCACTGGCAGAACCGCGGCTACCGGGACTTCCAGGACTTTCTCGATGTGCTCAGCTCGCGCAAGCGCAAGCAGATGCGCAAGGAGCGCGAGCAGGTGGCGGGGCAGGGCATCGAGTTTGAATGGTTGCAAGGGCAGCAACTGGATCAGGCGCAGTGGGATTTTGTCTATGCCTGCTATGCCAATACCTACGCCGTGCGCCGGCAGGCACCCTACCTGACCCGGGCGTTTTTCAGCCTGCTGGCCGAGCGTATGCCGCAAGCGATTCGTGTGGTGTTGGCCAAGCAAGGTTCGCGGCCGGTGGCCATGGCCTTCAGCCTGGTGGGCGGCGATAGTGTTTATGGCCGCTATTGGGGCTGCCTGGCGGAGTTCGACCGCTTGCACTTCGAGACCTGCTTCTATCAGGGCATGGAGTATGCGATTGCCAACGGCTTCCAGCGGTTTGATGCCGGTGCCCAGGGCGAGCACAAGCTGATTCGTGGATTTGAACCGGTGATCACCCACTCCTGGCATTACTTGCGCCACCCTGGACTCAAGTCCGCGGTGCAGGACTTCCTGGCGCGCGAGCGCGTTGGGGTCTTGGGGTATGCCGAGGAAGCGAGGAGCGCCTTGCCCTATCGACAAGGCTGATCCTCGCGCCCGCGCGCGGTTCAGTTGTCCTCTTTGCCCAGCCCGCGATAGACCACGCCGCCAATCACGGCGCCCAGCAGCGGCGCCAGCCAGAACAGCCACAGTTGCTGGATCGCCCAGCCGCCGACAATCAGCGCCGGTCCGGTGCTGCGTGCCGGGTTGACCGAGGTGTTGGTGACCGGGATCGAGATCAGGTGTATCAGGGTCAGTGCCAGGCCGATGGCGATCGGGGCAAAGCCTGCGGGTGCACGTTTGTCGGTGGCGCCGAGGATGATCAGGATGAACATCGCGGTCATCACCAGTTCCGTGACAAACCCTGCGGCCATCGAGTAGCCGCCGGGGGAGTGTTCACCGTAGCCGTTGGAAGCCAGGCCGCTGGCCAGCTCGAAGCCGGGTTTGCCGCTGGCGATGAAGTAGAGCAGGGCGGCGGCGATGATCCCGCCGAGCACCTGGGCGATGACATAGGCCGGCAGTTCCTTGGCCGGGAAGCGACCGCCGACCACCAGCCCGAGGGATACCGCCGGGTTGAGGTGGCAACCCGAGATGTGGCCGATGGCGAAGGCCATGGTCAGCACGGTCAGGCCAAACGCCAGTGACACCCCCAGCAGGCCGATGCCCACCTCGGGAAAACCCGCCGCCAGCACCGCACTGCCGCAACCACCCAACACCAGCCAGAACGTACCTACCAACTCTGTAGCCGAACGTTTTAACAGAGACATGAGAGTGTGCCCTTTCGAGTTGACGCTGCCGTGTGTCTCCGCAGATGGACGACAGAACCATCTCCAGAACCTTTGCTGAGTGAAGCAGGGTTTTTCTGGAATGCCAGTTCGACGAAAAACCCCGGAGGCCCTGAACAAGGGGCTCTGGGGGCTAATGGGGCATATCGAGCAGCATTTGTGGGAGCCATTTGGGCGACGCTGGCTCGCTACGATCTCAATCGATACCGACAAACCCTCCGGTTTGGTGCTGCCACAGCCGTGCATACAAGCCGCCATGGGCGAGCAGTTCGGCGTGGCTGCCGCTTTCGGCGATCTGGCCGTTTTCCAGGACCACCAGGCGGTCCATGCGGGCGATGGTGGAGAGGCGGTGGGCGATGGCGATCACCGTCTTGCCCTGCATCAGGGTTTCCAGGCTTTCCTGGATTGCCGCTTCGACTTCCGAGTCCAGGGCCGAGGTCGCTTCGTCCATGATCAGGATCGGGGCATCCTTGAGCAGCACCCGGGCGATGGCGATCCGTTGGCGCTGGCCGCCGGACAGCTTCACCCCGCGCTCACCGACGTGGGCATCGAAGCCGGTCCGCCCTTCGGCGTCCGACAGCAGCGGGATGAATTCATCGGCCCGGGCCTTGTGCGCCGCTTCCCAGAGTTCGGCGTCGGTGGCGTCGGGTTTGCCGTACAGCAGGTTGTCGCGGATCGAGCGGTGCAGCAGCGAGGTGTCCTGGGTGATCATGCCGATCCGCTCGCGCAGGCTTTCCTGGGCGACGTGGGCGATGTTCTGGCCGTCGATCAGGATCTGCCCGTGCTGCACGTCGTACAGGCGCAGCAGCAGGTTGACCAGGGTCGATTTGCCCGCGCCCGAGGGGCCGATCAAGCCGATTTTCTCCCCGGGCTTGATGACCAGGTTGAGGTCGCTGATGATTCCGCTTTTTTTGCCGTAGTGAAACGCCACGTGCTCGAAGCGCACCTCGCCCCGGGCCACTTCCAGGCGGGGCGCCGGTTCGCGGTCGGTGACGCTGATGGGCTGGGCGATGGTCTGCAGGCCGTCCTGGACCATGCCGATGTTTTCGAAGATGCCGTTGACCACCCACATGATCCAGCCCGACATGTTGACGATGCGGATCACCAGGCCGGTGGCCAGGGCAATCGCTCCCACCGAGATCAGCGACTGGGTCCATAGCCACAACGCCAGGCCGGTGGTGGCGACGATCAACAGGCCGTTCATGGTGGTGATGACCACGTCCATGCTGGTGACCACACGGCCGGCCAACTGGGATTTTTCGGTCTGCTCCTCGATGGCCTCGCGGGCGTACTGCTGTTCGAAGTGGGTGTGGGCGAACAGCTTGAGGGTAGTGATGTTGGTGTAGCCGTCGACAATCCGCCCCATCAGTTTGGAACGGGCATCGGACGACACCACCGAGCGCTCCTTGACCCGGGGGACGAAGTAGCAGAGGGCGGCGATGTAGGCGACGATCCAGGTCAGCAGCGGGATCATCAGGCGCCAGTCGGCCTCGGCGAACAGCACCAGCGAGCTGATGGCATAGATCAGCACATGCCACAACGCATCCACGGCCTGCACCGCGGAGTCGCGCAATGAGTTGCCGGTTTGCATGATGCGCTGGGCGATGCGTCCGGCGAAGTCGTTCTGGAAGAAATTCAGGCTCTGCTTGAGCACGTAGCTGTGGTTTTGCCAGCGGATCATGCTGGTCATGCCGGGGCTCAGGGTCTGGTGCACCAGCAGGTCGTGCAGGCCGACAAACACCGGCCGCAGAATCAGGGCCACCACGGCCATCCAGGCCAGCTCGGCACCGTGCACCTTGAAGAAGTCGGCATTCGGTGTGCCCTGGGCGAGGTCGATGATTCGGCTCAGGTAGCTGAACAGCGCCACTTCGACCAGTGCGGCAAACAGGCCCACCACCAGCAGCGCAACGAAGCTGGGCCAGACCTGGCGCAGGTAGTAGGTATAGAAAGGCAGGACTCGGTCGGGCGGGGCCGCCGTCGGGGCTTCACGGAAGATATCGATGAGTTTTTCGAAGCGGCCATAGAGCATCAGTCAAACGCCCGCGTACGGGCTCTCCTTTTTTGATGCGAGCGGCGCGATCAATCATCCGCTGCCGCTCAGGACGCCCTGTACAGCTTAGTCGATGCGCTTGGCCGACTTGATCAGCACCGGGTCGATCGGCACGTTCTGCATGCCTTGTTTGGTGGTGGTTTGCGAGTTGACGATGATGTCGACGACGTCCATGCCCTTGACCACTTTGGCGAATACCGCGTAGCCGGCATCGCGGCCCGGGTCGAGGAAAGCGTTGTCGGCGACGTTGATGAAGAACTGGCTGGTGGCCGAGTTCGGATTGGACGTACGGGCCATCGACAGGGTGCCACGCACGTTGTGCAGGCCATTGCTGGCTTCGTTCTTGATCGGTGCCTGGGTGTCTTTCTGCGCCATTTGTGGGGTGAAGCCGCCGCCCTGGACCATGAAGCCCGGGATCACCCGGTGGAAAATGGTGTTGGTGTAGAAGCCGCTGTCGACGTACGCAAGGAAGTTCTTGGTACTGATCGGCGCCTTGACCGGGTCCAGTTCGATTTCGATCTGGCCGTTGGTGGTCTCGAGCAGTACGTGGGGAGCCTTGGCCGCTTCGGCGGCCATCAGGTTGGCGGCGAACAATACAGAGCCGGCCACGAGGGCGATTTTTTTCAGCATGGGTCAGTGATCCTGGGTAGTGGTGTCGACTGTGGTTAAAAACTCAAGCAGGGTTTGGTTGAAGCGGTGTGGCTGGTCCAGCGGGGTGGCGTGGCGGGAATCGTCGATCACCACCAGGCGCGCATCGGGCAGCAGTTTGACATAGGCCGCCTTGAGCGCCACCGGGGTGTAGTCGCGGTCGGCGCTGATGACCAGGGTTGGACAGGTCACTCGTGACAGTCGTTCCTCGACCCCCCAGCCAACAATGGCATTGAAGCTGGCGAGATAAGCACGTTTGTCGTTTTTTGCCCAGCGCTCGGCCATCTTTTGCCGCAGCCCGGCCTGGTCCGGCTTGGGGAACAGCTTGGCGCCCAGGGCTTTGCCGATGGTGCGAAGGCTCAGCACGTGCATCAGGCTCCAGCGCTTGAACCATTGCCAGTAGTCATCGGCGCTGCGCAGCTTGACCTGGGGCGCGCTGTTGACGATGCACAGGCTCTTGAGCAGCGTCGGTTGATCCACCGCCAGTTGAAAGCCGATCATCCCGCCCATGGACAGCCCCACCAGGTGGGCCGGGCCGAGGTTGAGGTGCTCGATCAAGGCCACCAGGTCGGCGCTGAAGCCGGCAATGCTGTAGCGCTCACGGGGTTTGTCGGAGCGGCCATGGCCGCGCACATCAGGGACGATCACCCGGTAGTGCGCCGCGAGCTGGGGAATCTGCTGCTCCCAGTCCAGGGTGCTCGACCCCAGCCCGTGTACCAGCAGCAACGGTGTGCCGTGGCCATACTCCTCGTAGTGCAGGGTGCAACCTTCATGCTCGAAATAGGCCATGGCGCAACTCCTTGTCAGGCTTGTTCTGGGGCGGCGAACGGGGCATCCAGTGGCGCGGTGTCGAAGGTGCGCAGCAGTTCGATGAGGATCTGCGTGGCCGGGCCCAAGGGTTTGTCCTTGTTGGAATAGAGATAGAAGCTGGGGTTGCGGCTGCCACCCTGGTCCAACGGTAGCAGCTTGAGCACACCTTCCTTGAGTTCACGTTCGATCATGTGCCGGGGCAGCCAGGCAAAACCCAGGCCGCTGCTGACGAAGGTGGCGGCGGTGGCCAGGCTGCCCACGGTCCAGCGCTGCTCGGCCCCCAACCAGCCGACGTCGCGCGGCTGTTGCCGGCCGGAGTCGCGGATCACCACTTGCAACTGGCTTTCCAGGTCCTGGAAGTTCAACTCGCGATTGAGCCGGTGCAAGGGGTGCTCGGGGTGGGCCACCGCGACAAATTCGACATCGCTGAGCTCCGCCCCGAGGTAACCGGGAATGCTGAACCCACAGATGGCCAGGTCGGCCACACCTTCGAGCAGTACTTCTTCGACTCCGGACAGCACTTCTTCGCGCAAGCGCACGCGGCAGCCCCGGCTTTGCGGCATGAACGCGGTGAGTGCGCGGACCAGCCGGGCACTGGGGTAGGCGGCGTCGACCACCAGCCGCACCTCAGCCTCCCAGCCTTGCTCCATGTGGTGGGCCAGGTCTTCCAGCTGGCTGGCCTGCTTGACCAGTTGCCGCGAGCGCCGCAGCAGCACGCCACCGGCCTCGGTCAGCACGGCCTTGCGCCCGTCGATGCGCAGCAGCGGCACGCCGAGTTGGTCCTGCATGCGCGCCACGGTATAGCTGACGGACGATTGCGAGCGGTGCAGCACTTCGGCCGCCTGGGCGAATCCGCCGTGGTCGACCACGGCCTGCAGCGTGCGCCATTGATCAAGGGTCACGCGGGGCGCTTTCATGATGGGCTCCTCTTGTCCTAAGCTGGCGGCTTCCATTGGAGGCTGCCGAATGAAAAAAATCTGTTGTGTGCTGCTGGCGATGTTGCCGTTGAGTGCGTTTGCCTATCCCATCGATGTCGAAAAACACCTCAATGGCCTGAAGATTGACTACACCACCTACGCCACCGACTACGACATGGGCTCCATTACCCTGAACAACTACGGCGATAAAGCCGCTGACTGCAAAGTGATCTTTCGCAATGGCCCGGAGTCTCCACGCACCCGCCGAGTGACTGTCGAGCCGGGGCGCAGCGCCGAGCTGTCGGCCAAGTTCAGCCGCAGTATCATCAAGCTTTATCTCACGGTGACCTGTACCCCGAAATGATTGGCAACGGGACGCGCGGTTGGGCATGCCTCGCTTATAAACGAATTTATTGATGGGTTGTAGCAGTTATTTGCGCTTTTTCATCGATATGACTCTGTTTAGTCTCCACTCCATCGACTTACAGCATTCACCGATGGAGGCTACATCCCATGTCCCGCGTTCTGATCATCGAAAGCAGTGCCCGCCAGCAAGACTCGGTATCCCGTCAACTGACCCAGACCTTCATCGAGCAGTGGCAGGCCGCACATCCGGCCGACGCGATCAGCGTTCGCGACCTGGCGAGCCAGCCGGTGCCGCACCTGGATGCCAACCTGCTGGGGGGCTGGATGAAGCCTGCCCCGCAGCGCACGGACAGCGAACAGGCTTCGCTGGAACGCTCCAACCTGCTGACCGACGAACTGCTGGCCGCCGATGTCCTGGTGCTGGCCGCGCCGATGTACAACTTCGCAATCCCCAGCACCCTCAAGGCCTGGCTCGACCACGTGCTGCGCGCCGGGGTCACCTTCAAATACACCGCAACCGGCCCGCAAGGCCTGCTCAGCGGCAAGCGCGCCTATGTCCTGACCGCACGCGGCGGAATCTACGCCGGCAGTAGCAGCGATCACCAGGAACCCTACCTGCGTCAGGTCATGGCGTTCATTGGGATCCACGATGTCACCTTCATCCATGCCGAAGGCATGAACCTGGGCGGTGATTTCCAGGCCAAGGGCCTGGACCAGGCCAACGCCAAGCTGGCCCAGGTCGCTTGAGATGTTAATCGTCAGATAATCGCTGGATGGTCTAGTGGGCTGGCGTACCCCTTCAAAGTTGCATGCGTATCGAACCTCCCTTTGCACTTGTTGCTCCTGAGTGCTCCTGCCCGATTGCACGCTTTAGCGAGATCGGGCTTTTTTTTGCCTGCGATTTAACAGGCACCTAAAAACCTTGTGGGAGCAAGCCTGCTCCCACAAGGAATTTGTATTCTTTGGGTGTTCGCGATCAGCCGCAAAAACCGCTATCGTCGCCGCCATTGAAAAATGAGGCGAACATGGGCTACCTACTTTTTGTCACGCTGATCCAGGCGTTTTCCTTCAGCCTGATCGGCGAATACCTGGCCGGTCATGTCGACAGCTACTTTGCGGTGCTGGTGCGAGTGGTCCTGGCCGGGCTGGTGTTCATTCCGCTGACCCGCTGGCGTTCGGTGGAACCGGCGTTCATGCGCGGGATGCTGGTGATCGGCGCCTTGCAGTTCGGCGTGACCTACGTCTGCCTGTACCTGAGCTTTCGTGTGCTGACGGTGCCGGAAGTGCTGCTGTTCACCATCCTCACCCCGCTGCACGTGACCTTGATCGAAGATGCCCTGAACCGCCGCTTCAACCCCTGGGCACTGGTGGCAGCGCTGGTGGCGGTGGCGGGTGCCGCCGTGATCCGCTATGACCGCATCAGCCCGGACTTCCTCATGGGCTTCTTGCTGCTGCAACTGGCCAACTTCACCTTCGCCGCGGGGCAAGTGATGTACAAGCACCTGGTGGCGCGTCACCCCAGCGACCTGCCGCACTACCGACGTTTTGGCTACTTCTACCTGGGGGCTTTGTTGGTGGTGTTGCCAGCGTTCCTGCTGTTCGGCAAAAGCAACTTCCTGCCCGAAGCCCCGCTGCAATGGGCCGTGCTGCTGTTTCTCGGCCTGGTGTCCACGGCGCTGGGCCTGTACTGGTGGAACAAGGGCGCCTGCCTGGTCAACGGCGGGACCCTGGCGGTCATGAACAACCTGCACGTGCCGGTGGGCTTGCTGCTCAACCTGCTGATCTGGAACCAGCATGAAGATCTGGGGCGGCTGTTGTTGGGCGGCCTGGTGATCGTGGCGGCGGTGTGGATCAGCCGGTTGGGGATTCGCCAACCGGCCACCGTCACCTGAGGTTGGGCACTACCCGCGCTGTTGTTCCAACGGCGTGATGTGGCTGGCCCCCAGCACCGCCGGCAGGATCCCGGCCCGCAGGTCGTTGCCGCTGGGTTGCTGGTACAGGCTCAGGCCAAACTCCGGCAGCACCGCCAGCAGGTAGTCGAAAATGTCGCCCTGTATGCGTTCGTAATCGGCCCAGGCGGTGGTGCTGGTAAAGCAATAGATTTCCAGCGGCACGCCCTGGGCGGTGGTCTGCATCTGGCGGACCATGCAGGTCATGTTCGGCTGGATCTGCGCATGGCTCTTCAGATAGGCCAGCGCGTAGGCGCGGAAGGTGCCGATGTTGGTCATCCGCCGGCGGTTGGCTGACATCGCCGCGACGTTGCCCTGGGCCTCGTTCCAGGCCTTGAGTTCGGCCTGCTTGCGCGTCATGTAGTCGGTGAGCAGGTGGATATGGGTCAAGCGCTGCTCTTCGTCATCGGTGATGAAACGCACGCCGCTGGCATCGATGAACAGGCTGCGCTTGATCCGTCGCCCGCCGGAGGCCTGCATGCCGCGCCAGTTCTTGAATGACTCGGACATCAGGCGCCAGGTCGGGATCGAGACGATGGTCTTGTCGAAGTTCTGCACCTTGACCGTGTGCAAGGTGATGTCCACCACATCGCCATCGGCGCCCACCTGGGGCATTTCGATCCAGTCACCGACCCGCAGCATGTCGTTGCTGGTCAGTTGCACGCTGGCGACGAACGACAGCAGGGTGTCCTTGTAGACCAACAAAATCACCGCCGACATGGCACCCAGGCCTGACAGCAGCAGCAATGGCGAGCGGTCGATCAGGGTCGCGACGATGATGATCGCGCCGAACACGAACAGCACCATCTTCGCCAGTTGCACATAGCCTTTGATCGATCGGGTCCGGGCGTGTTCGGTGCGCGCGTAGATGTCCAGCAGGGCATTGAGCAGGGCGCTGATGGCCAGCACCAGAAACAGGATGGTGAATGCCAGGGCCACGTTGTCGAGAAAGTTGCGGGTGACCTTGTGCAGTTCGGGGATCAGGTTCAGGCCGAACTGGATCACCAGCGACGGCGTCATCTGGGCCAGGCGGTGGAAGACCTTGTTGTTGAGCAAGTCATTGAGCCAATGCATGGCAGGTTGCCGGCCGAGCAATTTGACGGCGTGCAGGATCAGGTAGCGCGCCACTCGTCCGACGACCAGCGCCACCGCCAGCAACATCAGCAACGCCAGGGCGGAGTAGACGCGCGGGTGCTGCTCCAGCGCTGTCCAGAGTTCTTGGGTATTGAGCCAGAGCTGTTTGAGATCCATAAGCTAAAACGATTCTTCTGTAGGACGGGACGGGGCCGATTAGAGCATTTAAGCGATGTCGGGTTCGGTTTGGCGACAAATCAGTTAACAAAATACCCACTGTTTGCGACCGTTTGCATAAAGAAACTCGGCCTGAGCGCTCGAAACCGGTACCCTATGCAGCTGTTTTTTTGCATTTCTTCGAGGTAGCACCCGTGTTTTCCCAATTCGCCCTGCACGAACGCCTGCTCAAAGCCGTGGCCGAGCTTAAATTTGTCGAGCCAACGCCTGTGCAGGCAGCGGCTATCCCGCTCGCGCTGCAAGGGCGTGACCTGCGGGTGACGGCGCAAACCGGTAGCGGCAAGACCGCCGCCTTTGTCCTGCCGATCCTCAACCGCTTGATCGGCCCGGCGAAAGTCCGTGTCAGCATCAAGACCCTGATCCTGTTGCCGACCCGTGAGTTGGCCCAGCAGACCCTGAAAGAAGTGGAACGCTTCTCGCAGTTCACCTTCATCAAGTCCGGCCTGATCACCGGCGGTGAAGACTTCAAGGTCCAGGCCGCCATGCTGCGCAAAGTGCCGGACATCCTGATCGGTACGCCGGGGCGGATGATCGAGCAACTGAACGCCGGCAACCTCGACTTGAAAGAAGTCGAAGTGCTGGTACTCGACGAAGCCGACCGCATGCTCGACATGGGGTTCTCCGAAGACGTCCAGCGCCTGGTCGACGAGTGCACCAACCGTCAGCAGACCATGCTGTTCTCCGCCACCACCGGCGGTTCGGGCCTGCGCGAGATGATCGCCAAGGTCTTGAACAACCCTGAGCACCTGCAGCTCAATGCGGTCAGTCAACTGAATGCGACCACTCGCCAGCAAATCATCACCGCTGACCACAACCAGCACAAAGAGCAGATCGTCAACTGGCTGCTGGCCAACGAGACCTACCAGAAGGCCATCGTCTTCACCAACACCCGGGCCATGGCCGACCGTATCTACGGTCGCCTGGTGGCGCAGGAGTACAAGGCGTTTGTCTTGCACGGTGAGAAAGACCAGAAGGACCGCAAGCTGGCGATCGACCGTCTGAAGCAGGGCGGGGTGAAGATCCTGGTGGCCACCGACGTCGCCGCTCGCGGCCTGGACGTGGACGGCCTGGACCTGGTGATCAACTTCGACATGCCCCGCAGCGGCGACGAATACGTGCACCGTATCGGCCGTACCGGGCGTGCGGGTAACGATGGCCTGGCGATCTCGCTGATCTGCCACGGCGACTGGAACCTGATGTCGAGCATCGAGCGCTACCTCAAGCAGAGCTTCGAACGCCGCACCATCAAGGAAGTCAAAGGCACCTACGGCGGACCGAAAAAGGTCAAGGCTTCGGGCAAGGCCGTTGGCGTGAAGAAGAAAAAGACCGACGCCAAGGGTGACAAGAAGAAGTCAGCCGCCAAGGCACCGACCAAGCGCAAGATCGCCAACCGGCCGAAGACCGACGCCCTGTCGCTGGTCAGCAAGGACGGCATGGCCCCGCTCAAGCGCCGCAAGCCGCAAGAGCCAGCGGCGGAGTAACGCGCTGCGCTGATCGCCAAAACCCGGACCTGGTCCGGGTTTTTTTGCACTGTCGCAACGGCTTGCGGGATCAACCGTCGACCTTTTTCTCTGCGGTATCCAGCTCCTTGAGCCGCTGGTCAATCAACTGGCACTTGTCCGGCAGGTCCGCGGCGGCGGTATCCAGGTCCATTTTCTGCAGCTCGTCGTTGATTTCCTTGGCCTTGGTCGGGTTCTGCTCGGTGAGCGTGGCCACTCGCTGGGCCAGTTGCTCCCGTTTGGCAGTGGCTTCTTCCGGCGTGCAGGCCCAGGCGGGCAGGGCGCTGCACAGTGTGGCGATCAAGGTCAGTTTCAGCAGGCTGTTCATGGCAGTGGGCCTCGGGTTGCCGTTCTACGGTTACCCGGTTGAGGGCCTGCGCCAGGGAAAAGTTCAGCCTGTTGTCATGAGTGGCAGCAACTGGTGCCAGCGTTCTCCTCATAGCGATCGTGATGGCGTACCCACTCCATGATCTGGTCTTCATTGCGTCCCTTGGGCGTCAGGTCCAGGTAGTTGTAGACGCCCACCAGCAAGTCCAGGCCGCGGGCGTAGGTGGAGTAAGTGTGGAAAATCTCGCCGGCTTGATTGCGATAAAACACACTGAGGCCGGGGAGTTCTTCTTCGGAGCCGTCGGACTTTTCGTAGTTGTAGGTTGCAGTGCCTGCCGCCACGTCTTGCGCACGGACCGAGACGCCGAAGTCGTAGTTGAAATCGCACCCTTCTGACGACACCCAGTCGAACGCCCAGCCCATGCGCCGCTTGAAGGCCTGGAACTGGGCCAGTGGCGCGTGGGACACCGCCACCAATGCCACGTCATGGTGGGACAGGTGCTGGTTGGCGCCGTCGATGTGGTCAGCGAGGAAGGAGCAGCCCGGACAACCTTCGTCCCAGCCGTCGCCGAACATGAAGTGGTAGATGACCAGTTGGCTGCGACCGCCAAACAGGTCGGCCAGGCTCAGTTCGCCCGTTGCGCCCTGGAAGCGATAACCTTTGTCGATTTTCACCCAGGGCAGGGCGCGGCGTTCGGCGCTGAGTTTGTCCCGTTCGCGGGTGAAGGCCTTTTCGTGGGCCAGGTGTTGGCGGCGGGCGGCCAGCCATTGTTCCCGGGACACCACCGGATGATCGTGAATGTGCATGCTGTGTTCTCCTGCCTGCTGAGGCGTTCGTCGATCCGCATTACGCGGTTGAACCGTCCTGCTCCATCTAGTCGTCTGGTCGACAGGGATTCGACATACCGTCGGTCGGGAGTGGTAAAAATTCCGGCTGAACGGCTACCGATCGCACCGGTCACAACCTATGCAGACCCTCTCACTTGCAACTTTGGAGGTTGAATCAGGATGACGACTTATAACTGGGACTTGATCGAACGGCTGTTGCACGAAGCGCAGAACAGCGCTGGCCACAGCTTTACCCCGCGCCCCTACGCCGAACAGCATGCCGCCGCCAAGGCCGCCGAAGGTGAGTCGACCGGCAATCTGGACGAGTTGAAGGTGACGGCCACCGAATATGAAAAGTTGTTGCTGGACCGTGGATTCATCGAATCGCGCCCCGAGGATCAGGGCGGCAATGGTGAGAACTTCATCCTCACGCCTCGCGGCTCAAGCTTGTTGAGCCTGCTCGACAGCAGCATTCCGGGCAACGACCACCCTCGCCAAGTGCTGGATGAGCAGGCCGATGCGCTGGATCCGCTGACCTTTGATGAGGTGGCGGGCAAAGCGCAGATCGCCTGACAGGTCACTGTCACAGGGTCAACACGGGGCTCAGGCTTTGAGGCATTGCAGGGCGTTGAGGTCGCTGCGCAGCTTGGCGATTTTCTGCGCCAGGCGCTGGCGCTGATTGGCGCTGCTCTGGGCCATCAGGTCGACAAGCAGGCTGCGGGCCTGGGCTTCGGTGGCGCTGAAGGCCTGGCGGTAGGCGGGAGTCCACAGGCTTTCGCGGTCCACCAACAGGGTTTCGATCCGCGAGGCAAAATCCGCGCTCTGGCGTTGCGCCATGGCCGCGCTGAACTGTGCCTGCCAATGGGCGCGGTTGGCGATCCATTGCGGGTTCTGCTCGCCGAGCGTCGTGGACCAGGCCACCACGCGATCTTTCTGCGCTTGATTGAGCGGCCCCAGCCAGTCGGTCAGGCGTTTTTCCATGCGTTCGCCCCGTTGACGGATTTGCTGGGCCAGCGTTGGTTTGAGGTAGTTGTCCTGGCGCTTGCGCAAGTCTTTGGCGAAGGCCTGGTTCATTTCCTTGACCTGTTGATCACTCATGCCCTGCAACAGCTCAACCGCCGACGGAGTGATTTGACGGGCGGTCTGGGCAATTGCCTGCCTGGCTTCCTGGCTGCGACTTTGCAGCGCGTCATCGCTGACCTGGTTGCTGGTCACCATTTGCTCCAGCCGGCCCAGCCAATCGAGGTAACCGGGCAACTGGGTCGAGCAATGCCAGCTCAGGGTTTGCCGGAGGCGCTCGCCGAGCCAGTCCTTCTGCTCGCTGTTCATGTCCAGGTAATCGTCGAGCGTCCAGGGAATCAGCACATCGAGGTTGCGATAGGCCAGGTCCACGCGGTTGCAGGCCGTCAGTGCCAGGCACAGGCACAGAAGCAGACTCAGGTGGTGCAACCAGCGCGTCATGGGCCAATCCTTGCGAAGGCGTTGTCCTGGTATCTGAACGCACAAACCGGGTGGCAGTTCAGCCCATCAATAAAACGTGTGTTCAGCCTTGAAGGTGAACAGCCCGTCGCATTGGCTGTTGTGCCCGGAATAGGCGCTGCACGCGTTGCCATTGAGGTTTGAATCACTGTAGATCAGGTTCAGGTCGATGCCCATCCACGGCCGTGACAGCTTGACCGACCAGTCGTTGAAGGTGGACACATAGTCGCCATCGGCGATCGACACCGGGCTGTTCAGCCGGTGGCTGGTGTATTTGAGGCTGAGCCCGATGCCGAAGGGTTCGTTGCCACTGAGGTTGGCGAACAGCGTGCTGTTGCGTCGGTCGGGATCGTTGCTGAAGGCGGCGCCGAAGCGGCTGCCGAGCAGGGTCAGGCCGCCGAAAAACTCCTGGCTGTCGAGGGTGTCCAGTTGCGGGTAGCTGTAGTGGATCATGCCCACTTCATAGCCCAGGGTCTGGTCAAAGGGTTGTTTGAAGCCCAGGTAGGAGTCGACTTCCAGGTTGCTGGCGGGCGACAGGCCCATGCTCGGCGCCCACTGGCCGGCATACCAGCCGCTGTCGTGGCTCAGGTCCAGGCCGCCATGGAAGGACCCGCTGCTGGACGGCTTGACCAGGCCCTGGGCCATGCTGCGGCTCGGGCTGGTGCCCAGCTTGAGGTCGTAGGCACCGAGTTCGCGCTGGAATATCTGCGCGTCGGCGTGCATGCAGGCCAGCAGGCTGATCAGGAAAATCGTCGGTTTGAACATACGGGGGGAGGTTACGGGTAGTGCGGGGAGTGTTCCAGTCCTAGCGCTTCGATATCCAAAGCGCTTAGGGACCAGGGTGACGCGAGGGGGTATTACTTTTTGCCCAGGGTGATCTGCTTGGACGGGCCGAATGTCTGGCCGCTGACGCCTTTGGCAATTTGCTGGATCTCGCCACCGGACTTGAGGAAAGCAGCAATCTGGTCGTTGATCGATTCGCTGGTTTCAACGGCTGGAGCTGGCTTTGCTTTGCTGTTGGATGCTTTTACGCGCATGGCGGCCATTAACCTGTAGAAAATTAACTTGGCCAGGCATCGTACAGGAAATACTTGACAATTGCTTGGTAAATATCCTCTGGAATACCTGGGGCGCCAGCTCGATCAATACAAAGTTAGCGTTGTAAATGTTCCCCTAAGCCACTGTTTTAAATAAGAACCTGGGTGCAGAAGCGCGCCAGTATGGCGCATTGATAAGCGTGATCGTGGGCGAACCGGCCTGACGAGCGGGGTCAATTGGCCAGGCCAACCCCAGGAAAATCGCGCCTTGCAGCGGAAATTTCACAGCCGGTCCTGCGGCCACCCAACGGCGGCGGTAAAAACGGGTAGAATGCCGCCCACGCAATGAGGGTATTGGAAATGGCTTTAGTCGGGCGCTACAACAGTTTGCAAGTGGTTAAACACACTAACTTCGGTTTATATCTGGACGGCGGCGCGGATGGCGAAATCCTGTTGCCTAATCGTTATATTCCAAAAGATATTCCCAGCGAAGATGAAGACTGGCTCAACGTATTTGTTTATCTGGACAGCGATGACAAACTCATTGCCACGACAGAAAAACCGAAAGTTCAGGTCGGTGAGTTTGCCAGCCTGAAAGTGGTTGAGGTCAACAGCATCGGCGTGTTTCTCGACTGGGGCCTGCCCAAGGACCTGTTGCTGCCGTATTCCGAAGAAAAGCGCCAGATGACCGCCGGTGAATACTGCGTGGTGCATGTCTATCTCGACAAGCACACCCGTCGTATCACCGCGACCGCGCGCCTGGACCGCTACCTGGACAAAACCCCGGCCAACTACACGCCCGGCCAGGAAGTTGACCTGCTGGTGGCCGAAGCGACCGATATGGGCTTCAAGGCGATCATCAACAACAAGCACTGGGGCCTGATCCACAAGAACGAAATCTTCAAGTTCATGCGCGCCGGCAAGGAAGAGAAGGGGTTCATCAAGGAAGTGCGGGCCGATGGCAAGATCAGCCTGAGCCTGCAACCCGTCGGTGAAGAAGCTGCCACCAGCCTGAACTCGAAGATCCTCGCCAAGTTGCGTGACAACAACGGCACCTTGCCGGTCAGCGACAAGAGCGACCCGGCACTGATCAGTAGCCTGTTTGGTGTCAGCAAGGGCAACTTCAAGAAGGCCATCGGCGCGCTCTACAAGAACGGCCAGATCGTCATTCACCCGGACCGTATTGAACTGAGCTGAGCCTCACACGGGGTGATGGCTTGATGAGGTGTGGGAGCGAGCCGGTTCGCTCCCACATTGGTCCATGTACCCACTGCTCCTTTTGAGTCACTGCCATGCCCACGACCCTGTGTGAGGTTGCCTGATGATTGCCACCCGACGCAGCGTCGATGGCTTTGCCCTGCAAGTGATGCTTGGCCTGTGCCTGGTGTGGGGCATCCAGCAGGTGATGATCAAGTGGGCGGCGGCGGACATCGCGCCAGTGATGCAGGCGGCCGGTCGCTCCGGGATCTCGGCATTGCTGGTGGCGCTGTTGATCTGCTGGAAAGGCGGCTGGGATCAGGTCAGTGCCACCTGGCGCGGCGGCTTGCTGCTGATCGCAATACTCAGTGACCAGGTGACCCACGTGAACCTGACGGGTGTGGCAATCACCAGCGTAAAACTGACCCTCAACGTTGTCGTCGGCGCCGTACTGGTATTGCTGGGCATCACCTTTGTCAGTGCCGAACAATGGGTTCGCCGTCGTTTGCGCAAAGCCCTTGGGCAACACTGAACGGGCCCATCAGCCCGGCCCGCCTTGGATGCGGCCATGGGCGGGAGGTGCAAATGCAGGTCACGCAGGTTGATTTGGATCAATTCGGTAACAGATCTTTGCGTACTGAGGCGAGCATTGCGTAGGACTTCGGACTACTATCTGTATGAAGCGTCTACAGAACCCGGTCGCTCGGCATTACCCTGAAGGGGGGCACCATGAAAGAGAAATTGCAAAACTGGCTCCATGACCTCGGTGTCGCGCTTGGTTTGATCGAACCACCTCTGCAACCCGTGCCTATTCGCACTGACGACGAACAACGTCGCCGCCAACCGCGCCGCCGGTAAAGCGGCTGTTGTAGCAGCCGCCGTAATCACTATGCCGCAGATCCCCCATCTGCGGCCCCTCTACCGCCGCTCGAAAACCGCCACTGCCCTCTCTTGCACTTTCTCCCAGACGAAAAAAAACGGATGCAGCAACCGACGCTGCACCCGCCGAAGAAAGGTGTAGGGCGTCTGACCTGAGGTCAGATCGCGTTGGCCAGGGTGGCCGGGCGACGGGACGCCAGGCTGACCACGATGAAGCTCACCAGGCCGACCGCCAGGCTGTAGTAGATCGGCGTGTTGGCATCCAGGCCATCCTTGAACATGAACACCAGGGCAGTGACGAAGCCCAGGCCCATGCTGGCGATGGCGCCGGCGGTGGTGGCGCGTTTCCAGAAGATCGCCCCGATCAGTGGGATCAGCATGCCGCCCACCAACAGGTTGTAGGCCAGGGTCAGGGCGCTGATCACGTCATTCACCACCAGGGCGATGCCCAGTACGGCAACCCCAGTCAGCGCGGTGAACAGGCGGTTGATCTTCAGGCTCGACGGTTTGCCGCCCCGCAGTTTCGGCAGCAGGTCTTCGGTCAGGGTGGTGGCGGCGGCCAGCAGGCCGGCGCTGGCGGTGGACATCATGGCGGCCAGGGCCGCGGCAATCACCAGGCCACGGATACCGTCAGGCAACGACAGTTTGACGATGGCGGCGAAGGCGTTGTTGACGTTGTCCAGGTCCGGAATCAGCACGTGTGCCGCCATGCCGATCAGGGCGCAGGCCAGGCCGTAGAGAACGCAGTAGAACCCGGCGAAGGTACCGGCGTACTGGGCCACTTTGGCGGTGCGCACGGTGAACACCCGTTGCCAGATATCCTGGCCGATCAGGATGCCGAAGAAGTAGATCATGAAGTAGGTGAGGATGGTGTCCCAACCGATGGTCGTGAAGCTGAAGTTCGACGCCGGCAGTTTCAACACCAGTTCGTCCCAGCCGCCAACACGGTACAGGCAGATCGGCAGCAGGATGAACATCAGGCCCACGGTCTTGATCACGAATTGGACGATGTCGGTCAGGGTCAGCGACCACATGCCACCGATGGTCGAGTAGATCACCACCACGCCACCGCCCAGCAGTACCGAGATCCAGAATGGCAGGCCGAACAGCACTTGCAGCACGGTGCCGATCGCCAGGATCGAGGTCACGCCGATCATCAGCGCATACGCCAGCATGATGATCGCACTCGCGGAGCGGGCCATCGGGTTGTAGCGTTTTTCCAGGACCTGGGTCACGGTGTAGATCTTCAGCTTGAGCAGCGGTTTGGCGAGGAACAGGTTCAGCGCCACGATCCCGCAGCCCAGTGCGGCGCACAGCCAGAAACCGGAGATGCCATGCACATAACCCAGGCGCACGGTGCCCACGGTGGACGCGCCGCCCAGGACGGTGGCGGCCATGGTGCCCATATACAGGCTCGGACCGAGGTTGCGCCCGGCGACCAGGAAGTCTTCGTTGGTCTTGGCTTTGCGCATGCCGTAGTAGCCGAGTATCAGCATCGCGGCGGCGTAGATGAGTACGACGAATAAATCTAAAGCCATGATGGCGTGTCTCCGATTGTCTTTTTTATGGTGAGGCAATAATCAATCTGTAGGCGCAAGGTAGTGCGTGAGTCAGGCGACTTGCCGCATGACCGGTGTAACCCGCAACGCCATGCCCTTGCGGCATAGCGGATAAATGTTCGTGGCAGGCCAGCCAATGGCCTTCTGGTTAATGCGTTGCTCCAGGTGCCCCTGTTCCACAGGGTCGAGTGATCGGTTCAGAAAAAGGCAGCCACCCAGTCGGCGGCAGCCTTGAAAACCTGATCCTGTGGGTTCTTGGTCCGACCCTCAGCGATGGGCCACGCCCGGCAGTACGCAGAGCATTTCGTACAGCAGGTTGGCACCCAGCAGCGAGGTGTTGCCGGTGGTGTCGTACGGCGGCGAGACTTCTACCAGATCGCAGCCAATCAGGTCGAGGCCCTGGCAGCCACGGACGATTTCAATCGCCTGGATGGTGGTCAGGCCACCGATTTCCGGGGTGCCGGTGCCAGGGGCCCAGGCCGGATCGATGCCGTCGATGTCGAAGCTCAGGTACACCGGACCACCGCCAACCTTTTCCCGGACTTCGGCCATCAGCGGCGCCAGGGATTGGTGCCAGCACTCTTCGGCCTGGACCACACGGAACCCTTGTTTGCGGCTCCAGTTGAAGTCTTCCGCGGTATAGCCCTGGGCGCGCAGGCCGATCTGCACCACACGGTCGCAATCCAGCAGGCCTTCTTCGACGGCGCGGCGGAAGGTGGTGCCGTGGGCGATTTTCTCGCCGAACATGTGATCGTTGACATCGGCGTGGGCGTCGATGTGCACCAGGCCGACCTTGCCGTGCTTCTTGTGGATGGCCCGCAGGATGGGCAGGGTGATGGTGTGGTCGCCACCGAGGGTCAGCGGGATCACGTCGTGTTCGAGGATCTCGTCGTAGGACTCTTCGATGATGCGTACGGCATCCAGCAGGTTGAAGGTGTTGATCGCCACGTCACCGATGTCGGCCACCGACAGCGAGTCGAACGGTGCGGCACCGGTGGCCATGTTGTACGGGCGGATCATCACCGATTCGGCGCGGATTTCCCGTGGCCCGAAGCGGGTGCCGGCGCGCAGCGAGGTGCCGATGTCCAGCGGGATGCCAATGAAGGCAGCGTCCAGGCCGGCAGCGGTTTGCAAGTGGGGGAGTCGCATCATGGTGGCGATGCCGCCGAAGCGCGGCATTTCGTTGCCGCCCAGTGGTTGGTGAAGAATTTTGTCCACGGGTAGGGCCTCATCGTCTTTGTTTTATTTATGGGGTTGCTCAGCACATCGGGAATGCGCGGGCACCTGTTGGGCGGATTCTGCGAAAGGTAGTGGCGCAGAAGAATCGCTGCCGACAAATACTTAGTTCAGATTTTTCTAAACTAATGCCGAACGTGGCGATAGACTTCGCACCTAATGCAAACCGGAATACGCCTGTAGCAGCTGCCGAGCCCGCAAGGCTGCGTTCGGCTGCGAAGCAGTCGCCCATGGGGTAATTCATTGTCCAGGATAAAACGGTTGCCCCGGATGGCGGCCGCTTCGCAGCCGAACGCAGGGTGCGCCAGCTGCTACAGAGACTGTGTCGCGATGTCATTCGGAGCTCCCTCATGGCCAACGCTTTACCCGACCTGAAACTACTGCGCATCTTCGTCAGCGTGGTCCGTCATCAGGGGTTCGCCAATGCCCAGCACGAACTCAACCTGTCGACCTCGGCCATCAGCACTTACATGAGCCAACTCGAGGCCGCGTTGGGCCTGGTGCTTTGCCATCGCGGCCGAGGCGGGTTCAGCCTGACCAGCAAGGGCGAGCTGTTTCATCAGGAGACCCTGCGCCTGCTCGGCGAGCTCGAAGGCTTCGAGCAATATGCCGCCGCGCTCAAGGGCGAATTGCGTGGCACGCTCAACCTGGGGGTGATCGACTCCACGGTCAGCGACAAGGCCTTGCCGTTCGCCGAAGCCATCGGCGCCTACACCCTGGAGCACCCGGCGGTGCATCTGCACCTGTCGGTGATGAGCCCCTACGAACTGCAACTCGGGGTGCAGGACAACCGCCTGGACCTGGCCATCGGCGCGTTCTCGACCCGCATGAGCGGCCTGGTCTACATGCCGCTCTATCGTGAGCAGCACTGGTTGTATTGCAGCAACCGCCACCCGTTGTTCACCGAGCGGCGCATCCCCGAGCAGTTGATTACCCAGCAACGCATGGTCGGACGTGGCTACTGGAGCCAGGCCGAGCTGGCCCGCCACGGCTTCAAGCACAGCGCCGCGACGGTGGACAGTATGGAAGCGCAGTTGATTCTGGTGCTGTCGGGGGCCTACATCGGCTACCTGCCGGAGCACTACGCCCAGGCTTGGGCAGACAAAGGCGATCTGCGGGTGCTGCTGCCGGCCACCTTCGGCTACCAGGCACCGTTTTCGATGATCGTGCGGCGTGGCCGCAGTCGAGAGCCCTTGATCCAGACCTTTCGTGACTTGCTCAAAGCCCAACTCAATCAGGCCTGATGGAGAGAATTTCATGTCCAGAAGCCAATGCCCGCGCTGCCTGCGGCCCGACAGCCACTGCCTGTGTCCGCTGATTCCCAGCCTCGACAGCCGCACCCGGGTGTTGCTGTTGCAGCACCCCAGCGAGGTCAACCACGCCTTGAACACCGCGCGTCTGGCGGCGTTGGGCTTGAACAACGCGCAGTTGGTGGTCGGCGAGGTGTTCGAGGATTTGCCCGGGTTACTCCATCAGCCGGGCTACCAGGCCTGCCTGTTGTTTCCCGGCGAGGGGGCGCCAACGCTGCAGGCCTACACGCCCGCCGGGCAACCCCTGCTGCTGGTGGTGCCCGACGGCACCTGGCGCAAGGCGCGCAAAATGCTCCACCTCAATCCGCTGCTGGCGGCCTTGCCGCGCGTGACCCTGGCCGAGTGTGGGGTGTCGCGCTATCGCTTGCGCAAAGCCCCGGGGCCGGGGGCCTTGTCGACGGTGGAGGCGATTGTCCAGGCGTTGCAGGTACTGGAGGCGCCAACCTCGTTCGAGCCATTGCTAAAACCCTTCGACGCGCTGATCGAGGGGCAGATTGCGGCGATGGGGGAGGCCGTTTACCAGAGGAATCATGGTTCGAGGTAGGGGAGTTTTTATGGTCGCGTTCGGTCAGGCGAGACGCGTTATCGTTGACGTCCATCGCGAGCAGGCTCGCTCCCACAGAAGATGTGCGGCCAGCGCAGCATTTAGCGTTCGCGCATGGCCTCGGTCCGCGCTTTCAAGACCGGTTTGAGCAAGTAGTCCAGCACGCTCTTCTCGCCGGTAATGATGTCCACGGTCGCCACCATCCCCGGGATGATCAGCAGCGGCTTGACGTCGCCCCCCAGGTGATTTTTGTCGGTGCGTACCTGGATCAGGTAGAAGCTGTTGCCCTTGTCATCGGTGATGGTGTCGGCGCCGATCAGTTCAAGCTTGGCGCTCAAGCCGCCGTAGATGGTGTAGTCATAGGCGCTGAACTTGACCATGGCTTTCTGTCCGGGATGCAGGAAGGCCACGTCCTGCGGGCGGACCTTGGCCTCGATCAGTAGGTTGTCTTCCAGGGGCACGATCTCCAGCATATCGCTGCCGGGCTGGACCACGCCGCCGATGGTGTTGATCTTGAGCACCTTGATGATCCCATGCACCGGCGAGACCACCGTGGTGCGGGTGACCCGATCGTCGATGGCGATGCTGGTGGCGGTGATTTTTGACAGCTCGGTGCGCTTCTCGTTGAGCTCCTTGGCCGCGTCCGAACGAAACCCCTGCACCGATTCGTCGAGCTTGCTCTTGATCTCGTCGATGGCTGACTCGGCGCGCGGAATGGCCAGGGTGGTCGCGTTCAGCGAGCCACGAACTTCCACCGCACTGCGTTTGAGCCGCAGGATTTCCACCGGCGACACCGCGCCGGTGCCCACCAGCGGCGCAGACATGTTCATTTCCTGGTTGAGCAGGGCCAGGCTTGAGCTGTATTGCCCCTGTTTCGAGCGAAACTCCGCCAGTTCCTGGGTTTTCTGCCGAAGTTGTTCGCTGAGGGTTCGCTGTTCGCTGGCCAGTCGACGCTGCCGTTGTTCAAACAGCGAGCGCTCGTCTTCGGCGACTTGCGGGGCCTTGGCGATCACCTCGGGGGAGAGTTTGAACGGCCGCCCCTCGGCTTCGGCGGACAGACGTTCGACCTGGGCGGTCAAGGCATACCGATCGGCCTCGCTCTCGCCCTTGTTTGACAGGAATCGCGTGTCATCGAGGCGCAGCAAGGTGTCGCCCTTGTTCACCATCTGTCCTTCGCGCACGAAGATCTCGGTAACGATCCCGCCTTCAAGGTTCTGGATCACCTGCACCTTGCTTGAAGGAATCGCCTTGCCTTCACCCATGGTGACTTCCTGCAGCACCGCAAACCTGGCCCAGACCACGGCGCTGATGATCAGCGCGGCGGCAAGCCACACGGTGACCCGCGACCAGCACGGCGAATCCTGCAGCGAGGCGCTGGCGGTTTCCGGCATGAACTCACTTTCGGCACTTTTGCCGAAACTGCCAAAGTAGCCGCGATCACCTGTAGGCCCGGACATGTGCCACTCCTAGACGGCCGCAGAGCCGACACGGCCCTTGCGCAGTGCATCGATAACCGCTTCTTTCGGACCGTCGGCGACGATGCGTCCGTTGTCCAGCACCAGCAGCCGGTCCACCAGGCTGAGCATCGAGGTGCGGTGGGTGATCAGCAGCAAGGTCTTGCCCAGGACCTGGGCCTGCAGTTTCTGGCGCAGGACGTCTTCGCTGCTGTTGTCCATGGCGCTGGTGGGTTCGTCGAGCACCAGGATCGGCGGGTCGAGCAGCAGGGCCCGGGCCAGCAGCACCGCCTGGCGCTGGCCGCCGGACAGCAGTTGGCCACGTTCGCCCACGGGGCGGTCAAAGCCCTGGGGATGCTGGCGGGCCAGTTCAGTAACGCCGGTCAGTTCGGCGACTTCGAGCATGCGCGCATCACTGATGTAGCGTGCGCCGAGGGTCAGGTTGTCGCGCAGGCTGCCGGCCAGCAGCGGCAGGTCGTGCGCGACGTAGCCGATCTGTTGGCGCAGGTCGGCGACATCCAGTTGCCGCAGGTCCAGGCCATCGAGCAGCAACTGGCCTTCGTCCGGGGCATAGAAGCCCATCACCAGGCGCGCCAGGGTGCTTTTGCCCGATCCGCTGCGGCCGATGATGCCGATCCGCTCACCAGGCTTGAGGCTGAAACTGACCGTGGCCAGCGCCGAGGCGCTTTGCCCCTGGTAGTGGAAGGTCACGCCGCTGACGTCCAGCGCCCCTTGCAGTTGCGTCCGTTCCAGGGGCCGCTGCCCGGCGTCGCGTTCCTGGGGCAGGGACATCAGCGCATCGGTGCTTTTCATGGTCAGTTGGGCTTGCTGGTAGCGGGTGATCAACCCGGCAATCTGCCCCAGCGGCGCGAGCACCCGGCTGCCGAGCATGTAGGTCGCCACCAGTGCGCCGACGCTGAGGTTGCCGGCGATGATGCTATAGACCCCGGCGACGATGGTCGCCATGCCGGAGAATTGCTGGATGAACAGGGTGCCGTTGGTGGCCAGCGCCGCGAGGTTGCGCGCGTGGCTGTCGAGGCGGGTCAGGGCGCCGTGGGTGCTTTCCCAACGGTGCTGGCGTTCGCTCTCGGCGCTGCAGGCCTTGAGGGTTTCCAGGCCGCCGAGGGTTTCGATCAGCAGCGCCTGGCGTTCGGCGCCCAGGGCCAGGCTCTTGTGCACGGTGTCGCGCAGGCGGGACTGGATCAGCAGGGCGAAGAGGATGGTGATGGGGAAGGCGAGCAGGGGGATCACCACCAGCCAACCACCGAGCAGGCCGATGACTACCAGCATCAGCACGGCAAACGGCAGGTCGATCAGGCTGGTCAGGGTCACCGCCGTGAGAAATTCACGCAGGCCCTGGAAGTCGTGGATGCTTTGGGCAAACCCGCCGATGGTCGCCGGCCGGGCTTTCATCGCCATGCCGGTGATGCGCTCGAACAGGGTCGCGGACAGGATCACGTCGGTCTTGCGCCCGGCGGTATCGAGCAAGTGCGCGCGCACCACCCGCAGCACCAGTTCGAAGCCGGTACCGATCAGCAGGCCGATGGACAGTACCCACAGGGTCGAGGTGGCCTGGTTCGGCACCACCCGGTCGTAGGTCTGCATGACGAACAACGGCACCATCAAGCCCAGCAGGTTGATCAGGAAACTCGCCAGGATCGCATCGCTGTACAGCCAGCGGGACAACTTGAGGGTGTCGCGAAACCAGGCGTCGACCCGCGGCACCAGGGGGGAGCGCAGCTCTTCGAGCTCATGCCGGGGGCGGGCGAACAGCGCCTGGCCACTGTAGGCTTCGGCCAATTCTTCGCGGCTGACCCATTGTTCGCCACCTTCGGCCTCGCTGGGCAGGATCAGCGCCTGGCCGTCCTCGCCCCAGCGGCGCAGGACCGCGCAGCGGCGGTCCTTGAGAATCAGCAGGACCGGCAGGTTGAGCGCCGACAGTGACCCCAGTTCACGGCGCAGCAAGCGCGCCTGCAGGCTGGCCCGGGCGGCGGCGCGAGGCAGCAGGTCGAGGCTCAGGCGTTGCTTGTCCAGCGGCAGTCCGGCGCTCAGGCTGGCCCGGCTGACATTGCAGCCGTGCAGCTTGCACAGGATCAGCAAGCCATCAAGCAACGGATCATCAAAGCTCAGGCGTGGGTCGGCGCCAGTGTTGCCGGGTTGCATGCTGGTCAATTCGGGTACCCCGGTTCGCTAGCGCATCTCTGGCAGACGGGCCTGGCTTTTCACGTCGCTTTGCGCAATCGCTTCGGCCGGCACCACCACCTTGGCTTTGCTCAGCAGCTCGCCCATGTTCGCCAGGATCCGGTACATGGAGAATTCCTCGGTGTAGCGCACTTCGGTGTAGCGGCGATTGGCGTTGTACAGCTCGTTTTCACTGTCCAGCAGGTCGAGCAGGGTGCGTTGGCCGAGGCCGAACTGATCCTGGTAGGCGGCGCGCACGCGCATCGTGGTGTCGGCGTACTCGCGTGCGGTGGGGGTTTGTTTCTTGGCGTTGACCATGGCGTTCCAGGCCAGGGTGATGTTCTCGTTGAGCATGCGCAGGGCGTTGTTGCGGATGTCCATGGCCTGGTTGATCTTGTGCGCATTCGATTGCAGGCGGGCCTTGTCGCTGCCGCCGCGCAACAAGTTGTAGTTCATGACCACGCCGACGCGCCACTGGTTGTCGTGGCCCTGGTCCCCCTGGATATTGTTGTTGGCGCCCACGGCCGCCTCCGCATCGAAGCGCGGGTAGAACGGCGACTTGGCGACTTCGTACTGGCTCTCGGCGGAGTTCACGTCGGCCTCGGCCGATTTCAGGTAGGGGTTGTTTTCCATCATTGCCTGGCGGGCATCCGGCAGGCTTTGCGGGACCTCGCCGCGAATCGAGGGCAGGCTTTCCAGCTCGTCGGGCATGCGCCCCACGGCGCTGAAGAAGTTGGCCTCGGCATCGGCAAGGTCGACCTGGGCGGTGTCCAGGTTGTTTTCCGCCAGGGCGCGACGGGCCCTGGACTGATCGAGGTCGGCATTGCTGCCCACGCCGCGCTCGGTGCGCAGGCCGATCTGGTCGTTGACCCGCAAGTGCGCCTGCAGGTTGTTGGTGGCCAGGGTCACCAGTTCGCGGCGCTTGAGCACTTCCAGATACACCTCGATGGTGCGCAGGGCCAGGCTCTCGGCGGTGCCGCGGGTGTAGTAGGCCCGGGAGTTGACGATGGCCTGGGTGCGCCCGACTTCATTGGCGGTGTTGAACCCGTCAAACAGCATTTGCCGCAGGCGCAGTTCCGACTGGGTGTACCAATTGGTTTCGGTGTGGTGATTACCCTGGGCGCGGGAGTTGGTGTTGTCGCTGTAACCACGGCCGTAGCCGGCGTTCAGGTCGAGGGAGGGATAAAAACCGCCCTTGGCGACTTTGACATCCTCATCCGCAGACAGGCGATTGTTCTCACTGGCGTGCAGCTCCGGGTGATTGTCCAGGGTGCTTTGAATCGCCTCGGTCAGCGACATGGCCTGGGCCTGTTGTGCGCAGGCCATGGCGATGAGAATCGCGCTGCAGAGCGGGGTGAATACGCGCATGGGGTGCCTCTCCCTGTGACTAATGGTGCTGGGATGTCGCCAATTATTTGGCGTTATTTGCGGCTGAAACCGTATCAAGCTTGTAACAACAGAGCTAAGAACATCCTAGGCAGAAGCTAAGAAGGATTTCTCATAACGCATATGCCGAAAAAAACTTATGCGCCTTGAAAAAACCGGCACATTGTTCCCTGCACAAGCCTTGTATTTATGAGCTCTAGGGAGCTTGGCGAGGCTGAGTAAGGTTCCAACACTTTTGCAACATAGGGTGGAGAAGCGCTGGAGGGGATGGAGGTTGAACGGTTTTCTGGCGACAAAATATTGTCACTTTCCCGGAAAATCACCGTCAGCCACCCTCGTAGAACGGCTAGGCGGCGCTGAGTGAATGATTTCACTCGGTTTTGTTCCGCAAACACCAGCCCGCCTGCGTAGGCACGCGAGGCCAGATCAACGTCAGGCAAGGGCTTGTACCTTGAAGTGCAAGTGCTGCCAGGCAGAAGGTCCGTCCCGCAACCCGGCAAGGCCCCGCATGCTTTCTCTGCATAACCCAGATGCCGATGGATGTCGGCAGCGGAGGAAGGCTCATGGCAACGCTCATCGCAATCGTCAGCAAGGTCGTAGGTCAGGTGTTCGCTGTGGCGGGTGATGGAACCCGACGCGCCCTGGTTGAAGGGGATCGACTGTTCGCCGGGGAGCAGTTGGTGACCGGGGCCGAGGGCGCCGTGGCGGCGCGTCTGCAAAACGGTCAGGAGCTGACATTGGGGCGCGGCAGCAGCCTGCCGATGAGTGCGCAACTGCTGGCCCATCAACCGGCGCATGTCGACGCCAGCGAAGCGGTGACGCCCAGCCAGGCGCAACTGAGCGATGTCGAGCAAGTGCAGCAGGCCATCGCTGCCGGTGCCGACCCGACCCAGGTCGCTGAAGCCACCGCCGCCGGGCCGGGCAGCACTGGGGCCCCCGGGGCGGCCGGTGGCGGTCACTCGTTTGTCTTGCTTGAAGAAGTGGCGGGGCGGGTCGATCCGGTGATCGGCTTCCCGACGGCCGGTTTCAACGGCATTCCCGAGTTTGTCCCGCAACGCCTGGCGGGTTCACCTGAGGATGGCGGTGACGACACGGGCACTGGGCCCTCGGTCAACCCTCTCGCCCCCGTCACGCCCGTCAACCCTGAATTACCGGTGACCCCGCAGTTGCCGGAGAACGAACCGGTGACCCTGTCCGGCCTGTCGGTGGTGGGCGGTGAGTTGACCCTCAATGAAGCCAATCTGACCCAGGGCTCGGCCAGCAATCCGGGGGCCTTGACCCAGAACGGTACCTTCAGTATTTCTGCGCCGGATGGCTTGCACAGCCTGAACATAGGCGGCATCAGCATCATCAGTGGCGGCGTGGCGGTGGGTTTGCCGCAGTCGATCACCTCGGCCCTGGGCAACACCCTGACCATTATCGGTTATGACCCGGCAACCGGCGTGGTCAGCTACAGCTACACCCTGGTGGGCAATGAAACCCACTCGGCAGGGGACGGCAGCAACAACCTCAGTGAGCATTTCACCGTGGTCGCCAGCGACGTCAATGGCGATACGGCCACCAACACCCTGGACATCAACATCACCGACGATGTGCCCCACGCGTTTGACGACGGCAATGGCGTTGCCGCCTCCGAAGCGCATTTGATCCTGACCGGCAACGTGCTGGACAACGATGTGCAAGGGGCCGACCGGGTCGTCACCGGGCCCATCACCCCCGGAACCTTCACCGGTACTTACGGCACCCTGGTGCTGGCCGCCGACGGCAGCTACCGCTACACCCTGCACAGCAGCGATCCAGCGTTTCTCGCGCTCGAGGGCGATGTCACCGAAACGTTCACCTACACCCTGACCGACGCTGACGGCGACAGCAGCAGCGCCAACCTGGTGCTCAACGTTCACAACAACGACGACCCGGTCCTGATCGACGGCCTCAAGGCCCAGGGCGGTGAACTGACGGTCTACGAAAGAGCCCTCAGCGACGGCTCGACCCCCGGCACGCCTGCGCTGACCCAAAGCGGCACCTTCACCGTCACTGCACTGGATGGTGTGCAAAGCCTGACTGTGGGCGGGATCAATGTGGTGACCGCAGGCGTCACCGCCGGCTTCCCACAAACCTTCACCACCGCGCTGGGCAACACCCTGACTATCACTGGCTATGACGCGGCGAGCGGGGTGGTGAGCTACAGCTACAGCCTCAACGACAACGAAAACCATCCCACCGCCAACGGCATCAACAGCCTCAGTGAGTCGTTCACGGTGACGGTCACCGACAGCAACGGCAGCACTGCCAGCGACTCGCTGGACGTGAACATCGTCGATGACGTGCCGCAGGCCGAGGACGACGGCAATGCCGTGAGCGCCACGGAACTGCACACGGTCCTCACGGGCAATGTGCTGGACAACGATGTGCAGGGCGCCGACCGGGTCATCAGCGGCCCGGTGACGGCCGGTACCCTGGCGGGCGCTTATGGCCAACTGGTACTGGCAGCGGGCGGCTCTTACACCTACACCGTCGACCCGACCAGCCCGGCCTTTCTGGCGCTCACGGCCGATGCCCAGGAAACCTTCACCTACACCCTGACAGACGCCGATGGCGACACCAGCACCGCGACCCTGACCCTGACCGTGCACAACAACGACGACCCGGTCCTGATCGACGGCCTCAAGGCCCAGGGCGGTGAACTGACGGTCTACGAAAGAGCCCTCAGCGACGGCTCGACCCCCGGCACGCCGGCACTGACCCAAAGCGCCACCTTCACCGTCACTGCACTGGATGGCGTGCAAAGCCTGACTGTGGGCGGGATCAATGTGGTGACCGCGGGTGTCACCGCCGGCTTCCCACAAACCTTCACCACCGCGCTGGGCAACACCCTGACTATCACCGGCTATGACGCGGCGAGCGGGGTGGTGAGCTACAGCTACACCCTCAACGACAATGAGGACCACCCGACGGCCAACGGTGCCAACAGCCTCAGCGAACACTTCACGGTCACCGTGACCGACAGCAATGGCAGCAACTCCAGCGATACGCTGGATGTGAATATCGTCGATGACCTGCCAACCGCCAGCCCCGATAGCGCCACGGTGGGCGAGGGCGCGACAGTGAACATTTCGGTGCTCGGCAACGACGTCAATGGCGCCGACGGGGCGGCCACGGGCGGTGCGGTGGTCGGCGTGCGGGCGGGTGGCAATACGGCGACCTCGGCCCTCGGTGGCCTGGGCGATCAGATCCAGGGCACCTACGGCTACCTGACGCTGGATGCCGCCGGCAATGCGGTCTACCACAGCACCGCCAACGGGGTCTGCCCACCCGGGGCAACGGACGTGTTCACCTACACCATCCGCGATGGCGATGGCGACGAAAGCACCACCACCCTCACGATCAATGTCACCGACAGCGGCCTGATCGCCTGCGTCGACGCCTGCCTGACGGTCTACGAAAAAGCCCTGGACCTGAGCCAGGATGGCCAGGACCTGGCCCCGGGCATGGTCATCGGCAGCGACCCGACATCCACCGGCGAAACAGCCCACGGTTCGTTGGTCGGCTCGGTCAGCGGTGGCAGCGGGGCGCTCACCTACACCCTGGTGGGCAGCGCCACCGGCACCTACGGGCAAATCCTGCTCAACCCCGACGGCACCTACACCTACACCCTGACCTCGGCACCGAAAACCGCAGGGGGCAACGACGGGCCGAACATCCTCACCGAGAGCTTCACCTACAAGGTCACCGACGCCCTGGGCAATACCGCCACCAGCAGCGTGGTGGTCAACATCGTCGATGACGTGCCCCGGGCCCAGCACTCCGAGCGTTCGGTAACGGCGGTGGGGATCGACTCCAACCTGCTGCTGGTGATTGATGTGTCCGGCAGCATGGCCGACCACTCCGGTGTCTCGGGGCTGTCGCGCATGGACTTGGCCAAACAGGCCATCAGCGCCTTGCTCGACAAGTACGATGCCTTGGGTGACGTGAAAGTGCAGATCGTCACCTTCAACAGCAGCGCCACCGAGCAGACCTCGATCTGGGTCGACGTGGCCACCGCCAAGTGGATCATTTCCACTCTCCACGCAGACGGTGGGACCAACTACGACGACGCCCTGGCGGCGGCCAAGTTGGCGTTCGTCACGGAAGGCAAGCTGGCGGGAGCACAAAACGTCGGCTACTTCTTCTCCGACGGCAAACCCAATGATGGCTGGGGAACCGGCCCGTCGGACGAGGTGGCCTGGAAGGCTTTCCTCGACGCCAACGGGATCAAGAACTATGCGATCGGCCTGGGCGACGGCGTCAGCAGTGGCAACCTCAACCCGCTGGCTTATGACGGCAGCAACCATGTCAACACCAATGCGCACGTGGTCACTGACCTCAACCAGCTCAACGCGGTGCTGTCCGGCACCGTCGGTGGCGCACCGATCAGCGGGTTGCTGATGGGCGAGGGCGGTTCATTCGGCGCCGATGGCGGCTTTATCAAGACCATCATCATCGAGGGCACCACCTACAGCTTTGATCCCGACGGCGACAACCACAAGGGCGCGCTGACGGTGCTCGAAGGCTTCAATCGGGGCACCTTCAACACCCTGGACAACAGCCTGACCATCGCCACCACCAAGGGCGGCACGTTGGTGATCAACCTCGACACGGGCGAGTTCACCTACACCTCGCAGACCACCACTTCGGTGGTGCTCACCGAGCAGATCGCCTTCACCGCCAGTGACTACGAAGGCGACCTGGCCAGCCGCACTCTGACCATCAACATCCTGCCGAACGCGGCACCGCTGGCGGTGGATGACCAGGTGATCACCAACGTGCTGTCGAAACACATTGCGGTGCCGGTCGAAGGCTTGCTGGGCAATGACACGGACGCCAATGGCGACCACCTGAGCGCCACGCCCACCACCTTCAACACTGGCTGGATTGCCAAGGGCGAGGACTTTACCGGCAGCGGCGCGATCAACTTCACTGGCACCCAGAACAACTTCGGCAACCGTAACCTGGCGGATGTGCGCAGTGCCTTTGCCGCGGACACCGCTGCCATGACCGCGCTGCTGGTGATCAGTGGTTACCTGGGCCAGGTCAGCAACGCCAATGCCAACGATGAGGACTTCATCACCGTCACCCTGAAAAAGGGCGAGACCCTCAATCTGGACCACAACCTGGCGGCGGGGCACATCAGCCTGGAGTACTCGCTCAACGGTGGCGGGTTCCTCGGCATCGACAATCACAGCACCCTCAGCGCCGCCGAGGACGGCACCTACCGTATTCACGTGAGCAACCTGAGCAATAGCAGCGGTAGCCACGTCAATGCCGCGCAGAACTACCAGTTGAACCTGACCGTCAACTACGCCGGCGCCCATGAAAGTTCGCCAGATTTTGTAGGCAGCTATACCGCCAGCGACCACCACGGCGGCAGCGACTCGGCTGCCGTGAGTATCAGCTACCAGGCCGGGCATACCCTGACCGGGACCGCGGGCGACGACGTGCTGTTGGCCGGTGGCGGTGACAATCTGCTCAATGCTGGCGACGGCAACGATGTGCTCAGCGCCGGCAACGGCAATAACCAGTTGCACGGCGGGGCCGGCAACGACCTGTTGTTCAGCGGCCTGGGCAACGATCTGCTGGACGGTGGCGACGGCATCGACACCGCCAGCTACGCCCATGCCAGCGCCGGGGTGGTGGTCAACCTTGGCTTGGCCGGTGCGCAGAATACGGGCGGGGCGGGGCTCGATACTCTGACGGGGATCGAGAACCTGATCGGTTCGACGTTCGACGACACGCTGATCGGTAATAACAACGCCAATACCCTGACCGGCGGTCTGGGCAATAACACCCTGACCGGCGGCGGTGGGGGCGATACCTTCCAGTGGTTGCACGGCAACAGCGGGCACGACCTGGTCACCGACTTCACCCCGAGCACCGACAAGCTCGACCTGTCGCAACTGTTGCAAGGTGAAGCCGCGACGGCGTCTTCGCTGGATGACTACCTGCACTTCAGTGTCACCGGCAGCGGTGCGTCTGTGGTCACCAGCATCGACGTCAAGGCCGCGCTCGGTGCGCCATCGACCCAGACCATCGACCTGGCGGGTGTCAACCTGGCCGACCACTATGGCGTCACGCCGGGGGCCGGCGGGGTGATCGCCAGCGGGCACGACACGGCGACCCTCATCAACGGCATGCTCAACGACCATTCGTTGAAGGTCGATACGGTCTGAGCGCAAACGAGGGCCCAGGAGCGAGGGCTCCGGGGCTCTCGCTCCCCCTCGATGGGTAGCCGTTGCGGCCGCCCGGTCGTGGTTTTTGTTTGTCCGCTAACCATTGAACCTTGCACGCCAGGCTGCCTCTACGGTCATCGGGGCTGGCAAGGCGTGGGGGGGCTGATCTCCGACGAACGGTAGCAAAACCTGTTATTTCTGACAGTAGCCAGGGGGGGGGGCGTGGGCATTAAATGACTGCAGCCGTTCAGGTCATGTCCAGGGTGGGCATGGTCAGCGACGGCCAGGTATTCACCTTCAGTGAGGAAGGTCAGTCATGTCCGCGCCCCTGACACCGAACGATTCGCAGTCACCCCAGAGCGCTCCTGATGCTGATCTGGAAGCGCCGAAAGTACCCATGGTCCTCGATCCGGATGACCCGGCCGGCTTGCTGCCAATCAGGGCCTTGGGGCGCGACCTGGATGTCACCTTCATGGGCTGGGCCTTCACCACAGTGCCTGGCCGGTGGGACCTCGTCGAGCTGGGATTCACCCCGTTCGGCTCGATCTTTGTCAGTGTCAACCAGCGGCTTTATCCCAGTCTGGTGCCGGTCGATTTACCTCAAACCCTCACGGTCCCCAGGGAATTGTTGAAAGAAGGGGTGTACGAAGTCTCGATACGGGTCTCTCCCAGCCTACAAAACCCCCTGGAGTCCCCCAGGACAAAGATCACCATCGACACCACCAAACCCGACTTTGGTAACACCCCCGACCCGGTGGTGTTCCCGGCTGAGTTGAACGGCATCATCACCGAGGCGGATTTGCTCCCGGACGGGCAAATCATCGTCGATGTGCCGTTTTACACAGACGTCCAAAGGGGAGATCGCGCGGTCTATTTCTGGACCGATAAACCGATACCCCCCGATAGCGAAACCGAAATTCGTGAGCAGGAATTCAGTCAGGAAGACATCGACAATGGGCGTTTGGTTATCACGGTGTATGCCGACGAGATCCGAGCCAAGGGCTCTGGTATACGCTACATGTACTACCGGCTCAGGGATCGAGCCGGCAACATCGGGCCAAACTCCAGGTTGGCCGATATCTTCGTCGACTTGACGCCGCTACCGGGTGCGCTGCCTGCACCCAAGGTCCCCCTGTCGCCAAGGGACCGGGTTGATCGCCAGCAGGCACGGGATGGAGTGTGGGTCGAGTTTGAACGGTACGACTCTGCCGATGCTGCGCACTTTGTCGCGGCTACGTGGGATGGAACGCCACTGGCCGAGTTCCCGGTCGACCCCGCGGGTTTTCCCTTGTCGACCCCCGTGCCCTGGACGGTTCTCCAGGCCCAGGGGGATGGGCCATTACGTGCACGGGTGCAATACCGGATTCGGCATAGCGCAGGTTACAGCCTGCCTTCCCCGGATATCTCGGTGGCCGTCAACCTGACGATTGCCGGGCAAGACCATGGGGCTGCCCCCGCACTGGTCAATGGGACGCTGGCCAAGGTGGAAGTTCGGGGGCGCAAGTCCGATTCACCCAATACCTTGCTCGGGATCGACTTTGGCCTGTCGGCGAAGGCAACACTGGCGCTGTATGACGATCCCAATCCCTTTGAGGTGATTGAGCTCTACTGGGGGAGCATCGCCACGCCGGTGGCTCGTTATGAGGTCAAAGGGGGCGACTTTGCCGGCAAGCTCATTGAGCTGGAAGTGCCTTGGAGTGCCATTGAGCCTGACCTGCAGAACCCGAAACTACCGGTCTACTACACCACCAGCAATGGGGTGAATGAACAGCAATCGCTGGTGACTGAGGTCAACGTGTCCATTGTGGTCATTACTGATCTCAAGGCGCCGACCTTTCCCCATGGTGGAAAGGAGGGCAGGCTCGATTGTTGTGCCAAGCCCAGGTTATGGGAAGGCGTTACCGTGCACGTGGCCGCTCATCCGGCTTTTTCCGCTATGGACGAGGTGGTGCTGTATTGGCAGGGCTGCTGGGGGCTCAATGGTACCGATCCGATTGCGGGCGCAGATGAGGCGTTTTCAAAGGTACTCAGTGACTCGGAGGCGGCTAACGGATTTGATTTTGTTGTAGATGATTATGAAAGGTTGATTGCGCCTATGGTGAATGACGGTTCAGGACTGGCGTACTACGTTCTTAATAAACGTTCTGGTGGAGCGGGGAGGTCCAAGTCGGACTTTGTCGTCATCAACAGAACCATGCCCAGTAGTGAAGTTTGTTCGCCAACTAATGATATCTGTCCTGAGTCGATAAGGCCCAAAGGTAAATAGCTAGGCGGGCGATGGCTGACATTTTATTGCATGCGTTTTTATAGTCTTGGAACTATGTGTTTATGGGGTGCGGCTGTCCGTTAGTGTTGTATGTCGAGGTTGTTTTAAATGAATTGCCACCTAATGAGGAGGTCAGTGAAATGACCAGCATGGAAAAAGTAGATGCAATAAAAAAAGTAGATGCCGGTCGGGCGGCGATGAGTGCCGTGCGTCAAGCCAGATCACTAAGTCGTACCAAGCGGCCGATATTGGAGGGGCTTTTGCCAGATGTTGCGGGCGACGATAACAATAAATTGTTGAAGGCGCGGCAGGGAGTGGATAACAATGTTGTGATTTCAGAGGTCCTGGAGATCATACCGCCTCCGGCACCTGGTCGCCCTTTGATAATCAGGCTCTTGTGGCAGAACTCTCCAACTGGCGATCCGTTATCACTTGTAACCCCTGTCGGGGGTTCGCAGACACTCGTATTGCCGGCAAGTGCAACAGTGGCAGAGGGTGTTTTTCTCCTGAGTTACCGCTTGGAGTATGCAGGGAATATTTACAATTATGATCCTCCTGTGCCGATTTTCATCGACAAAGAGGCGCCTAACAAACACCTGCCTGGTCAGCCGTTGGTTCTCCCGCCGGAATATGCCGATGGACGTATTACCAAGGAACGCCTGGAAGCCAATCCGGTCATTGTGCTGACCATTCCATTGCACCCTGATCGTAGAACCGGTGATATTTGCAGGGTATACATGGGGGCCAGTGCACCTGGGACCTTTATTAACTCCTACACTACACCTGACGATTCAAGTTCTACGATGACGGTGGAGTTGACCAAGGCCCAGGTGGAAAATGGGCTTGAGGGCAACAGGATCCTTTATTACACATGGGAGGATCGCGTGGGAAATCTGGGGCCCGACAGCAATGAACTTGACGTCATCGTCGAACTCACGCCAGCCCCGAGCAACCTGAAACCGCTGACGGTTCCCGAAGCGCTTGCGCCAGAGCACCTCATCACGCTCAAAGATGCCTTTCCAGATGTCGGGGTGGTGGTCGAGGCATACGACAATTCTGCGGCTACAGACCAGATCGAGGTGACGTGGGATGGGATTGCCCAGGATATAAAGTTTGCCGGGGCGGGCTTCCCACTGATTTTTGATGTTCCCTATGAACATGTGAAGCGCAACGGACTTGGGCCAAGGCCTGTCACCGTGACCTATCTCGTGCGGCGGCGCACAAGTGAATATCGCGAAACGACGGTAGTCCCGGTGAATGTGGACTTGCGACGTGCCGGTACTATGCCGCCCGATCCGGAAGATCCGGATGTTGGTAACCCTAACCTGAGCCCGGTTACCGTGCAGGCCGCCAAAACCCCTACGCCTAACCAATTTGAATTAGTGGACGCCGGGGAGGACGGTACCGCCACCACTACAATTGATGCTAAGCGCGATGTCGGCGATGTTTATCAGTTGTACTGGGGGGGCGTCCCTGTTCCGGGGGCGAACTACGAGGTAGTGGGTGGTGAGGCCGATGACTTTGTTGTTGAGATGAAGGTGGCGCATGGATTTATCACCGCGCATGGCAACGATCCCGACATACCCGTTCATTACACAATTAGCAATCCGGGCTTACCAGACGATAATGAAAATCCATCGTTGCGCCAATCAGTCAGTGTGTATGTGGTGCCAGTCACACTGCCGGCTCCAAAAATCAACCATCTGAAGCTTATCGACGGTGTTGGGTATTTGAACTGTTCCTCGTTAAGGAGTATTTCAAACGTGGGTTGGGCCGCCGTGGTCGATGTTCCAGGCGGAGATCCTTTAGAATCGGGCATGGTTCTGGCCTTTACTTGGTCAGGTATCACTTATGATGATGGTGGGGTACCTCTACCCGTTCCAGACTATACGTTTACAAAACCATTAACGGGTAATGAGCATGTCGACGGATTTAGCGTGTATATACCGCATGACGCTGCCTTGTTGCCGATCAAGGATGGCGATGGAAAAATCCTGTATCAGACGATGGTCGGTGGCCGAATAGAAAGTTCTGCTGCGCATGAGGTACCGGTCGTTGTGCGTGACGCTGTCGGCGGCAACTGTCCGTTGCCCTGATGTTGGATAGACGCTGGAAGCGTTAAATAAGGGGAGATACTTATCTTCCCTTTTTTATAGGTGCTCTATTGTTTAATCGTTTTGTGAGTTTTCTTGGGTTGTTTGACGTGTAGGTATGTGCCTGTTGGCTACGGTGGAAACAGAGGTCTAGGGAAAAGCCCCTCATCACTATAGGACTAGTCCTACATAGGAAAAATACGAAGCACACTAAGATGCGCGCCATTCTTTACGGCTGTTTCCATTGGAAATAGTTCGGCCTCTATGCTCATGGAGTCGTTATCATGAAAAAATCCAGTTCGTTTACCCGTCTGTTTGCACCTGTGCGTTTACTGCCACTGTTGACGTTGTCACCTGCGATGTTGATCAGTCCTTCGATCATGGCCCTGACGATCGTTGGTCCGGGTGAAACCCGCACCATCGATGCATCCACCCCGGTAGATAATTATGTGGTGAATGGCGGTGGGGTCCTGAATACCAACGGTGCACAGACCTCGGAAGTGTCCGTCATGGCCGGTTCAACCATTAACGCGGTCGGCGGTGCATTTACCGGGAGCAATGGCAATAGCGGCATTTCCGTGACCAACAGCCAAGCCACCCTCTCCGGTGTAACGGTCACCAGCACTGGCATCGGCATGCAGTTCAATCGAGAGGGGGCCACTACCACTGGCTCTAACGGCGTGGTCAGCAACAGCACCGTCAGCGGTGGGACGACAGGCCTGCAGATCACCGGGCTGAGCACCCTGGAACTCAATGGCAGTCAAGTCACCGGCAACCTGGCAAACAGTGTCGGTATCAATTTTTTTGGTGGCGATGTTCGCGCGACGGGCAGCACCATCAGTGGCGGTGAAAATGGCGCACGGATGCTTGCCGACGGGGCGGGGCTGGAGGGGCATCAGTTGCTGCTGGATAGCTCCACCCTGCAGGGACGGACGGGTTCGAGCATCCTTGTCGATGAAGGCATCGATGCGAACATCACGGTGCGTAACAACTCCAACCTGCTCGCCGGGAACAAGATTCTGCTCGACGTACAGGGCGCTTCCACCGCGGCCATGACCGTCGCTACGAGTACACTGACCGGCAACATCAACGTCGTCGGCAACAGCACCGCCAACCTGACGTTCGACCAAGGCAACATGACCGGTGACATGCTGATCGAAACCGGCTCCATCGCCAATCTCACCCTGCAGAACGGCTCCCAGTTCAGCGGCCGCCTGGACAAGGTCAATGGCCTGACGATCAATAGCGGCTCGACCGTGACCCTGACCGGCAACGACAGCATCGGCACCCTGGCCATGGGCGGCGGCAATCTGAAGTTTGGCCGTGATGATCAGCCAGACACCTTCTACCGACTGAATGTCGGAACGCTGGCCGGTGCCGGCAGCGACAACCTGATCGTCATGAAGGGCGACTTTGCCAACGGCCAGCATGATTTTCTCAATGTGACCGGGGTGGCCACGGGGGACTTTGGCCTGGCGGTTCGCGCCTCCGGCCTGGATGCAGCTTCACCGCAGGAACTGGCCCTGGTGCGCACCGGCAGTGGCCCGGCGCAGTTTTCCCTGGTGGGCGGTCCCGTGGCGCTGGGCGCCTGGTCTTATCAACTGGCGAGCCGTAATGAAGGCGAAGCCACCGAGTGGTACCTGGACCCGACCACCAAGACGGTCAGCCCCGGCGCACGCTCGGTGCTGGCCCTGTTCAATGCCCCGGCCACCATCCTGTATGGCGAAAGCGCGACCTTGCGCAGCCGCATGGGTGAGTTGCGTTTCAACGGTGGTGATACGGGCTTGTGGATGCGCACCTATGGCAATAAATACAACATTGCCGACGGTTCAGGCATGGCCTATAAGCAGACCCAGCAGGGCTTGTCCCTCGGTGCGGACATGCGCCTGGGCGACAGCCAGTGGCTGGCAGGGGTGATGACCGGCTACAGTCACTCCGACCTGAACATCGAGCAGGGCACCTCCGGCACGATCAAGAGCTACTACCTGGGACCCTATGTGACCTGGCTGGATGACCAGAGCGGTTACTACTTCGATGCGCTGCTCAAGTTCAACCGCTTTCATAACGACGCCAAGGTCGGCATGAGCGACGGCACGCGGTCCAAGGGCGATTACACCAGCAACGGCGTCAGTGCCTCGGCGGAGTTCGGACGCCATATCAAGCTGGAGCAAGACTACTTCATCGAACCCTACGGCAAGTTGACGACGGCCGTCATTGAGGGCAAAAGCTACGAGCTGGACAACGGCATGCAAGCCGACGGTGATCGCACCCGCTCGGTACTCGCCGAAGCCGGCATGACCGCCGGCCGTAACTTTGCCCTGGGCAATGGCCGCGTGGCCCAGCCTTATGTGCGCGCCGCGGTGCTGCATGAGTTCATCAATAACAACCGGGTCACGGTCAACCAGGACAACGTCTTCAACAATGACCTGTCCGGTAGCCGTGCCCAGCTCGGCCTGGGGGTGGCGCTGGCGCTGTCCAAGGAGTTCCAGGTGCATGCCGATTTCGACTATGCCAAGGGTGAGCATATCGAGCAGCCGTATGGGGTGAACCTGGGGTTGCGGTATTCCTTTTGAGGCATTGATGCCGGGCTGAAGAGACCTGAAAAAACGCCTCGTGGTTACGAGGCGTTTTTTTACATTGGGAGTTGGGCAAAGTAACTGTTTATGCCTTCCCCGCGAAAGCCCTGGAGAGAGCGCTCGCTTGTCGGCCCCCGCTTGTCGGCTTAACCACCTCTTATTCCAAAGCCGTTTGCCGTATCACCTCCGAACCCGAGATCTTTCAGTGCCTTTGCTTGTCCTGATGCGGGATGGATCGCCCAGCGTTTGGCGAACCCGGCCGAGTCGGCTGCCCAGCACCATGCTGACTCGGTTGGACCCCCGAGAGCGATCAACGACCGCCACTCGGCCAAAGATGGTATCCGTCCACCCTGGTTCACCGCCGCATTATGGCATTGAGTATAAGTACTGAATGCACCGGTTCCGAAGATACGGTGCACATTCGAAACGGAAACAGGGTAAGAGGCGCTCTGGTTCGCGTTGTCGTACACGGTGATCTGGGCGCTGCCATTGCCTTTGGAAATGACCCGTCCGGTGCTGCTGTTGACTTCGGCGATCGCTGGATTGCTGGATGCGTAGCGATAGGGCGGAACACCGCCACTGGCGTGTCTATCGATAAACGCCCCCGAGGGTGGGTTGGTTGGCGTGGCATCGCTTCTGAAGATCCAGGCTGACAAGGAAACATGGCCAGTGTTGATCGCCAGTGGTGGGATCGGTGAGCGGACAGTAAAGCCGCGGCTGTTGGATTCCCGTCCGGTGGCAAGCGCGATGGCCGTGATCCGGTGGCCGCCCACTCCCACTGCAAGGGTGGTGCTCCAGTCAGTACCATTGGCCCGCACGGTATGTTTAGCGTTGCCGTTATCACGGATCTGCACTTCATGATTGGGCGTTACCTGGCCGCGCAGGGCGACCGATGTTGCAATGGTGCTACCGCCCTCCGGCAGTTCCGCCCCTGCGGCGATGACCGAGTCCAGCGTCGGTCCGACATGGGCGGCCACCGTAAAGGTTCGGGCCGGACTCGATATCGGGGTGACGTCATACAGGGCGTGGGCGGTAATGCTGTAGGCCTTGGTGACAACATTCAGAGGCAGCGTCCAGTTGCCATTATCTTCGACAGGCAGGGGGCTGATTCTCTGGCTGCCATCATAGATCTCAACTTGTTCGCGAGGAGTGGCTCGGCCCCGCACGGTGACTCGCGTGGTGTAAGTGGTCGCGCCGGCGTCCACCGGTGTACCGTCGGCATCGTGGACACTGCTGATAGTCGGTGAGATATGCGCAGCCACCGTAAATATCCGAGGAGGGCTCGAAATCGGCTCACTGCCATACAACCCTTTGACCGTCAGGCTGTAGGTTTTTAAGGTCAGGCTGTTAAACGGATAGTCCCAGTTACCGTCAGCCCTGACATCGATGGTCTGGATGGGGGTGTTGCCGTCCCGTAGCTCGATCTGTTCGTTTGGGCTGGCCTTGCCTCCCAATGTCACGGATCGGTAATAGGTGGTGCCATTATTGTTGACCGTGCCCCGAATGTCGGTGACCGAGGAAATAGTCGGTGTAACCGCTTGAGCGACAATGAAGGAACGGGGTGGGCTGGTGGTGGGCTCTACGTCATACAAGGCCTCGACGCGCAATGTATAGGTTCTCACACCGAGGTTGTTGAGTCGGTGGTTCCACTTGCCGTCATTGCCGACGTTCAGCGTGATAATGGGTGTTGTACCGTCCAGTAGCCGGACTTGTTCGTCGGGCGTTGCATCACCCTGGACAAATACACTGTTGTCATAGGTGGTGCCTCCCGGTTCGACTTCACCCTTGGAGTCCGTGATCGAGGTGATATCGGGTGTCACGGCAAAATCGACGGTGAACGTGCGGGGGGCACTGGAGACCGGATCCGCGTCATACAATGCCTTGGCGGTGATGCGCCAGGTTTTTTCTGTCAGGTTCCTGATCTCGTGCTGCCACATCCAATCGATACCTACCGTCGCGATCCCGAGTGATTGGGACGTTTCGTCGAATAGTTCGACCTTCTGCTCACGTGTCGCCCGACCGTGCAGCGTAACCTCCTTGTCGCGGGTGATGCCGCCCTCGACCACTTCACCACGGCTATCGCGCACTGTTTCAATGACGGGGGTCAGGTAGTCGTAGCGGGTCCTGATGGTCAGGGGCAGCACGGGCAAATCGATCGCCATGTTTTCGTCGGTACTGCCATCGAACGTCACCTTGCACACCACGGTGGCGGGCGAAGTGTGACCGAGTTTCAACAGTTCGGTCCTGGGCAGTATTTCGTTCAGACCGTTAATAAGGTGGGTCTGCGTGATCTCTTCACCCTTGAGGGGCTCGATGCGGTAGTCGCCACCGGCACTGGTCTTGCCTTCCAGTCTCAGCCACGCGCGCTGCTTGAGTGCAATGTGCGGCCAGGCCTTGACGGTGACATCGGCGTTGCCGGTAAAGGTGGTCAGGTCCAGGACATTGTCCAGTGCCTGTGGCACCTCTGGTGTGGGTAGCTCGTTCTCCGGATCCTCGAATGCCAGGACTCGCACGCTCAGGGTCTCTGAGCTTGTGATGTAGCCATAACGTTGCACGCCATAATTGACGCTCACCATTTTGTTGATGTTGGCGCCGACGAACGGGGCCGGTAGATGAAACAGCACGGTTTTGCTCGCGTGCCCTGGCAGTTCCAGATCTTCGGACGTGCCTGCTCCCGGAACACCCAGCCATTTCAAGCCGATGATGTCGAGTTCTGGATCCATGCTGGCATAGCCGGCCTGGATGTCGACGCCACCCAGTGCTTGCATCGGGTCCAGAGTGACGCTTGGCGCGTCACCCTGCGCCTGGATGACTTCGGGCGGGGGCAACTCGCCGACCAGGTACCCCACCATCAGGTTCAAGGTGCCCGAATAGCTGTACAGACCGGTCGCCGCGTGTTTCAGGGTGTAGCGTACTTTGACGTACTGTCCGATATTGGCGCTGACGTAGTCGGCGCTCACGCGAAAACGTACCGGTTTACCCGCCGTTACGGAGGTGATCGGCAACCAGTCACTGGTGCTGGCGAAAGGATTGGCGCTGGTCCAGTAGTAAGTGAGGATGTCGTCCTTGACTGTCCCCAGGTATTTGATCAGCACGTGCGCATTGTCGAAGACCTTCGAAGGGTCCAGGACATCGTCGTCGGCCTCTTCAACCTCGGGCGCCGGCAGCGTGACTCGGATGGCCCGAACGTCGACCAGCAAGTGTTCGGACTCACTCACCCCGTAGAGCGCCGCTTGATCGTTGGACACCACGTAGTACAGGTCGAGCGTGCCGTTGACCAATACGCTGATGTGCTCGCTCATCACGTAGATCGTGATGGTCTTGCGTTCGGCATCCCCTTCGCTGACGAGGTAGTGCTGCTCATGTACATACGGCGTGCCGTCGGAGCGCTTACCCATCCAGATCAGATTGATAAAGTCGCCGTCGGCCATCCCCGGGTAGTGGATGTCAATGGTTGCCATGGGGCAGTCGGGTTCGAGTAGTTGACCCACCAGTTCTCGAATGGTTGGCGCCGGGTGTGCGTACACATCGCCGATCACGTGGGTGAAAGCGTGTTTGGAGGAGAGTGTCGGCCCGCCATCGGCTTTGGTCAGGACATAGGCGGCATCGGCCTTGCCCATGGCGATGGCGCGAACTTCGGCGTAGGGCACTTTGAACTCGTGGACACTGGGGATGCTGTAGATGTCAAAGGTAGCGTTATAAATCAACGGTTTGCCGATTGGCGGAGTGCCGATCCATGTCAATGTGATCCGATCATTTTCCTCGAAATCACCCGCCAGGATGATCACTTGCACCGTGACGTCTTGCTGATTCAACTGCTTGAGGTCGATTACCCCGTTGACCGCCTCCTTGATGATTGGTGCATCCAGCTTCCAGGCCCCGGCATCGACCTTCACCGTGGTCGGCAGCGACCATCTTACGGAGTAGTTCCAGACCTCGTCGTGCAACTCATAATCGATGTTCAGCGCATCGCTGTCGCCAGCGGCCAGGATCGCGGCCAGGTCGGCAATGATGACAATGGGCTCGGTGCCGTCGAGCTGCGCCTGGGTGACCAGGTGGGGGGGGAGCCAGACGCTGCCCCATGCCACTTGAATGGTGTCGCGCAGGGCAATGTTGGGGTAGTGCAGAATCGTCATCGGCACGCCTTTGGCCGCCCACTCTGCATCCACGCCCTGCCTGATCACCTCTTCGGGCAACTGGACAATCTTCAGTTCCGAATGCCCGGGCCCTGGCGGCCATTTGTCGATCCCTCCGGGGAGATCCAGCTTGGTCAGTAGGCGCAGGGGGGCTGAAGGGTCATCCGGTGCCGGTTCACTCTTGCGCTGTAGCTCGTAATAGCACTCTTCGACCCAGCCAGGTGTGAACAGCTCCGCCGGTATGTAGAAGTACAGGCGTTGGTTGACATCCTGGGCCTGCACCTCAAGTCCGACCGCCGGATTCTTGTCGAGGAACACGTTGATCTTGTCACCCTCTGCCATCTCGCCATACGGATTGATGGAGCACAGCGCACCCTCTGGGTATTCCGTGACCACGGTAATGTTGATGCCACCATCGCCGTCCACGATCGGCCGGCTCATGTTCGATATCGACAGGGGGCGTAGCGCGAGCGGGGAGACGATGTCGTCGAGGGGGGGGAACAGAAATGGACGGTGCCTGGACATGGCCTGAGCTCCTGGTTCAATACCTGATGGGATGCATGGAGAAATGATGAGTCGATTGAGCCCCCAGGACGGTGCAGTTGGCTACTGTCAGAACTTACAGGTAGGGGAGGTTTTACGATGAATGGTAGGGGGGCTGGTTTGAATTCAGCAGTTTCAGGCACGCAGCAAGACCTGGCCGGGGCTGCGGTTGAAGGGTGGGACGGGCACTCTCACAACGGTTGCGGGTGCCCGATCAATCGCCCCATCGCGCCAAACAGCCCCAGCTCTTTGAGTGCTTGCAGTTCGCCTTGGGTCTCGACTCGTTCGGCGATCAGAGGCAAATCGATGCTGTGGGTGGCGCGGTAGATCGCTTCGATGAACAGGCGCTTGTCGCTTTGCTCATCGATGGCGCGGATGTAGCTGCCGTCGATCTTCAGGTAGGCCAGGCCCAGTTGAGTCAGGTTGCCGATCTGGCTGAAGCTGCCTCCGAAGTGTTGCAGGCCGATGCGATAGCCGGTGTCGCGCAGGCTCAGGCACAACTGGCGCAGGGTGTCGGGCGGTGGCAGTTGGTGTTCGTCGATTTCCAGGGTCAGCAGCGGCGCCAGGTCCGGCAAAGCATTGAGGGTGTCCTGGATGATGCGCAGCTGCTTGGGGTCGCGCAGGGTACTGCCCGACAGGCTCAGGGCCAGCGGTTGGCGATGTTCGGCCAAGTGTTCGAGGGTGTGCTCAAGCATGGCCAGGTCAAACCGTGGCGCCCAGCCCAGACGCTCGATCCAGGGCAGGAATTGCCCGGCGGCAATGGCTTCGCCCTGCGGGTCGAGCAGGCGTGCGAGGACTTTGTGGTGCAGTACATGGGCGGTGTCGGCGCATTGCACCACCGGCTGAAAGTACAGCTGCAGTTTGTCGTGGTTCAGGGCGTCGTCGATCCAGCTGCGCCAGTCATGCGGGGTCTGGTTCTGCGGGGTTCTGGACTGTGCCAGGTACACCCACGGCCGCTCCGGTTGCAGCTGGGCCTGGGTCAGCGCCTGGTCAAGGCGCATCAGCACGCTGGTGGAGGGCTCGCCCGGGACATAGGGCACCACGCCCACGTGCGCGACGGGCATGCAGTCGCTGGCCGAGGTCAATCGCAGGTTTTCCAGGGTGGCGCTGATTTCCCCGGCCAGGCGTGTCGCTTCCTGGCTGTCCAGGCCCGGGGTCAGCAGGCTGAATTCGCCGCCACGGTTGCGCGCGGCCAGCCAGGCGTGTCGTTCGGGTGATTGGGTCAGGCGCTTGAGCAGTTGGCCGATGGTCGTGATCAGTGCATCGGTGTGCTGGCCGCCCAAGCGTTGGTTGAGACCGGCCAGGTCGTTGACCCGGAACATCAGCAGGTGGCCGGCGCTGCTTTGCTCGGTGACCAGCAGGCGATCGGCCAGTTGCTCATCGAGCAGGCGCCGGTTGGCCAACTCGGTGAGGTTGTCCTGATAAGACTCGGCGCGCAGCTTTTCGCTGCGGGCCGCTTCTTCGGCAAACAGGCCCTTGAGTTTCTCGACCATCTGGTTCATCGCCAGCATGACCCGCTTGAGCTCCGGGGTCCTGGGCAACCGGGCGCTGCTGAGGAACTCCCGGTTGCTGATGGCCTGCGCCTGTTGGGCCAGGGTGTCGAGCGGGCGCAGTTGGCGGCGCAGCATCCAGCCGCCGACCACCGCGCTGAGCAAGCCACACAGCAGCAGCCATATCAGGCTACCGAGGCTGCTGTCCCAGAGTTTGGCCAGGGCAAACTGCGGGTTACTCTGCACTTCGACCCGGGCGACCTGTTCCCAGCCGCGCATGATCAGCGCGTCACCACCCTGGGGGCGCAGGTCGACCAGCCTGACGAACCAGCGGGGCACCCCTTCGGCTGTGGCCGCCGTGGCGCGCTCGACAAGCAGTTGTTCGTCCTCGATGTTGACCACCCGGATGCTGGCGAAGTAGCCGCTGTCAAAAATCGAGCTGACCATCAGCTCGATCATCGCCGGGTCGTCCACCTGGCTGGTCAGCGACAGCCCGAGCGCCGTGGCGGCATCCTGGGCGTGGGAGCGCAATTGACCGAGCATCTGCTCGCGCGAGCTCTCCAGGCTGACAAAAAAACTGCCACTGAAGGCCACCAGCAAGAACAGGCAGATGGCCAGGGACAATTGTGTGCGTAGCGACATAGCACGCTCCTTGTTGATCCGCGGTGTTAGCCGTCACCCACGGCAAAACCTTCGGCTTGCATCTTCTGCAGCACATCCTGCCAGCGCGACAGGCGCTTGGCATCGCCTTTGCGTTTGCCGCTGTCCGTCCCCGGCATGTACAGGCCTTCGGCATTGAAGGCGTACACCGGCAGCAGATCCTTGCGGTTCGAGGCGGGGCGGATGTCGCTGATCAGGTTGTCCAGCACCAGGGGATCGGCGCTGGGCCTGGCGTAGTAGGTCAGCACCATGTGCGCCTGGTTGCGGGTCAGGGACTTGACGTAGGTGATGCGCAGTTTTTCACTGGGCACTCCGAGCTTGCGCAGGCTGAAATACTTGGCCAGGGCGTAGTCTTCGCAGTCGCCGGCACCCTTGACCAGGGACTCGATGGGGGTCGCCCAGTAGTCGGTCTGCCGCCATATACGGCTGTCGTCGCGAAAGCTCAATTGCTGGTTGAAGAAGCGATTGACGGCGGTCAGTTGCTCGCGCTCGGGTTGCCGGGTTTCGCCTTGCAGCATCTGGTTCCATGCCTCGATCCGCCCCTGGGCGCTGCCCAGGGGGCCGTAGCGTTGCTCGGCCGTTTGCAGGATCTGGGCGAAATTCCAGTTCGCCCGGACGTTGCCTGGTCCTGTCAGCCAGAAAACGCTCAACAGCAGCCATCCGCCGAGCCAAAGTCGGAGCGTTGACCATCCTGGGCGACGCCGACTGCGGGACATGTCTGGCTGCTCAAATGCAGATGGGTGAAGTCTAGGCGAAATTTCCCGTGGGGCCGGCTCAGGTTTTGTGCAGGGTTTTCTGGCGCAGGATGTACACCGTCACCACCACCGCGCTGGTCAGCATGAAGCCGCGAGCCCAGGGCAGGGGGACCAGGTAGCACGAGAGGCCGATGCTCAGCCACATCAGGCCAATGGCGTAGACCTTGCCCTTGAGGGGAATGCCGTTGCCGTCCAGGTAGTCGCGAATCCAGGGGCCGAGGCGTGGGTGCTGCACCAGCCATTGGTAGAAACGCGGCGAACTGCGGGCAAAACAGGCGGCCGCCAGCAGCAGGAACGGGGTGGTGGGCAGGACGGGCAGGAAGATGCCGATCACTCCCAACGCTACGCTCAACCAGCCGATGGCCAGGAGCACGTAGCGCAGCATCAGGGAGCGGTTGCCTATGGGATCAGCCACAGGCAGGGACTCAGTGGTGACGAGGCTTGAGGATCGCCGGCTTTTCGTCGGGGGCGTTGCACAGCAGGTACAGCGCGGTCAGGGCTTCCGGGATCTGTACGATCATGTCGTCCATCAGGTTGGCGTCGGCGGCGATGTCGGAGAACTCCGGCTGCTCGTCGAACAGACCCGAACCGACCATGATCGGCAGGAGCATTTCGCTGACTTCGTCTTCGGCGGTTTCGAACCAGGCTTCTTCGCGCAGGAACACCCCTTCCATGAAACCGATGCACCAGCCGCGCAGGTCGGAGTCGTCCGGCTCTTCGCCGAGGTCGAGGTCGCACGGCAGTTCGAATTCTTCATCGGACGCCAGCTGGCGAGCGATGTGGGCCTTGAGGGCCAGCAGGGTTGCTTCGATTTCTTCGCGCTGGGCGTCGCTGCTGTAGTGCGGTTCTTCCGCAAACAGGGCGTCGATCCATTCGCGATCCGGCACGGTTTCCGAACAGATCGACAGGGCGGTCAGATAGCCGTGGGCGGCCACGTAGTCCAGCGCCTCGTCATGCAGCTCGTCGGCGTCGAGGAAGGCTTGCAGGCGGGTTAGTTGCTCAGCGAAGGACATTGGGAGGGCTACCTTGGGAATATACGATGCACAATTCTAGGCGTTCTTGAGCGCCCAGGCCAGCCGCGCAGCGGATTTGCCCACAATCGGCAGCTGCACAGGGATACGTGGCAATCGAAGGCGGCTATTCGTCAGTGGTGACCATAGCGGGGCAGGGCTCGGGTATACTCGCGTGTTTTGCATGCCCTGCAGCTGCCCGTGCACTGCGGACAAATCCGCTAATGGATCTGTCCGTGAAAGACTCGGTGTTTTGATCCAGCCTGCATCCAGGGATATTCAGCACCCAACGGAGTTCTCCATGCTCGATCAGGCTCAACGCGTCCTCAAGGACATCTTTGGCTACGACAGTTTCCGTGGCCGTCAGGGTGCCATTATTGAGCGCGTGGCCAGCGGCGGCGACGCCTTGGTCCTGATGCCTACCGGCGGCGGCAAGTCCTTGTGTTTCCAGGTTCCGGCCCTGTTGCGCGAAGGGTTGGCGGTGGTGGTTTCGCCGCTGATCGCCTTGATGGACGACCAGGTCGCTACCCTGGAGGAACTGGGGGTGGCCGCGGCGTCACTCAATTCCACTTTGAGCGCCGAGCAGCAGCGTGACCTGGCGGCGCGGATCAAGCGTGGCGAAGTGAAGATGCTGTACCTGGCGCCCGAACGCCTGGTCCAGCCGCGCATGCTGGCCTTCCTGCAGAGCCTGGAAATTGCCCTGTTCGCCATCGACGAAGCCCACTGTGTGTCGCAATGGGGCCACGACTTCCGCCGCGAGTACCTGCAACTGGGCCAGTTGGCGGAACTGTTCCCCAACGTCCCGCGTATCGCCCTGACCGCCACCGCCGACAAGCGCACCCGTGAAGAAATCGTCGAGCGCTTGCATCTGCAGGACGCCGAACGATTCCTGTCGAGCTTCGACCGGCCGAACATCTTCTACCGCATCGTCCCCAAGGAGCAGCCGCGCAAGCAATTGCTGGCGTTCCTCGCCGAGCGCCGTAGCGATGCCGGCATCGTCTACTGCCTGTCGCGCAAGAAAGTCGACGAAGTGGCAGTGTTTCTCAGTGAACAGGGCTTCCCGGCGCTGCCGTACCACGCCGGTCTGCCCAACGAAACCCGAGCCCACAACCAGAAACGCTTCCTCAACGAGGAAGGCCTGATCATGGTCGCGACCGTGGCGTTCGGCATGGGCATCGACAAGCCCAACGTGCGATTCGTCGCGCACTTGGACTTGCCCAAGTCCCTGGAGGCCTACTACCAGGAAACCGGTCGTGGCGGTCGTGATGGTTTGCCGGCAGACGCCTGGATGGCCTACGGCCTGCAGGACGTGGTGATGCTCAAGCAAATGCTGCAAAACTCCGAGGGCGACGAGCGTCACAAGCGCCTGGAGCAGCACAAGCTCGATGCCATGCTGTCGCTGTGTGAAGAGACCCGTTGCCGCCGGCAGACCCTGCTGGCCTACTTCGACGAAGACATGCCGCAACCCTGCGGTCATTGCGACAACTGCGTCGACGGCGTGCAAACCTGGGACGCCACCGAACCGGCTCGCCAGGCGCTGTCAGCCATCTACCGCACCGGCCAGCGTTATGGCGTCGGCCATCTGGTGGAAGTGCTGCTGGGCAAGGACAACGAGAAGGTCCGCGCTGCCGGGCATCAACACCTGTCGGTGTTCGGCGTCGGCAAGGGGCGGGCGGAAGGCGAGTGGCGTTCACTGTTCCGCCAACTGGTGGCCCGTGGCCTGGCCGACATCGACCTCGATGGCTACGGTGGCCTGCGCCTGAGCGACAGTTGCCGACCGCTGCTCAAGGGCGAAGTGACCCTGGAACTGCGCCGCGACCTGAAACCGCAAACCACCGCCAAGAGCAGCACCAGCCAGGCCAGCCAACTGGTCCGTGGCGAAGAGCGTGAACAGTGGGAAGCCTTGCGCGCCCTGCGGCGCAAACTCGCCGAAGAGCATGGCGTGCCGCCCTACGTCATCTTCCCCGACTCGACTCTGCTGGAAATGCTCCGCAGCCAGCCCGGCACCCTGGCGCAAATGGCCCGGGTCAGCGGGGTCGGCGCCCGCAAACTGGAGCGCTATGGCGAGGCGTTCCTCGAAGTGCTGGGCGGCCAGGCCGAGGCGCCGAAAGTGGTGGCCGACCTGCGTCACGAGCTGATCACCCTGGCCCGCGCGGGCATGACCCCGCTGCAGATTGCCGGCCAACTGCAATGCTCGGAGAAAAACGTCTATACCCTGCTGGCGGAAGCCATTGGCAAACAGCAGTTGTCCCTGGAGCAGGCACTGGATCTACCGGAAGATCTGTTGGGCGAAGTCCAGGATGCGTTCCTCGACGGCGAAGGCGAATTGCCGTCGGTGGCAGAGATCGCACCGTTGTTTGCCGGTCGTGTTCCCGAGGGTGTCCTGTACTGCGTCCGTGCGGCCTTGCAGTCGGAATTCGAGATCTGAGCGGCACTTCGCAAGATGTAACGATTCAGTACAGAGTCACCCTTGCTTCGTATCAAGGGTCATGCTTAGCTGACTAATAATTAGTTTCACTCTATTTCAGTCTAATCATGAGTTCTTTATGTCGTTAACCGAACAACACCGTTTTGGCATGCAGTTGGCGCAAATGTCTCGTGGCTGGCGCGCCGAACTGGATCGTCGCCTCGCCGGACTCGGTCTATCCCAGGCGCGCTGGTTGGTGCTGTTGCACCTGGCTCGTTTCGAAGAAGCACCGACCCAACGGGAATTGGCGCAAAGCGTGGGTGTTGAAGGTCCTACCCTGGCCCGACTGCTTGACAGCCTGGAAAGCCAGGGCTTGGTGCAGCGCCAGGCGGTGGTAGAAGACCGTCGGGCGAAAAAAATCGTCCTGTGTGACACGGCCCGCCCGTTGATCGAACAAATCGAAACCATCGCCAACGCACTGCGCCAGGAACTGTTCGAGGGCGTGGACGAAGCCGATCTGGCATTGTGCATGCGTGTCCACGGGCACATCCTGGCAAACTTGGAAAAACCCTGAGGCGCGGGGCTCCCGTACCTAGAAGGTCTGCCCCAGGTTCATGTAGATCGCCTGTTCGTCATCGTCGTTGAACCCGTAGCTGAAGTTCAGCGGCCCCAGTGGCGTATCAAACCCCAGGAATATGCTGACGGCGTTGATGTAGCCGCTGTCGAACTCGTTGTCGTTGTTCCACGCCCGGCCGCGTTCCAGCGAGCCGCCGGCGTACAGCGGGAAGTCCAGTGGCAGGTAGGCGCGCGGGGTCAGGCGCCGGTAATAGACAGCCCGGGCCAGGCTGACGTTCTGGCCGGAGATCGCATCCTGGCGAAAGCCCGAGAGCTGTCGCGCACCCCCCAGCAGGAAGCTGGAGGTCACCACATTGGCCTGGTCCAGGGTGCGGCCGTAGCGACCGCCGAGGATGTAGGTGTCGGGACCGAAGCTCAAGGCTTTGTCCAGTTTGAACTCCCACTGGCGATAGCGCTGGTCCGAACCCAGTTCCGGCTCGAACTCACGGAACGACAGGCCGATGTCTTCACCCGCGTGGGGGAAGTAGACGTTATCCAGCGAGTCGAACGAGTACTTGAGCTCATAAAACCCTTCATTGAAGCTTTCGCTGGGCAAGTCCTGGTCGCCGATGCGCACGTCTGCCTTGCCCCAGGCTTCGCCAACCCCCAGGCGGATCTCGCCACTGTTGCCGATCTGCCGCCCCACGTTCAGGCCAAAGCCGTAGCGCTCCAGGCGGTACTCGGCCACCGGGTCGTTGTCGAGGATGGCATCGACGTTCTGCGATTCGATCGCCGCATATGGCGCAATGAAGTAGCGCGAACCCACATCCAGAGGCTGGTAGAACTCGCTGTACAACTCCTGCTGGTCGCCGATCTGGACCCGGGTCAGCCACTCGGCGCCGAGGCGGTTGATGCCGTTCATGCGGTAACTGGCGCCGATGTTGAAGGCGCTGTCGCCTTCCATGTCGTCGGACAGGTTCAACCCCAGGCGCAGGTAATCGGTGCCGGTGCGCTTGCCCCGCGCGCGGATCACCAGGGTGTTGTTCGCACCCTTGTGGACCACCCGGTACTGCACCTGCTCGAAGTAGTCCAGGCCGTACAGGGTGCCCATGTCGGCCTGCAGCCGGCCCATGTCCAGCGGTTCGCCGATGTGCTGGCGGATGTAGTAGCGGATCACGTCGTCACCGACTTTCGAATCGTTCTCGACCTTGATCGCGGTGATGATCGGGGTGCGCTGGCCGGGCGCGCGGGCGGCCGTCAGTTCGGCATCCACGGGCTCGGCGGGGCGCAGACGGGCCAGGCGGGCATCAAGGATGCGCGTGGCGCGGTAACCGGCGTCGATCATTTCCTGGGCCTTGCCGAAGTCGGTCACGCCGAAGCTGGCCAGGGCCGGCTGGACCAGCACGTCATCGGGGTGCAGGGTCGCCAGTTGTTCTTCGGAGTTGCTGCGGGTCATCAGGGTGATCGACTGGTTCAACACATCGACCACGCTCGCCAGCTGTTTGCGGGTGCGCAGGGGCGTGCCGATGTCGACCACGATGGCGATATCCACGCCCATCTCGCGGGCCACGTCCAGCGGGATGTTGTCGGTCATGCCGCCGTCCACCAGCAGGCGGCCGTCGAGTTCGACCGGGGCGAACACCGCCGGGATCGACATGCTGGCGCGGATCACCTGGGGCAGGTGGCCCTTGCGAAATACCACCTTTTCGCCATTGGCGATGTCGGTGGCCACGGCGCGGAACGGGATCGGTAGCTTGTCGAAGTCACGGGTATCACTGGCGTGGGCCAACAGGCTTTCCAGCAGCAATGCCAGGTTCTGTCCCTGGATCACCCCCAGAGGCAAGCCGAGGCTGCCGTCGTCGCGAAAACTCAGTTTCTGTTTGACCAGGAAATCGCGGTCGTCCTGTTTGCGCCGAAACGGTACGTCCGCCCGCGGCGGGGCGTCCGACAGTGCCTGTTGCCAGTCGATGCCCAGGGCCAGTTTTTCCAGCTCGTCGACTTTGTACCCCGAGGCGTACAGCCCGCCAATCACCGCACCCATGCTGGTACCGGCGATGGCATCGATCTGGATGCCTTGTTCTTCCAGTGCCTTGAGCACACCAATGTGCGCCAGCCCGCGGGCAGCGCCGCCGGACAGTACCAGGCCGATTTTCGGTCGTGGGGTTTCCGCCGCCACGACACACAAGGGCAGTAAACACAGGAGCAGGCAGGAGAGCAGGCGGCGCATCGGGTATCTCGGCTGAGCGGTAAAGGCGGCTATTATAGCGACGCCATCGAACCCAGGAGTCTCGCACACCATGTCTGCCCGTAAACCGGAAGTGGTCATCACCTATTGCACGCAATGCCAATGGCTGCTGCGCGCCGCCTGGCTGGCCCAGGAACTGCTCAGCACCTTCAGTGACGACCTGGGCAAAGTATCGTTGGTGCCCGGCACCGGCGGGGTGTTTCAGATCACCTGTGACGACGTGCAGATCTGGGAACGCAAGGCTGACGGTGGTTTCCCCGAAGCCAAGGCGCTCAAGCAGCGGCTGCGCGACCAGATCGATCCGCAGCGCGACCTGGGTCACAACGACCGCAGTTGAGTGCGCCCCTCACTGGGCACTCACCGCCTGGCGGGGCTTGGGCTCGGGGCTGCGGCTGCTCAGGAGGCTGGAGGCGACTATGGCGATAATGATCAGCGCCCCTCCCAACAGCATGTGCAAGCTGGGGTTTTCGTTGAACAGCAGCCAGGCCACGCTGATCCCGTAGACCGGCTCCAGGGTAAACACCACCGCGGCTGTGCGCGCCTTGATCACCACCAGGCTGGCGACGAACAGGCTATGGGCCAGGCCGGTGCAGAACACGCCGAGCAGGCCGATCCACAGCCAGTCGAGGGCGCGCACCTCACTCAGTCCTGGCGCGGCCACCGGCAATAGGCACAACGCGACCACCACGTTCTGGCACAGGGCCGCCTGCACTGGCGGGATGCGCCCGGCGCTGGCGCGGTTGGTCAGCGACAGCAAGGAGAACAGCAGGCCGGACGCCATGGACCAGAGCAGGCCGCTGGTGGCTTGGCTGGCCAGGTCGAAATCCGGGGTCACCAACACCAGGCCGATGCTCACCAGCAGCACCAGGAGGATTTCGTTGATCCGAATCCGCTCGCGGAAAACCAGCCCTTCGAGGATCACGGTGAACGCCGGAAAGCTGGCAAAACCCAGGGTGGCGATCGCCACGCCAGCGACCTTGACCGCAATGAAGAAACTCACCCAGTGCCCGGCCAGCAACAAGCCGCTGAGCAAGAGGCGGCGCAGATCCCGGGCTTGCAGCTGGCGCCAACCGGTGCTGCTGGCGAACCGGGCGAAAAACGCCAGGGCGAGCACGGCAAAGGTCGCGCGGCCGAAGACGATGATAGCGGGGGAGGCGGCGGCGAGTTTGCCGAGCACACCGGTCAGGCCAAACATCAGTGCACCGATGTGCAGGGCGCCAAGGGCGGAACGGGGAGTCATTTCAATCCTTAAACAGAAGAACGCAGTCGCACTATTGAAGCGCGTCAGGCACGGAGCTGTCTGTCGCCAGACTCGCGTTTTCTAGCGCCAGCCTAGCGTTCGTTTATCGTGCGTCGCAGCGCGCCGGGGGAGGCGCCGAATTCGCGCAGCACCGCAGCGGCGAACGCGCTTTGCGAGGCATAGCCGACCCGACAGGCCACTTCACCGATGGGCAGAGCGGTTTCGCGCAGCAACTTGACCGCGATATGCAGGCGCCGGCTGCGGATGTAGTCCATCGGGGTCTGCCCGCACTCGGCGACGAACCGGGCATGCAGGCGGGCACTGGACAATCCCGCGACACGGGCCAGGTCAGCGACTTGCAGCGGGTAGGCGGCGTACTGGTCGATGTGCGCATTGAGGGCGGCGTAGGGCAAGCGTTTGCCGGCGGTCTGGTGTGGCGCGGCGTTGTTGAGGCTGGCCAACAGCAAGACCGCACCTTGCTGGGCAATCAATGGGTCCTGCACCGGACTGCTGGCCAGCCAGCTCACCAGTTGACTCTGTCCGGCATCGAGTGGCAGCCGGCCCGGGGTGTCGAGCAGGCGCCGGCTGGCCTCGGCGTGTTCGCCCAGCGATTGCGCCAGCCATTGCTCGCTCGGCACATCGAGCACCAGGCAGCGGCTGCCTTTCGGGCTGCCGCAGGCATGGTGGGCGCCCTGGGGGATCACCACAAAACTCTGCTGCACCACTTGGCTGCCCTGGCCGCCGACCTCGAAATCCAGCGCTCCCGACAGGCCGAACACCAGTTGTGCGTGGTCGTGGCTGTGGACGATCAGGTCGTGGCTGTAGTGGCGTAGCGTGAGGATCGGTCTCATCGCGGTCTCCTGGGCAGGACCGCAGTTTACACCGGCTGGGCCCTGATCCGGGCTGTCATCGGATTGCCGTATTTTTGTCATGGGCCATTAATCGCTACGGCGCAAGCTTACGAAAACTCTCGCAGAGGTTGCTCATGACCCGTGCCGAACTCGCCAGGCCCAGCCGTAAACAACGCGTGCGCACCTTATGGATCTCCGATGTGCACCTGGGCACCCGGGATTGTCAGGCCGAGCATCTGTCGCAGTTTCTCAAGGGCTATCACGCCGACAAGGTGTACCTGGTCGGTGACATCATCGATGGCTGGAAGCTGCGCAGCGGCATGTACTGGCCCCAGGCACACACCAACGTGATCCGCCGCCTGCTGACCATGAGCAAGCGGGGTACCGAGGTGATCTATGTCACCGGCAACCACGACGAATTCCTGCGGCGCTACTCCCGGCTGATCCTGGGCAATATCCAACTGGTGGACGAGGCGATTCACGTCACGGCCGATGGGCGGCACTTGCTGGTGATCCACGGCGATCAGTTCGACGTCATCACCCGTTACCACCGCTGGCTGGCGTTCCTCGGGGACTGGGCCTACGAACTTACCCTGACCCTCAACCGTTGGCTCAATCACTGGCGTGCCCGGTATGGCTACGGCTACTGGTCGTTGTCGGCGTACCTCAAGCACAAGGTCAAGACGGCGGTCAGCTTCATCAGCGATTTTGAACAGGCCATCGCCCACGAGTGCGTCAAGCGCGGGTTGCACGGGGTGGTGTGCGGGCACATCCACCACGCCGAAATCCGCAAGGTGGGCGAGGTGGATTACCTCAACTGCGGTGATTGGGTGGAGTCCTGCACCGCGCTGATCGAACACTGGGACGGCACGATCGAACTGTACCGCCTGGCCGACGCCCAGGCGCGCGAGGCACAACTCAATGCCGTGAAGGTCGCGGAGCCGGCCTGATCCTGAACGGTTACCCATACCGCCAGGCTCGTCGTCTACACCATCGCCGCGCTGTAGATGGAGTTTTTCGGCCGTGCGAACAGGCGCTCCATCATCGGTTCGAAGAAGCTCAGGGGCAGGGTGTCATAGCTGGGATCAAACGCCGCGGCGTCGTACTTGGCGCAGAACTCGATGGTCTGGCGGTACTGGGGGTGCTCGCTGAACTGCTCGCGCAGGTGCCGGTCCATGCCCAGGTGATGGAAGAAGTAATAGCCCTGGAAGATCCCGTGCTGTTCCACCATCCACAGGTTTTCGGCACTGACAAACGGCTTGAGGATGGCCGCGGCAATGTCCGGGTGGTTATAGCTGCCGAGGGTGTCGCCAATGTCGTGCAGCAGCGCGCACAGCACGTACTCCTCGTCCCGCCCGTCACGCCAGGCCCGGCTGGCGGTTTGCAGGGAATGGGTCAAGCGGTCCACGGGAAAACCGCCAAAATCACCCTCGAGTAACTTCAGGTGCGCCACGATCCGGCCTGGCAACTGCTTGGCGTAGGCGCTGAAGTCGGCCGCGATGATGCTCCAATCCTCCTGCGTGCCGTCTTTCATGTGGGTGAAACGGGCGTGGGCATTCATCGGCTATCCTCTTGTTCTCTTGGCGGGATGAGTCTGAGTGTAAGGCCTGGCTGTGGGCGCACAGTGGCCGCGCAGGACGGCTTGATGGCCCGGTGAGCCTAGAATGGCACCTTGCCGACGATCATGTCGCGGTACATGACAAAATCACCGAGCAGGCTGTAGAGCGGGTGCTGGAAGGTCGCCGGACGGTTCTTTTCAAAGAAGAAATGCCCCACCCAGGCGAAGCTGTAACCGGCCAGTGGCAAGGCCAGCAGTAACAGCAAAGCGCCCTTGGCGATGGCCAGGGCGAAGATGAAGATCACCAGCGTGGTCCCGATAAAGTGCAGTCGTCGGCAAGTGCTGTTGCTGTGCTCGTCGAGGTAGTAGGGGTAAAACTCGGCGAAGCTATTGAATCGTCTGATGTTTTCCACGACTGCAATCTCTGTGAGGGACTGTTTGGCTAAGCGGATGTTCAACGGGCAGCTTATTTGAGTCTAGAGTGATCATTGGCGACGGCCAGTGACAATAGGCGCCACTTTAGTATCCTTGGGAAATCGGCCGTGAAACGCGACTTATCAAGTAAGAAAACGCCATGAGCGAACGAACGACTTCTGCAAGCTGGGCGATGGGGATTGTCAAGGCGCTGGAAATGGATGGCCTGGATTGCCGGGCGCTGTTCCAGCAGTTGGGGCTGGATTTTGCGGCGCTGGAAGATCCCGATGCACGTTTTCCACAGGACTCCATGACCCGGCTCTGGCAGCTGGCGGTCGAGCTGTCCGGCAATCCGGCGATTGGCCTGAACATGGGCAAGGTGGTGCGCCCGGCGTCTTTTCATGTCGCCGGCTATGCATTGATGTCCAGCCAGACCCTGGCAGAAGGTTTTCAGCGCCTGGTGCGTTATCAGCGGATCATTGCCGAAAGCGCCGACCTGAGCTTTCGCCTGTTACCCGAAGGTTACGCACTGATTCTGACGGTGCATGGCGACCATCTGCCACCGACCCGACAAAGCGCCGAAGCCTCCCTGGCCTGTGCCCTGGCCCTATGCGGCTGGTTGACCGGACGCATCCTGCAACCGCGCAAGGTGTTGTTTCAGGGTGCTCTGCCACTCAACCTTGCGCCTTACAAGGAAGCCTTCCACGCCCCTCTGGAATTTGATGCGCCCTACGATGCGTTGATCTTCGAACGGGCAGACATGGAGGCGCCGCTGCCCACCGCCAACGAGGCCATGGCGTTGCTGCATGACCGGTTTGCCGGCGAATACCTGGCGCGCTTTTCCGAAAGTCGGGTGACCCACATGGCCCGGCAGGTGCTCTGCCGGCTGCTGCCCCAGGGCGAACCCAAGCGCGACACCGTGGCGCAAACCCTGCATCTGTCCCAGCGCACCTTGCAGCGGCGCCTGCAGGAAGAGGGCACGAGCTTCCAGACGCTGCTCGACGACACCCGCCGCGAACTGGCCGAGCAGTACCTGGCGCAACCGAGCATGACCTTGCTGGAAATTGCCTACCTGCTGGGGTTCGCCGATCCGAGTAACTTCTTCCGCGCCTTCCGTCGCTGGTTCGACAGCACACCCGGTGAGTACCGGTTGCGCCTGGTCGACTCGCCGAAAGCCGTCAGTGACGCCAGAACGCCGGAATACACAACACAAACACGGTGATGATCTCCAGCCGTCCGAGCAGCATGCCCACCGAGAGAATCCACTTGGCGGCGTCGGGCAGGGTGGCGAAGTTGCCGGCCGGGCCAATGGTTTCACCCAGTCCAGGGCCCACCCCGGAAACGGTGCTGGCGGCGCCGGTCAGGGCGGTCATCCAGTCCACGCCGAGCAGCGACAGCAGCAGGGCGATGACGCAGATGGTGATCGCGAAAAAGAACGAGAAGGTCAGGATCGAGCGCACGATCTCTTCGTCAAGGCGGTGGCCGTTGTACTTCTGTTTGATCACCGCGCGTGGGTGAATCAATTGGTTAAGGTTGGCCTTGAGCAGGATGTAGGCGACCTGGAAGCGGAAGATCTTGATCCCGCCAGCGGTTGAACCCGAGCAACCGCCGACAAAGCCCAGGTAGAAGAACAGCATCAGCGAGAAGTTGCCCCACAGGCTGTAGTCCCCCAGTGCAAAGCCGGTGGTGGTGATCACGGACGTGACGTTCAGCGCCACGTGACGCAAGGCCTCCAGCCAATGCAGGTTGGTGGTCCACCAGTACCAGGTCCCCAGTACCAGCCAGGTGACCAGCAGCATGCCCAGCAAGCCCTGGACCTGTTGGTCCTTGATCAGCGCCCGGCGATTGCCGCGCAAGGTCGCCACATACAGGGTGAACGGCAGGCTGCCGAGAATCATGATCACCACCGCGACCCAGTGCACCGCCGGTGCGGTCCATTTCGCCAGGGACTGGTCGGAGGTGGAGAAACCGCCGGTGGAAATCGCCGACATCGCGTGGTTGATGGCATCGAACGGCGTCATGCCAGCCCACCAGAACGCCAGGCTGCCGAGGATGGTGATGCCGACATAGGCGGCAACGATCAGGCGAGCCACCATGTGCGAGCGCGGCATGACCTTTTCCGAGCGGTCCGAGGATTCGGTCTGGAACAGCCGCATGCCACCAATGCGCAGCAGCGGCAGAATCGCCACCGCCATGCCGATAAAGCCGATCCCGCCCAGCCAGTGCAACAGCGAGCGCCACATCAGGATGCCCGGAGACATGGTGTCCAGGCCGCTGAGCACGGTGGCGCCGGTGGCGGTGATGCCCGACATGCTTTCGAAAAACGAGTCGGTGTAGCTGATGTGCTGGGTCAACAGGAACGGCAGCGCCGCAAAGATGCACACCACCACCCAGCTGGAGACGGTCAGCAGGTACATGTCGCGCGGGCGCAGGTGCACATGCTCGGGGCGTCCGGGGATGACCAGGGCCAGGCCGGCGAGAAAAGTGATCATGCTCGACCAGAGAAACGAGGGCAGGTCGCCGGTGCGTTCGTAAATCACCAGGGTCGCCATCGGCACAACCATGCTGATAGACAGAGTGATCAGGAAGATGCCGATGATGAAACCAATGATCCGTAAGGTCGGCAACGCCATGAAGTCCGCTCGGCTGATGTGGGGAGGGCGCCATTCTACCTGCGGGGCGGGGCATGTAAACCGGCATCCGGTGGGCAGTTACCGCTAGAATAGCCAAACTTTTTTTCAGGAGGTGGCCGATGCAGGCTCTCGACGCTTTGCTCAACCGTGTTTCCGTTCCGCGTTTGCTTGACCCGGCACCGACTGCCGAACAACGCGACGTGCTGTTTGGCGCCGCCATGCGCGCACCGGATCACGGGCATCTGCAGCCGTGGCGTTTCTTGACGGTCGAAGGTCAGGCGCGGGAGCAATTGGGCGAGGTCCTGGCCCAGGCCGCACTGTTGCAGGATGCCGAGGCCCCGCAGGCGGTGGTGGACAAGGCCCGCAACGGGCCGCTGCGAGCGCCGCTGGTGGTGGTGGTGATCGCGCGCTTGCAGGATCACGTCAAGTACCCGAAATCCGAACAATTGCTGGCCGCGGGCTGCGCGGCCCACGGGATTTTGCTGGCAGCTTATGCCCAGGGCATCGGCGCGGTATGGCGCACCGGCGAGCTGGCGTATTCGGCCCACGTGGCCAAGGGCCTGGGTCTGGCGGACGGGGAGGAAGTGATTGCCTTCCTGTACCTGGGCACTCCGCAGAAAGAACCGCGGATTGCCGAGAAGGTGGACCTGACGCAGTTTGTCAGCGCCTGGTCGGCCCAGGGCTGAGTAACGCCCCCTGGCTCAAGTGATTGCTCCGGGCTCCAGTGGCAGCTCCAGGCTGGCGATGAACCCTCCCTCCGGGTGATTGGCCAGGGTCAGGCTGCCGCCGTGGCGCTCGGCGGCGCGGCGGGCGATGGCCAGGCCCAGGCCGTGGCCGGGGGCGCTCTGGCCGGGGGCGCGGTAGAAGGGCTCGCCCAACTGCACCAGATGCTCGGCGTCGACCCCGGGACCGTGGTCGCGCACGCTGAGCACGATGCGCTCACCCTGGTGTCGGGCCAGGACTTCGATCGGTCGCCCGCTCGGGTTGAAGCGCTGGGCATTACGCAACAGGTTGTCCAGGGCCCGCTCAATCATGGTCGGCCAGCCCTTGAGCTGTAGGTGCGGTTCGGCTTCGACACGGATCTGCTGGTCCGGCGAGGCGAGCTGGGCATCGCGCTGCACGCTGCCCAGCAGCAGGTTGAGGTCCACGGCCTCGGCGCTGGCGTTATCGGCATCAACCCGCGCCAATACCAGGATTTCACTGATCAAGGCCTCCAGGCGGTCGCATTCGCGAGTCAGGCGGGGCCAGAGTTTTTCCCGTTCTTCAGGGCTCGCCCGTTCGGCCAGGGCCAGGGCAATGCGCAAGCGCGCCAGGGGTGAGCGCAGTTCGTGGGACACATCGCGCAGCAATTGCCGCTGGCTGCCGATCAGGCTCTGCAGGCGTGCGCCCATGCGGTTGAAGTCATTGGCCAATACGCCGAACTCGTCGCGCCGGTTGGCCAGGCGCGCCAGGCTGTTCTGCTGGTAGGTGGTCTGGCCCAGGTCATGTACCGCGCCGCGCAGGCGGCTCAGGGGGCGGGTGATGGACAGCGTCACCAGCAGGCTGAACAGGGTTAGCACCACCAGCGCGATACCCAGCGCGCTCAAGGGCCACAGCAGGCTTTCGCGGTGCCAGGCATCGAGTTCCGGGTGGGGGATGCGGTAGATCAGCAGGTAGGTTTCGCCGGTTTTCGGGCTGGTGTACTCGTCGGTCAGGCGCCGCCACGGCAGGTGCCGATCGTTATTGTCACTCTGCCGGGCCTCGAAGGCCGCCGCGCGGCGCGGGAAGGTGCCACGCACCACCGGGTCACCGCTTTCGTTGAGCACCTGGACGTCGACGTGATAGCGCCGTTTACGTTTTTCCAGCAGCGTTTGTGCGGCGTCCTCGCCATTTTCCTCGTACAGCTGAGTCCACTGTTGCGCCAGGGTATTGAGGCCGGGATGCCGACTGAGAATCCAGGCGTCCTGGTTCAGCATGTGCCCGAGCAGTATCGACAGCCCTGCGACGAGGGCGATGGCCAGCCAGAAACTGGCGAGAATGCGCCAGAACAATGAACGCACGGGAAACCCTCAAACAAGGAAAGCCCAATGGCGGGGAGCCATTGGGCTGGGGGAGGAGCGCTAGAGCATTATTGCGCTTTTTGCGGTTGTTTCGCTTTCCATTCCTGGAACTGGGCCCATTCGGCCTTGCGTTCGGCCTGCTTTTTCTGGAAGGCGTCGAATTTCTGCTGCTGGTCAGGCTTGAGCAGCGCACGAACTTCGTCTTCGGCCTTCTGGTGCCGGGCGGCCATTTCGTCTTTCATGGCTTTCTGGTCGGCTGGCGACAGTTTTTCCAGGTACTTGTCGACGAGCTGCTTACGCTCGTGCATCTGCTCGCCCATGATCTTGCGGATCTGCTCGCGTTGTTCGCGGCTCAGGTCCAGCTGGCTGTACGGGCCTTTGCCGTGACCGTGCATCTGACCGCCGTGGCGTGGGCTGTCCATCGGGCCCATCGGCCCCTGGCCTTCTGGCATGGCCATGGCAACGGTGGGCAGGGCGGCAGCGAACAGCAGAGCGATTAGAGTCTTGCGCATGGTGTATCTCCTTGTCTCGTTCCCGGTGTGTTCCGGATGAGTGCAGATTACGCAGATCAAGGTCAGCGGCGGTCAGCGAAGCGTAAAGCTTGGGTAAAGACGGCCGTGCGCGCTCCTGACATTGGCGCCGGCCTTGAGTACTCAGAGGCTGTAGTAGTAACCGCGGCTGCGCAGGGCCACGATGCGCGGCCGGCCGTCGGGGTGGGGGCCGATCTTCTTGCGCAGGTTGCTGACGTGCATGTCCAGGCTACGGTCGTAGAGGGTGAGCTTGCGGCCCAGGGCGATCTGCGCCAGTTCCTGCTTGTCCAGCGGTTCGCCAGGTTGCTTGAGCAGGGCTTCGAGCAAGCGGCTTTCGGAGACGGTCAGGGTGTATTCCTGCTGGTCGATGCTGACCACGCCCCGCGCCGGGCTGAAGCACAGGTCGCCGAGTTCGACCTGGCTGGACACCGCCGTCGGGTGACTGCGGCGCAGCACGGCGCGCAGGCGGGCGGTCAATTCCCGGGGATCGCAGGGCTTGGCCAGGTAATCGTCGGCCCCCAGTTCCAGGCCGAGGATCCGGTCCAGCGGCTCGCCACGGGCCGAGAGCATGAGCACCGGCAGCTCGGGGTGGTCGTTGCGCAGTTGCTTGAGCAGCTCCAGGCCACTGCCGTCGGGTAGCATCACGTCCAGCACCACGGCCGCCGGCGCGGACTCGGCCAGGGCGCGGCGTGCGCTCAGGCCGTCGTGGCACGCGCGTACGACAAAGCCTTCCTGGCTCAGCCAACTAGCGAGGAGCTCACACAGCTCCTGGTCATCATCAATCAGTAACAGCTCGCTCATGACTCACTCAATTTAGCCATTGTCGATGTGGGGGGGCCATTCCTGGCAACGATATCGCAATGCAGGGCTGGGCGCGCGACTGGCATGCCACGACGAACCCGTGCGGCTGAGGGGTCAGCAGGGCAGGGGTTGGTGAAAAACCTGAGGCGGGTGGGTTGGAACAATCATTGCGAGCACTATGGAGTGCGCGATGAACACAAGGTTCACCGCGCCGCGAGGCTCAAGGCAGGACTTGCTTGAACGGCTTGACCAGGACGCTGGCGTAGACACCGGCCTCGATATACGGATCGGCATCGGCCCAGGCCTGGGCGGCTTTGAGGGAGGCAAATTCAGCGACGATCAGGCTGCCGGTGAAACCTGCGGCGCCTGGGTCATTGCTGTCCACTGCCGGGTGCGGACCGGCCAGGACCACGCGGCCTTCAGCCTTGAGCTGTTGCAGGCGCTCAAGGTGCGCAGGGCGGGCGGCCAGGCGCGCTTCCAGGGAGTTGGCGACGTCTGTGGCAATAATTGCGTAAAGCATGTCAGTCCTCGGTTTTTGGCGTAGTGGGGTCGGCGTCGTGCAGGTGGCGGGACAGGTAGATACCCTGGGCCACCAGGAACAGCAGGGTCATGCCCAGGCTGCCGAAGACCTTGAAGTCGACCCAGATGCTCTGGAAGGTAAACGCGACGAATAGGTTGGCGGCCCCGCAGAACAGGAAGAAACCAATCCAGGCGATGTTCAGGCGGGTCCATACCGCATCCGGCAGGGTCAGCGCGTGGCCCATGATGCGCTTGATCAGCAGTTGCTCGCCGATGAAGTGACTGCCGATAAACCCCAGGGCAAACAGCCAGTTGACCACCGGCGCCTTCCACTTGAGGAAGGTTTCGCTGTGGAAGGCCAGGGTCAGGCTACCGAACACCAGGCAGGCGACGAGGGTCAGCCATTGGCTTTTTTCCAGTTTGCGCTGGGTAATGAATAAGGTGCCATACACCACCAGGGAACTGACGATCAGCATCGCGGTGGCGCTGTAAATACCGCCTACAGTCAATGGATAGCCGGCGATGTCGACGACCTGGGGGTCGATTTTGAAGACGATGAAAAACAGCAGGAGCGGGATGAAGTCGATGAATTGTTTCACAGTGGCAGCCAGAAGCAGGATGTGGCGGCATAATAACAAACATATTGGGTCGCGATAGCGCCAGCTGATTTGAGGTTACACATCCTGTGAATGTTGATTTGCACTGCCATAGCACGGCCTCCGATGGCGCCCTGGCGCCTGCGGTACTGGTGGCGCGGGCGTTCGAGAAAGGCGTGCGAGTCCTGGCCCTGACCGACCACGACACCCTTGAAGGCCTCGACGAGGCCCGCGCCGCTGCGCAGGCATTGGGTATGCAACTGGTCAACGGTGTCGAGTTGTCCTGCACCTGGGGGGGCGCCACCATCCATGTGCTGGGCTACGGCTTCGACGTCAATGCCCCGGCACTGGTCGAGGCCATCGCCCGGTTGCGTGATGGGCGCTGGCTGCGCTCGGAAGAAATCAGCCGCAAGCTGGAGCTCAAGGGCATGCCCGGGGCGCTGGAAGGCGCGCGGGCCATCCAACAGGAACTCGGCGACAGCGGCAATGCCCCGGCCCGCCCGCATTTCGCCGATTATCTGGTGCGCGCCGGCTACGTCAAGGACCGTGCCGAAGCGTTCCGCAAATGGCTGGGCGCCGGCAAGCTGGGGGACGTCAAGCAACACTGGCCGACCCTCGAGGAAACCGTCGGCACCCTGCGCGCCGCCGGCGCCTGGGTCAGCCTGGCCCATCCGTGGCACTACGATTTCACCCGCAGCAAACGCCGACGCCTGATTGGCGACTATATTCAAGCAGGTGGTCACGCGATCGAAGTGGTCAACGGGCATCAACCGGCCGAGCAGGTCGGTAGCCTGGCCATTCTGGCGCGTGAGTTCGGTCTGCTGGTCAGTGCCGGCAGTGATTTCCATGGCCCCGGAGGCTGGTCCGAGATCGGCGAGTACCGCCCGCTCCCGGAGGATCTGCCACCGCTTTGGTGTCGATTCAAACATGACCCAATTATTGCCGCCGTCTGAACAGGTAGAAAATGTGAGTCAATTTTTCCAGATTCATCCGGAAAACCCGCAAGCGCGCCTGATTAAACAGGCTGTCGAAATCATCCGCGCCGGCGGGGTGGTGATCTATCCCACCGACTCGTCCTACGCCATTGGCTGCCAGATCGGTGACAAGAACGCCGTAGAACGCGTGCGGCGCCTGCGCCAACTGGACGACAAGCACAACTTTGCGCTGATCTGCAGCGACCTGTCGCAGTTGGGGGTGTTTGCCAAGATTGACACCGGCACCTTCCGCATCCTCAAGGCCCACCTGCCGGGCCCGTACACCTTCATTCTCAACGCCACCCGCGAGGTGCCGCGCCTGTTGCTGCACCCGAAAAAACGCACCATCGGCCTGCGGGTGCCGAGTCATCCGATTGCCCTGGCCTTGCTCGAACAGCTGGGCGAGCCGCTGATGAGCGTGACCCTGATCATGCCCGGCGACAGCGATCCCTTGACCGATCCCTACGAAATGCGCCAGTTGCTCGAGCATCAGGTCGACCTGATCATCGACGGCGGCTTTGGCGGTATCAAGGCCTCCACGGTGATCAACCTGGCCGATGGCGAGCCAGAAGTGATCCGCGTCGGCTGCGGTGACCCAGCCCCGTTCATGGCCGAGGCCTGAATGTCGGTGGTGGAAACCGTCGACAGCCAGGCGGGCGCGCAGCAGGAACTGCCGTTTGCCATGGTCTACGGCCAGGCGGTCATGGAAATGCCGCAGGACCTGTACATTCCTCCGGACGCCCTTGAGGTTTTCCTCGAGGCCTTCGAAGGTCCGCTCGACCTGTTGCTGTACCTGATCCGCAAACAGAACATCAACATCCTCGACATCCCGGTGGCGGAAATTACCCGTCAGTACATGGGCTACGTCGAGTTGATGCAGTCGGTGCGCCTGGAGCTGGCCGCCGAGTACCTGGTGATGGCGGCGATGCTGGCCGAGATCAAGTCGCGCATGCTGCTCCCGCGTTCGGCAGAGGTCGAAGCGGAAGAAGACGACCCGCGCGCCGAACTGATCCGCCGCCTGCAGGAGTACGAGCGCTTCAAGGCGGCGGCCGAAGGCATCGATGGCCTGAGTCGGGTCGGCCGCGACGTGGTGGTGCCCAAGCTGGACGCCCCCGAGGCGCGGGCGCGCAAACTGTTGCCGGAGGTCCGGCTCAGTGAGTTGCTGCTGTCCATGGCCGAGGTGCTGCGCCGTGGCGACATGTTTGAAAGCCATCAGGTCAGTCGCGAGGCCTTGTCGACCCGCGAGCGCATGAGTGATGTGCTGGAGCGGCTCAAGGGCGGCGGGTTTGTGCCCTTTGTCGAGCTGTTCACTGCCGAAGAAGGGCGCCTGGGTGTGGTCGTGACCTTTATGGCGATCCTCGAACTGGTCAAGGAATCCCTGGTCGAGCTGGTGCAGAATGAGCCCTATGCGGCTATCCATGTGCGGGCGCGAGCCGATTAACGAGCAAAATCCATGAATCTGAGTGAACCCCGCGAGCTGGCGCCACTGCTTGAAGCCTTTCTGTTGGCCTCGGGAAAACCGCAATCGATGGAGCGCCTGTTCGAGCTCTTCGAGGAAGGCGAGCGCCCGGAACCGCCGGTCTTCAAGAAGGCCCTGGCGATCCTGGGCAAGTCCTGTGAAGGCCGGGCCTTTGAGTTGAAGGAAGTCGCCTCGGGCTACCGCCTGCAAATTCGCGAAAAGTTCTCACCCTGGGTCGGGCGCCTCTGGGAGGAACGCCCGCAGCGCTACTCGCGGGCCATGCTGGAGACCATGGCACTGATTGCCTATCGCCAGCCGATCACCCGTGGCGAGATCGAGGATGTGCGGGGGGTGGCGGTCAACAGCAACATCGTCAAGACCCTGCTGGAGCGCGAGTGGATCAGGATCGTCGGCTACCGCGAGGTCCCCGGGCGACCGGCGATGTTTGCCACCACCAAGGCCTTTCTCGACCACTTCAACCTGCAGAACCTCGACGACCTGCCGCCCCTGGCCGAGCTACGCGAACTGGAGCCCGAGCCTATGCTCGAGTTCGACGACGCCCCGGTTCCGCCCAGCCTGCAGGCGCTGGCCGACGCCAGTGCCGAGCCGGAAGAACCGAAGGACGAAACCAGTTTCCATAGTCTGTTGCTGGAGCTGGACTCGATGGAGGAGGGAATCAAGACCGACTTCGACGACCTGCTGCGCGATGGCGAGCCCGGCGAGGGGCCGGTGACGGGCGAGGTCGCGCCTGCCGTTGAGGTAGAACCCGAGTCCGAGCCTGAGCCCGACATCCTCGGTGTCGCCGAGGCCCGGGAAAAACTCCTGGCCGCGGTTGCCGCCCTGGAGCCGCCGAAGCCCGAATTGAGCGACGAGGAAGCCGAAGCCCTGGCGCTGGCCCAAGCCATCGAGGCCGAACGCCGGCAGTTTGACGACTGACACCGATCAGCGGAAAAAACCGATAGTCGACCGTTTATCAGCTAGTCTCTGATGCGCGAGCCGCGTCATGAGCGTATGATTCGCGACCCTTTGGCGATCCCTTCGCCAGACGACCCGCTTTTACGACTTCAGGCCACGCCTGAACAGACCACACCGGGAGGTGCCCAGATGAGTATCAACGACCAGAAAGACGACCAGGAAATCGGCCCAGCAGGCGAAAAACTGCAGAAAGTCCTCGCCCGTATCGGCGTCGGCTCGCGCCGTGACGTAGAGGCCTGGATCAGCCACGGCCGAATCAAGGTCAATGGCAAAGACGCCACGCTCGGTCAGCGTGTCGACATGCACGACGCCATCACCATCGATGGCAAGGTGATCAAGCGTGAAGAAGCGGCCGAATCGGTCCGCCGCGTGATCATGTACAACAAACCCGACGGCGAAATCTGCACCCGTGTCGATCCGGAAGGCCGCCCAACCGTGTTCGACAAGATGCCGCGTCCCAAAGAAGGGCGCTGGATCAACATCGGCCGCTTGGACATCAACACCACTGGCTTGCTGATGTTCACCACCGACGGTGAGCTGGCCAACCGCCTGATGCACCCTTCCTACGAAATGGACCGTGAGTACGCGGTACGTGTGCGTGGCGAAGTCGACGACGAGATGATCGAGCGCCTCAAGGCGGGCGTGGTCCTGGAAGACGGCCCGGCCAAGTTCACCGACATCAAGCAGGCGCCAGGTGGCGAAGGTTTCAACCACTGGTACCACTGCGTGGTGATGGAAGGTCGCAACCGCGAAGTGCGTCGCCTGTGGGAATCCCAGGGCCTGGTGGTCAGCCGTCTGAAGCGCGTGCGTTTTGGTCCGGTGTTCCTCAACTCCGACTTGCCGATGGGCCGCTGGCGCGAAATGAGCCAGTACGAAGTCGACATCCTGAGTGCTGAAGTCGGCCTGACCCCAGTGGCCATGCCGCAGATGAATGCCAAGAGCAAAGACAAACTCGATCGTATGCAGCGTAAATCGTCGCGTCCGATGGGCAAGACCGAACGTGTGCGCACCTTGCGTCCAGCCGCCGGCGCCCCGGCGGCCGCTCCGCGTCCAGCACGTGAGCCGCATATCGAAGGCGAGCGTCCGAGCCGCAAGCCGGCAGCGCGTCAGGATGGTGAGCGCGGTCCGCGTTCGCCACGTCCGGCCAATGGTCGCACAGAGCGCGGTGAAGGCCGTGGCGCTCCGGCAGGTCGTGGTACGCCAGTGGCAGACCGTCCGGCCGACACCAACCGCCCGGCCAAGCCTGCGCCGAAAAAGCGCCCAGGCATTGTCCTGGTCGACCGTGACGCGCCATCGGGCAAGCGTCGCGGCGCCCCGGCCGGTTCCGGCCAGCGTCCTGGCTTTGGCCGTCGCAAGCCGGAGTGAGTTTGAGGCAGCGGTAAGCTTCAAGCGGTAAGTTGCAAGTGAAAGCGCCAACCTCAGGGTTGGCGCTTTTTTTTGCCTGCTTGAAACTGCTGTGCTGTGGGAGCGAGCTTGCTCGCGATGCTCTTCAATGCGCCACGCTGATTCAGGCAGCGCGCGCCCGGTTTGCTCCCACAGTCGAGCGTCCCGGCTGGAAAATCGGCGTTACGGCATGTAACGAAAACCTGACGAAAACCCCGGATCGCCCCTGTGGAATCGTCGTACTTGCCAAGCTGTAAGGAAAATTTTCCGTCCGCACTCGCCACAACCACCCTCCAAGGCTCTGGCCCGCTTGTTTCACAGGTCATTGCGCGGTGTCATGCGCCCCATGCCTGTCGTGCAGGTGCATAACAAGAAGGAGGCGCAATGTACGCCGTGAGTCATTTTCATCTCTCTTCGAGGGGCGATTTTTCCGTCACCCCCGCCACGGACCCGCAAAGGTCTGAACCTATTTTTGCAGTCGCCCGCGACCTTCGAGGCGGACACAGGCAATCCCGGCCAATGACACGCTGATCCAGCGAGGTCTGGCAGCAGGGGGTTAGCGGTGTACAATGCGCCGCGTTTTACCTGTGACCCTCTGCGTAATCACGCAATTCTCAAGGCTACCCGCCTTGTTCACTCCGCCGCGTCACGAGCGTGTCGGGTTCGATTTCGTCACAGATAAAAACAAACAGGTGACGCATGACCGTTGTAAATACGCTGAACTCCTGGTGCTTGCGCTGGGGTTTGATCGGCGCTGCCGGATCCTGATCCGGACGGCAACGTCTTAACGAACATCATCAAACCTTGCGTGAGACCCTTTCATGAGTGGACAAACCTCGCATTCAGGCGAGCTGAAACGCGGCCTGAAAAATCGCCATATTCAACTGATCGCCCTCGGTGGCGCGATTGGTACCGGATTGTTCCTGGGCTCTGCCGGCGTACTGAAGTCGGCCGGCCCGTCGATGATCCTCGGCTACGCCATCTGCGGCTTCATCGCCTTCATGATCATGCGCCAACTGGGCGAGATGATCGTCGAAGAGCCGGTGGCCGGCTCCTTCAGCCACTTCGCGCACAAATACTGGGGTGGGTTCGCCGGCTTCCTGTCGGGCTGGAACTGCTGGATCCTGTACATCCTGGTGGGTATGTCGGAGCTGACCGCGGTCGGTAAATACGTGCACTACTGGTGGCCTGAGATCCCGACCTGGGCCTCGGCGGCGGTGTTCTTCCTGATGATCAACGCGATCAACCTGGCCAACGTCAAAGTCTTTGGCGAGGCCGAGTTCTGGTTCGCGATCATCAAGGTGGTGGCGATTGTCGGCATGATTGCCCTGGGCAGCTACCTGCTGGTCAGCGGCAACGGCGGCCCGCAAGCCTCGGTAAGCAACCTGTGGGAACACGGTGGCTTCTTCCCCAATGGCGTCAGTGGCCTGGTCATGGCGATGGCGATCATCATGTTCTCCTTTGGCGGCCTGGAAATGCTCGGCTTCACCGCCGCAGAAGCCGACCAGCCAAAAACCGTGATCCCCAAGGCCATCAACCAGGTGATCTACCGGATCCTGATTTTCTACATCGGCGCCCTGGTGATCCTGTTGTCGTTGACCCCATGGGACAGCCTGCTGAGCACCCTGAACGCCTCGGGCGACTCCTACAGCGGTAGCCCGTTCGTCCAGGTGTTCTCGATGCTGGGCAGCAACACCGCCGCGCACATCCTCAACTTCGTGGTCCTGACCGCGGCCTTGTCGGTGTACAACAGCGGGACCTACTGCAACAGCCGCATGCTGCTGGGCATGGCCGAGCAGGGCGATGCGCCCAAAGGCCTGGCCAAGATCGACAAGCGCGGCGTGCCGGTACGCTCGATCCTCGCCTCGGCCGCGGTGACCCTGGTGGCGGTACTGCTCAACTACCTGATCCCGCAACATGCGCTGGAACTGCTGATGTCGCTGGTGGTTGCCACGCTGGTGATCAACTGGGCGATGATCAGCTTCTCCCACTTCAAGTTCCGCCAGCACATGAACCGCACCCGGCAGAGGCCGCTGTTCAAGGCCTTGTGGTACCCGTACGGTAACTACGTTTGCCTGGCGTTCGTGGTGTTTATCCTCGGCATCATGTTGATGATCCCGGGCATTCAGATCTCGGTGTACGCGATTCCGGTATGGCTCCTGTTCATGTGGGTCTGCTATGGCATCAAGAACAAGCGCAGTGCGCAACAGGCGTCGCATGGGGTTGCTCCTGTTGTGAAGTAAACATATCTGGCTTCAACGACCAACCCGGCCATGTGCCGGGTTTGTTGTTTTTGTGGTTCATACACTAAATTCAGAAGCGCCCTACAACCGAAGTTTTTCTTTTTGTCTTAGCCTGCCACTCCGAACACAAAGGAGTGGGACGTATGGCCAGTCACAGCTACATGAGTATT
>NZ_CAXAQF010000023.1:0-106109 GCF_963970735.1 Pseudomonas sp. RA_35y_Pfl2_P32
CAGGCTGTAGATCCCGGTGTAGCAGATCAGCAACTGGATATACAGCGGCGTACCGCGGAACAGGTAGGTGTAGAACTGCACCGGCCAGCGGATGTAGAAGCGCGGGGAAACCCGGGCAATCGACAGCGGGATCGACACCAGGAAACCGATGCAGATCGAGGCACTGAGCAGCCACATCGTCATCGCCAGGCCAGTGATGTGGTACCCGTCGCTGTAGAAAAACGGTTTCCAGTACTCCTGCAAGAGCTCAATCATCGTACTGCCTCCCGAGAACCCGCCGCGTAATGCTGCTCAAGCCAGCGCAAGACGACGTTCGACGCGCTGGTGATCAGCAGGTAGATCAGCGCCGCCAACACCAGGAAAAAGAACAACTGATAGGTACTTTTGCCGGCGTCCTGGGCGGCCTTGACCAGGTCGGCCAGGCCGATGATCGACACCAGCGCGGTGGCCTTGAGAATCACCATCCAGTTGTTGCCGATACCCGGCAAGGCGAAACGCATCATCTGCGGGAAGACTACGAAGCGAAAGCGCTGGGCGCGACTCAGGCCGTAGGCGGTGGCCGCCTCCATCTGCCCCCGTGGCACGGCGAGAATCGCGCCACGGAACGTCTCGGTGAAATACGCGCCATAGATAAAGCCCAGGGTGATGACCCCGGCACCGAATGGATTGATCTCGATGTAATCCCACTCCATGGCCACCGTGAAACTGGTCAACCAGGTTTGCAGGCTGTAGAAAATCAACAGCATCAGCACCAGGTCCGGCACCCCACGAATCAAGGTGGTGTAGAGCTGGGCGGGAACTCGCAACAGTTTGAGGCTGGACAGCTTGGCGCTGGCTCCGAGCAGGCCAAGCAGCACACTCAGCAGCAGGGACAAGATCGATAACTTGACGGTCATCCAGGTGCCTTCCAGCAACAGAGGGCCAAAACCCTGCAAGCTGAATGCGGAAAGCCCGAGCGTCTGTAAGAGAGCTTCGAACATAATTCACAGGACCTATAGCGATAAAGAAGCGCCCTCACAAGGAGGGCGCGGGACGTTACTTGCCGCTGTAGAGATTCAGATCACCGAAGTGTTTTTTCTGGATCGCCGCGTAGGTGCCGTCATCGTGCAGCGCCTGGATGCCTTTATTGATCAGGGCCTTGAGTTCGGTGTTGCCCTTGGCGATACCCACCGCGGTCTTGGCCGGCAACAGCGGGCTGTCGAGGGGCGGGCTGACTTCATAGCCGACCCCTTGTGGCGACTTCAAGAAACCCAGTTCGGCTTGCAGCATGTCCTGGATCGACGCATCGAGGCGCCCGGAAATCAGGTCGGCGTAAACCTGGTCCTGGTTGGCGTAGGCCTGGGTTTCCACGCCCGCCTTGTCCAGTACCTGCTTGGCATAGGCTTCCTGGATGGTGCCCTGCTCGTATCCGACTTTTTTGCCCTTGAGCGAAGCCAGGTCGATACCCACCGTGGAACCTTTCTTGTAGACCAGGGCGGTAGGGCCGGAGAACAGCTCACTGGAGAAATCGATGACTTTTTCCCGGGCCGGGGTCACGGTCATCGAGGAAATCACGCCGTCGAACTTGTTGGCCTTGAGGCCGGGAATCGTGCCATCGAAATCACTTTCAACCCACCGGCACTTGACCTTCAGCTCGGCGCAGATCGCGTTGCCCAGATCGATATCGAAACCCACCAGGCTGCCATCGGCGGCCTTGGATTCGAAGGGTGCATAAGAAGGATCGACGCCAAAACGCAGCTCCTTATAGTCCTTGGCCAGGGCAGCACCAGCAGCCAGGCAGAGGGTCAGCGCAGAAAGGGTCAGCAATGTTCTTTTCATTATTATCAATTCCTAAAACCACGACGGGCGCTTGTGACGCATGGGTAGGGTCAGGGGAATGGGTGCAAGGCGCTAAACCTGATCCCGAACCTCAAGCGCTAGCTTCAAAAGCAATCCGGTGCGTCGACCTTCGACCTCACACTTACGCACATAGATTTACTTGTACGTACAAGCATATGCAATCACTCAGCCAACTCCTCCGCTCAAGGCCAAACCGATCCTGGCAAAGGCACAAAAGCCCACAGACACTGGGTTTCGCCGCACAAGAAAAGCGTGTTCAGGATCAGGCCGATCAAGGTTAAGGCTGTTACCCGGGGCGGGTTTTGCCCGATATTGGTGCGTCCGGTAACAATTTGAGAGGTTTACCGGTGAGCGGAAACACTCGGCAGGCAGGAGGGGTTGCTGGCGGAATGGGCGGAAAACAGAAAACGCGCACACACAAAAACGCCGCTCAGTGAGCGGCGTTTTTGATGAATATGGAGCGGGAAACGAGACTCGAACTCGCGACCCCGACCTTGGCAAGGTCGTGCTCTACCAACTGAGCTATTCCCGCAATGGCGTCCCCTAGGGGACTCGAACCCCTGTTACCGCCGTGAAAGGGCGGTGTCCTAGGCCACTAGACGAAGGGGACACAGCAACTACTACCCGCAACACATGGCGTGTGCTGCGGTGACCAACAAAAACGCCACTCACTGAGTGGCGCTCTCGTTAAATTTGGAGCGGGAAACGAGACTCGAACTCGCGACCCCGACCTTGGCAAGGTCGTGCTCTACCAACTGAGCTATTCCCGCAAATGGCGTCCCCTAGGGGACTCGAACCCCTGTTACCGCCGTGAAAGGGCGGTGTCCTAGGCCACTAGACGAAGGGGACACGCTACCCGGAACACATGGTGTGTGTTTCGGTGTCCAGAGCCCCATCCGAAGACTGGGTTCTGGTTTCACTCAGCACCGCCCGAAAGCACTGCTGTTTAAAATTGGAGCGGGAAACGAGACTCGAACTCGCGACCCCGACCTTGGCAAGGTCGTGCTCTACCAACTGAGCTATTCCCGCAATGGCGTCCCCTAGGGGACTCGAACCCCTGTTACCGCCGTGAAAGGGCGGTGTCCTAGGCCACTAGACGAAGGGGACACAGCTACAACTTCACTCCCTACCGCGTTTCGCTGTTCGCTTTACGCTGTAAGTGGCGCGCATTCTATGGATGGATTGATGGGTCGTCAACCCCCCGATATAAATTTATTTAAATCAATGACTTCGCTGTCCTTTGCGGGGCGTTTCGAGGTTTTCGGCCGACCGGTGTTTGGCGCCTATATTCTGGCACTCGCCAAGGCGCTATAGTCCTTGGCACATCGATACTGGCATTGTGCATCCATCGACCACCTGCCTCTATCGACCGCTGCAGGGCCCGTTTCAACTCGTCGCACCGCCCTATCCGCCCCCAGGCTTAGCCACTACACTCGCACGCAAACCCAATAAAGAGGTCTTCACGGTGACACCACTCATGATCACCCTGCTAGTAGTAGTCGGGATCGCACTACTGATCGCCATTGGCTACATGAACAATGTGGTGGAAAACAATAAGCTGCAAAAGGCCCGCACCAAGGTTGAACTCAATGACCGCTTGCGCCGCTGCGGCGAAATCACCGAGACCTTCCCTGGTCAGTTGATGACACCCGCCCTCAAGCTGCTGCTGGCCCGCCTGGAACTCAATGTCTGCCAGCGCATGCTCAACCTGGAGAAATCCAGTACCTCCTTGAAAAGCCGTATCGAAGAGTTGAAGGCCTTGATTGCCCAGGGCGAATCGATTCCGGTGAACAATCCGCCCGCGCCGATCCTGACCGAGGCCAAGGCCAAGGACGTGCGTTTTCTGCTCGAAGCCCTGCATGGCCAGGTGACCCGCGCGGCCCACGACGGTTTCCTGCCCACCAACGAGGCGAAAAGCTGGATTCGGGAAATCCGCCACATCCTGGTGCTGCTGCATATCGAGTTTTTCAGCAACCTGGGCCAGCACGCCTTGCAACAGGAACAGCCTGGCCAGGCGCGCCTGGCATTCGAGCGTGGCGTGCAGTACTTGCGCAAGCAACCTGATCCACAGGCCTACAGCGAACAGCTCAAGTTGCTGGAAAAACTCCTGGCCCGCGCCAACTCCATGGTGCTGACCAACATTGCCCCGGTTGAAGGTGATGTGAACGAGTTGACCGAGGGCCTCAAGGAAGTCGAGGCTGAAGCGGACTGGAAAAAGAAAGTCATCTACGACTGATGCCACCTTCGAGGATCGCGGGGCAACAATGACCTGCGATCCTCCTGCCCCCACCTTACAGCCTGAAATGCCCTACCATCCCCTTCAGTTCCACCCCCAACTGCGCCAGCTCAATGCTCGACGCGGCATTGCCCTGCATGGCCAACGAGGATTGATCGGCACTGGCGCGGATGCTGGTGACGCTGCGATTGATCTCTTCGGCCACCGAACTCTGCTGCTCGGCCGCGGCGGCGATCTGCTGGTTCATCTGTTGAATCAGGGAAACGGCCGCCGCGATACTGCCCAGCGCGCTTTCGGTCTGCAGTGCGTCACTGACCGCCAGCTTGACCAACTCGCCGCTGCCCTGGATCTGTTGCACTGAAGACTGCGCCGCGCAGCGCAGGGAAATCACCAGGCGTTCGATTTCCTCGGTCGATTGCTGGGTGCGCTTGGCCAAGGCGCGAACTTCATCGGCCACCACGGCAAACCCCCTGCCCTGCTCGCCAGCCCGCGCCGCCTCGATGGCCGCGTTAAGTGCCAACAGATTGGTTTGCTCGGCCACACTCTTGATCACACTGAGGACACTGCCAATGTTCTGGATCTCGGCGCTCAAGCTGTCGATGCTGGAACTGGCGGAGGTCGCCGAGTCAGCCAGTTGCCCGATCCGCTGCATGCTCTGACGCACCACCTGCTGACCGGTTTGCACCTTGCCGTCAGCGGTTTGGGCGGCCTGCGCCGCTTCCTCGGCATTGCGTGCCACGTCGTGCACCGTGGCCGTCATCTGGTTCATGGCGGTGGCGACTTGCTCGGTTTCCTCTTTCTGGCTGCTGACCTCAAGGTTGGTCTGCTCGGTCCCTGCCGACAGGGACTGCGCGGAACTGGCCAGTTGCTCGATGCCCGCCTGCAGGCCACTGACGATCCGACTCAATCCCGCCCCCATCTGCTGCATGGCCTGCATCAACTGGCCAATTTCGTCACGCCGGGTCACCGCCACACTGGCACTCAAGTCACCGGCGGCAATTTGCTCGGCCAGCCGGATCACGCTGCGCAGGGGCGCAACGATCAGTCGGGTGATCAGCCAGGCGGCGATCAGCCCGACCACCAAGGCCAAGGCCGACGACACAATGATCAGCAACGAGTTGTGCTGCAACTCTGCCTGCATCGCCTGGTCTTGTGCCGCATAAGCCTGGTCGACCCGCTGCACCACTTCGCCGGCGCGTGCATGCAGCTGTTGATACACCTGTTGTTCGCGAGCCAGGAGCCCGGTGTACTCCGCCAGTTTTTCAGTGAAACTGGCGATGTGCCCGGCCACCTCGCTGAGCACCGTCTGATAACCCCCATCCTTGACCACCCCCATCAGCGCTTGCGCCTGGCTCAACGCCTGGTCAGCCTGCTCGATCCTGCCCTGCTCCCTATCCTGCGCGGCGGCCTTGCGGCTCTGGTCCAGGCGCAACCGCGCCTCGTTCATCGCCTGCAGCATCAGTTTCGATACCTGGCTGACCTGGCTGGCTTGCTCGATAAACTCAGCCCCCTCCTTACCCGCAGACTCCTTGAGCGTGTAGGCACCGTCGTCAGCCAGACCCGCCTGTAGGACATCCAGATTGTTGGCGACGCTTGAGACCGACCAACTGGCCATTTCCAGCGCCAGGTCCTTGGCCGACGTCAGCTCGACAAACTCATCGAAGGCCTTGCGGTACGCGTTCAGGGAATGTTCGACCTCAGTCATCACCGGGGCGTTGACCGCCGACTGTGCCTTGAGCTCGGCGGCCTGGTTGATCAAGGCATCAAGGCCCTGGCGCAAGGCCTCGACGCTTTTGTCATCTGCGTGCAAGGCATACTCCTGCTCCAGCAGACGCACCTTGAGCAGGCCACTGTTGAGCGCCGACATCTGCTTGAGCCCGTCGAAACGCTGGCTGATGCTCTGCAGCGACCAGACCCCGATGGCCGCCACCAGGGCCGTCAACAGCAGCACCAGGATAAAACCCAGTCCCAGTTTTTTCGCCATGCCGAGGTTGGCCAAATATCCTTGCACACCTGAAATCATTGCTCGTCACCCTCTTTCAGTGGCCAATGGCAATGGGGGCCATTTTCTCTTCCTGCAGGGTCGCAACCGGGCCCCCTCAAGCACAAGTCTCTGTTGTGGCAATCATGGCAAAAAGCTATGCATGCGTCGTTTTCAGAACGCTTGAGGTCGATCCACCGATGCGCAGGCCTGAAAGAACGCCAGTGCTTGCGCGTCGCCGGCATAGGCCACATTGATGCGCAACCAATCGCCGACCTCGCCGCTGGGGCTGAATTGGGCACTGCCAGCCAGGGTGATACCGTGCCGCTGCGCAAGGGCGCGTACTCGTTTCGGCGGACAAGCCCTGGGCCTGGCCCAGATATACAGGCCTCCCGTGGGTCTACCGAAGACCTCCCAATCGCCATCCTCCAACACCTGCAATGCCGCCGCCATCTCGCGCTTCAACCGCAGCCGCTGGCGTTGCACCAGCTTGCGATAGGCACCGTTGGCCAACAGGGTATTGAGCACCGCCTCACTGAAACAGGACGTCCCCAGGCTGGTGATCTGCTTGACCTGCGCCAGGCGTTCGACCAATACCTGATTGGCCACGATATAGCCGACGCGCAACGAGCTGCTGAGGGTCTTGGAAAAACTGCCGACGTAGATCACACAGCCAGTGCCGCCAGACGGGTCGCGCTGCGCCCCTGAAAGTCGCCGTAGGCATCGTCCTCGACAATACTCACCCCATGGTGCTCGGCCAGCTCCAGCAGCCGTTGCGCCACGGCCGGGGCCAGGCAACTGCCGGTAGGGTTGTGGAACAGACTGTTGATGAACAGAACGCGGGGCTGATGGTTACTCAAGAGCGACTCAAGTACCTGGATGTCCAGACCACGCGGGGTCCGCGGCACCTCGAGCATTCGCACGCCCCACAACTGCAGTTGCTCGAACAGGTTGGTATGCCCGGGCGTCTCCACCACGACACAGTCACCGGGCTTGAGCAGCGTGCGAATGATCAGGTCCAGCCCGTGCGTCGCGCCGGTGGTGGTGAGCACCTGGGATTGCTCGGCGACGATCGCAATCTGCTTCAAGTGCTTGAGAATCTGCAAGCGCAAGGCCGGCAAGCCATACACCGAGCTGTAGCTGAACAGGCCTTGCATGTCAGTGCGTGACACCTGGCGAATGGCGTACCCGAGGTCATCGCTTTCGCGCCAGCTTTGCGGCATGCCTGCACACCCCAGTGGCAAGCGGCCCAGCGGGCTGGCATCCGACTCGTCACGACCGGCCCCACCCGCGAGCGTTTCGTCAGGGCTTCGAGGGGGCGCAGGGGCAAGAACGAAGTAACTTGACCCGTGTCGCGACGCAAGTACGCCCTGTGCCACCATGCGCTCATAGGCTTCGATGACGCACGATTGGCTGAGCAGGTTGTCTCGGGCCAGTTGCCGAATAGAGGGTAACCGCGTTCCAGGCTCGATGGCGCCCTGGCGAATTCTGCCAGCCAGCGCATCGACGATCTGCTGCACGACGGGGACCAGCGCCTGACGATCGATTCTCAATTCCATGAGAGATCAGCTCCGACTGTTTTAGATTATTTCCTGAAGCAGTTAAGCACAGGCTGACGATCCGATCAGTGCGCCCCCCGGGTAAAACCCCCTGGCGCTAACCCTTTGAAACACATTCCCCGAAGACACAAAAAAGCCCACATGACTGCGGGCTTGGTCTTACTTGAACTCCAGCGGTTGCACTGACAAAAACTCGGTTTTCCTCAGTCCATTAAAAAGCCGTCACCCCACCGTCCACCGCCAACGAATGGCCAGTGGTAAACGCCGCACCATCACTGCACAGGTACAGCACCGCGCTGGCAATTTCATCCACCTTGCCAATACGACCCACTGGGTGCATGGCTGCGGCGAAGTCGGCCTTTTTGGGATCGGCTTCATGGGCTCGCCGGAACATGTCGGTATCAATGACCGCAGGACACACCGCGTTGACCCGGATCTTTTTCTTCGCATACTCGATGGCGGCTGATTTGGTCAGGCCGATCACCGCGTGCTTGGACGCAGCGTAGATACTCATCTTCGGTGCAGCACCCAGACCGGCGACCGAGGCGGTGTTGACGATGGCGCCGCCACCCTGGGCCAGCATCAGCGGCAGTTGATGCTTCATGCACAGCCAGACACCTTTGACATTGACCCCCATGATCGCGTCGAACTCATCGAGCGTACCCTCGGCGAGCTTGCCCTTCTCGATCTCGATCCCGGCGTTGTTGAAGGCGTAATCGATACGACCATAGGTACTCACGGCGTGTGCCATCAGGTTTTGTACATCGCTTTCCTGAGTTACGTTGCAACGCACAAACACCGCGTCGCCACCAGCCCCGCGGATCAGTTCTACCGTGCCCTCCCCCCCTGCCACATCGAGGTCCGCCACCACCACTTGCAAGCCTTCGGCGGCAAATGCCTGGGCGGTCGCACGACCGATACCGGCGGCCCCACCGGTCACCAACGCTACCCGGCCAGAAAACGTCATGCTCATTGCTGTGTCCTCGAATGATGGGAGTGATCGCGTTTTCCCAGTCTAGCCACCCGCCCCTGTCACACGTCAGCACTATCAGAAGGCCAGTTGATCGCTCATGAGTGGCAGTGATGAATAGGCCCAACCCACTATCACCGCATTGGATCGGGCTCTATTCGCTGGATCAGCAAACCTTGCGACATCGACCATGAGGGTCTATCAATCAGACTTCCTTCACCCTTGAGTACCCGCCATGACTGCCCAGACCAATCGTCAATTCCTGCTCGCCAAACGCCCGGTGGGGGCGGCGAACCGCGAGACCTTTACCTATCAGCAAGTACCGGTCGGCGAGCCGGCGGCGGGCCAGATCCTGGTCAAGAACGAGTACCTGTCGCTGGACCCGGCCATGCGTGGCTGGATGAACGAAGGCAAGTCCTACATCGCGCCGGTGGGCATTGGCGAAGTCATGCGTGCCCTGGGCGTGGGCCAGGTCATCGCCTCCAACAACCCGGGGTTTGCCGTGGGTGATTACGTCAACGGGGCACTGGGGGTGCAGGATTACTTCCTCGGTGAGCCGCGCGGTTTCTACAAGGTCGATCCGAAACTGGCGCCACTGCCACGCTACCTGTCGGCGCTGGGCATGACCGGCATGACCGCTTACTTCGCGCTGCTCGACGTGGGCGCCCCCAAAGCCGGTGACACCGTGGTGCTGTCTGGCGCCGCCGGGGCGGTCGGCAGCATCGCCGGGCAGATTGCCAAGCTCAAAGGCTGCCGTGTGGTGGGCATTGCCGGCGGTGCCGACAAGTGCCGGTTCCTGATCGACGAACTGGGTTTCGACGGCGCCATCGACTACAAGAGTGAGGACGTGGTGACCGGTCTCAAGCGCGAATGCCCGAAAGGCGTGGACGTGTACTTCGACAACGTCGGCGGCGATATCCTCGACGCCGTGCTCAGCCGCCTGAACCTCAAGGCCCGCGTGGTGATTTGTGGCGCCATCAGCCAGTACAACAACAAGGAAGCGGTCAAGGGGCCGGCCAACTACCTGTCGCTGCTGGTCAACCGGGCACGCATGGAAGGCTTTGTGGTGATGGATTACGCCGCACAGTTCGCGGCCGCCGGGCAGGAAATGGCCGGCTGGATGGCCAAGGGGCAACTCAAGAGCAAGGAAGATATCGTTGACGGACTGGAAACGTTCCCGGAAACCCTGATGAAATTGTTCAGCGGCGAAAACTTCGGGAAGCTGGTGTTGAAGGTTTAATCCAGGTCAGCGTTGCTGGCTTGTCACGCCTTTGCCGGCAAGCCAGTGCCTACAGAAGCCACCACCCAACAGGCCGAGCGTTAGCTCGCCTGCAAACCGGAGGGTGATGCCCCCGGTTTGCCGAAAGTGCCTCGCCGTAAAAGCGAACCCTAAGTAGCCGTTACCGCAGCCACGGATATGCTCACCTAAGCACCTACAGCGCCAACTCAGCCACAACCGCCGCCAACGCCTTGGCCGGATCAGTTGCCTGGCTGATCGGACGGCCAATCACCAGGTAGTCGGAGCCCGCATCCAGAGCCTGGCGCGGAGTGAGGATCCGGCGCTGATCGTCCTGGGCACTGCCCGTCGGACGAATCCCCGGGGTCACCAATTGCAGCGACGGATGCGCCGCCTTCAGTGCCTGGGCTTCCAGCGCCGAGCAGACCAGCCCATCCATCCCGGCTTTTTCTGCCAGTGCCGCCAGGCGCAGGACCTGCTCTTGCGGTTCGATGTCCAGGCCGATCCCGGCCAGGTCCTCACGCTCCATGCTGGTCAGCACCGTCACGCCGATCAACAGCGGCTTGGGACCGCTACGCTGATCGAGCACTTCGCGGCAGGCCGCCATCATGCGCAAGCCACCGGAGCAGTGCACGTTGACCATCCACACGCCCATTTCCGCAGCCGCCTTGACGGCCATCGCCGTGGTGTTGGGAATGTCGTGGAACTTGAGGTCGAGAAATACTTCAAAACCCTTGTCGCGCAGGGTCCCGACGATGTCCGCAGCACAACTGGTGAACAGCTCTTTACCGACCTTGACCCGACACAGCTTGGGGTCCAACTGGTCAGCCAGCTTCAGTGCGGCGTCACGGGTAGGGAAATCCAGGGCGACGATGATAGGAGTCTGGCAGGCGGACATGAGTGGGCTCTCAGGCAAGTCGAAATCGGCGCGCATTGTAGCGGAACGCGAGCCCGTCCGGGACCCGATGATCGGTAAATCATCATCAAGGGTGCCAATGGCTGAAAAAAAGCCTCGATGAGCTGACGCGCTCGCTACTACCCGCGTCAGCCCCGCGCTCTTCAGCGTTTGTCTTCAACCCGTACCTGGCTGTTGCTCCAGTCGATCAGCAGACTATAGGCCACCGCCAACAAGGTCGGGCCGATGAACAGGCCGATGAAGCCGAAGGCAATCAAGCCGCCAAAGACCCCGAGCAAGACGATCACCAGCGGCAGGTTACCGCCCCGGCTGATCAGGTAGGGTTTGAGCACGTTGTCGACACCGCTGATGATGAACATCCCCCAGACACCAAGGAACACCGCAAACCCGTAGTCGCCCTTCCACACCAGCCAGGCCGTGGCCGGAATCCACACCAGCGGTGGGCCCATGGGGATCAGGCTGAGCAGGAAGGTGACGATGCCCAGCACCAGCGCCCCCGGCACACCGGCGATCAGGAAGCCGATCAGGGCCAGTACCGCCTGGGCCGCCGCCGTGCCGATGACCCCGTTGACCACCCGCTGCACGGTGCCAGCCACCAGTTCGATGTAGTAACCGGCCCGCTCGCCGATCAGACGCTCCAGCAGACGGTGGACAAAGCCCGCCAGCCGCGGACCATCGCGGTAGAAAAAGAACACGAAGACGATGCTCAGTGTCAGCTCCAGGATACCGCCACCGATCTGCGCACTGCGCGCCAGCAACCAGTTGCCGACCTGCCCCAGGTAGGGTTTGACCGTCACCATCAGTGCCGCGCCCTGTTGGTCGATACTGTTCCAGATGCCCAGCAGCCGCCCCCCGACCAGGGGAATGGCACCCAGCCAGACGGGCGCCTCGGGCAGGCCATCGACCTGGACATCCTTGATGAAGACCGTGGCATCGCGTACATGGTCCGCCAGGTTGAACCCCAGCCACACCAGTGGCGCCGCCACCAGCACCATCCAGCCCAGGGTCAGCACGGCCGCGGCCAGGGATTCGCGACCATTGAGCCAACGGGTCAGCAGGCGCATCAACGGCCAACTGGCGAACGCCAGCACCGCCCCCCAGAACAGCGCCGACCAGAACGGCGCCATCACCCAGAAGCTGGCACCGAACAACACCAGGAGCAGGATCTGCACCAACAGGCGATCATTATTGAGCATGAAAAATCTCGAACAGGGTTAATCAACAAAAGCGCAAGCGAACGGCCCAAGGCACGTTCGCTTGCACAGAGCTTAACGCAAGAGTTCGAAATGCAAGCCAGGGTCTTTCACTTCACCCAGGTCCAAACGTGCACTGCGCACGCCCTGGGCCACCAGTGCCTGACGCCAGGCCTCGGCCTGGGCCCCGGAAACACTGACCCGCAACGTGGTGTCGAGGTTCAGGCCGCGCGACAGCAGCGTCACCCATGGAGCCTGGGGCTCCCCGGTCAGGCGTGGCAGGTCCAGGGTGCCGGTGTCCTTGAGTTGCCGTAGCAAAGTCGCAGAGGTCGGCAACAGCTCGCCCAACGGGGCACCGGCATCGAACTGCTCGACATGCAGGTATGCTCGGCGATTGCCGCGGGTGATGCTGTACAGCGCCACCAGCGAGTTGTCCTGGGGGGCCGCCAGGCGCAGCAGCAGGTAGGCCTGGCCATTGTCGGCACCATAGAGCTTGGCGTTGCCGAAGACTTCGTTGGCCCACAAGCTGCTTTCGCCGCAGTCCCGAGCCTGGCACCAGAACAACAGCTCGGCGCCCTGCTTCTGCAAGGCTTCGCGGGCTGCCGTGAAGGCGGCGGTGGCGGAATGTTCCGGCGGCAACTCATAGGTCACCGAGGTCATCTGCCCCCGCGCAGTGACTTGCCCGTCAAACCGCAACTGGCCGCTGATCTTGCGGATTGAACCCATTGGGTAAATCCGCTCCAGCTCGGCGGGCGGACGATAATCGGCGATTTGCGCATCGGCCATGCGTGGCACCAGCGGCAGGTCCTGGCTACCCGGCACATCGGCAGCCGACGCCAACGAACTGCAACAGGCAAGTACGAACAAACTGATAAAACGCATGCGCTTCAACCTTGAAGAGACTCTCATCGGATCAACATGGCCTGGGCGCCCTGGATGACACTGGCGTCGTCGATGCGTTGTGGCACCAACAACCCGCGCTGCACGGCCGGGCGCTCGGCCATTGCCGCCATCCAGCGCTGCAAGCTCGGCAAGCCATCAACCGAAACCCCGGACCACTCATGGCCACGCACCCACGGATAGGTCGCAATGTCGGCAATGCTGTAGGTGTCGGCGAGGTATTCGACGGTTTGCAGACGGCTGTCGAGCACCTCGTACAGGCGGCGGGTTTCGTGCTGGTAACGGTCGATGGCGCCCTGCAGTTTTTCCGGGAAATACCGGAAAAACACGTTCGCCTGGCCCTGCATGGGGCCGATGCCGCCCATCTGGAACATCAACCACTGGATGACCCGCGAACGCCCTTGGGGGTCCGTGGGCAGCAGTTGCCCGCTCAATTCAGCGAGGTAGAGCAGGATCGCGCCGGATTCGAACACGGCGAAGTCGCCGTTGGCGCGGTCGACAATTGCCGGAATCCGGCCATTGGGATTGATCTTGAGAAACGCAGGTGCCTTTTGTTCCTTCTTGTCGAAACTCAAGGCATGCACCGTGTAGGGCATGCCGAGTTCTTCGAGCACGATAGAGACCTTGTGGCCATTTGGGGTCGCAGCGGTATAGAGATCTATCATGGTTGTCTCCCATTTCAACCCGCCCAGCCTCGACAGTTGCCCGCTGCAAGTCAAGGAATGGCGAAAAAGCGATTGAAACAGTCTGCAACAAGGGTTGCACCCTCTTCGTCGTTCAGGTGCAAGTGATGCCCGCCCGGTAACTGTTCGTGGCTGAAGGGTAGACGCTCCAGCAACTCCGGATGTTTGCCGAGCATGCCGTCGGCCGCGACCACCAGGTGTGCCGGGCAACCGACACGCCGGGTAAAGGATAGCGCCTGTTCACTGGACAGACGCAGGGGCGAAGGCAGTGTCAGGCGGCTGTCGGTGCGCCAGGTGTAGCCGCCCGGTACCGGCATCAACCCGCGCTCGGCCAGTAATTCTGCCGCTTCACGACTGACCGCCACCAGGCCTTTCATCCTCACTTGCACGGCCTGGTCAATGCTGCTGTAGACCGGTTTGCGCTTGCCTTGCAGGTCCAGTTGCGCCTGCAACGCCATGCCCATGCGCTCGGCCGCGTTGTCATGCTCAGCGGTGGGCGCAATCACCCCGTCGATCAACGCCAGGTGCGTGACGCGCTCGGGCATGGCGCCCGCCAGCACCACCGAGACAATCGCCCCCATGGAATGGCCAAGCAGGGCAAAGCGTTGCCAGCCCATCTGCTCGGCGACGTGCAGCACGTCGTGGGCGTAGTCCCACAGGGCGTAACCGGCCCCCAGGGGGCGGTGCCCGGAATGACCATGCCCGGCCATGTCCAGCGCCAACACGCGCAAGCCCTTGAGCCGGGGCGCCAGCCGGGCAAAGCTGTTGGCGTTGTCGAGCCAGCCATGCAGGGCGATCACTGGCAGGCCGTCTTCAGGCCCGAACAGGTGGGCTGCCAGCTCGATGTGCGGCAGATTCAGGCGCACTTCGGTGACGCTGCTCACGCGCACTCCCGGTCGCTGCGACCGGCCCAGCGCTGGAACAACTCCTTGAGCAGTGCGGCGGTGTCCTGGGGGCGTTCGAGGGGAAACATGTGACCGCCTGGCACGGTCAGGGACTCGCCTTGCGGCATACGGGCCACTGCACTGGCGTGATGACGCATGACCACCCGGCTCTGCCGGCCACGCACCACCGCCAGCGGCACCTGCAACTGCCGCGTGCGACCCGGGCTGGTGTGCGGCACCCCACGGTAGATACTGATCTCGGTGGCCGGGTCAAAACGCAAGCGCAAGCGATCGCCGACCTTGTGCAACCCATGTTGCAGGTAGGCGTCGAAACATTCCGGGTCGAAACCGCGAAACAGACTCTTGCCAGCGAAATAACGCCGGGCCGCCTCGAGGTCGGCAAATTCTTCGCGACGCCCCAGGGTGCGACCGGCGGGGGTCAGGCGGTCGATAAAGCCAAAACGCTTGGCCGCGCGGATGACCCATTGATCGGTACGGGTCAGCACGGGCGAATCAAGCATCACCACCCCGCGATACAACTGCGGGCAACGCAGCGCCGCGTGCAGGTGCAGGACGCCGCCAAAGGAATGCCCCACCCCCCACACCGGGGCCGGTTGCTGCTCCAGGTGGTGGATCAACTCGTCCACCAGGTTGAACCAGTTGTCGTCCGCCGGAAACCGTGGGTCATGGGCGTGCTGCTGCAGATGCGCGACCTGGTACTCCGGCGCCAGCGCGGCAAACAACTTGCCGTAGGTGCCTGAAGGAAAGCCATTGGCATGGGCGAAAAAAATCTGCTGCGGCATAACGACATGTCCATAAACAAAATCAGGGGTTGATTGTCCGCAAGACCCAGCCCCAGGGCAATGACCGTAACTGCCAGGAATGATGACAGTCAGGCCAAGCTAATGGGTCGACCTGTTAGATCTGACAGTTGACAGCCACCTCGAGTAGGCCGACAAAGAGTCACTCCTCAGTCATTGTTGATCCGGACAGCACATGACGCATACCCACACGCCGGTCATTGTCGTCATCGACCCACGCACACGCCCGGTGCGGGCGGTCAGCTACCATCGCCGCGCCGCACACGACCCGGCGCAGGCCTGCATTAGCCAACAGACCCATGATGCCGCCGGACGCGCCGTTCTGAGCCGCGATCCACGCCTGTTCCTCCTGCACCAGGCCGGTCAGGCGACCGCCAGTCAACAGAACGTATACAGCATGTCGGGCACCGTGCTGTTGTCCGTCAACAACGATGCCGGCTGGCGCCTGGGGTTAATCGCCGCGCACGGGCCAGGCGTAGAGGGCTGGGATCAGAAACTCAGCCACAGCCGTATCGAGTATGACCCGCAGTGCCGCCCCGTCAGCACCTTCGAACATGAAATCGGCGAACCTGCGACTTGCACCAGTCGCCTGGCCTACGCTGACGGCCATGCCGATGCGGACCACAATCGACGCGGCCAACTGGTGCGCCACGATGATACGGCGGGCACCCTGCACGTTACCGAGTTCGGCCTCAACGGCGCGCCATTGCACCACAGCCGTACATTCCTCGCCGATCCCCTATGGCCAGTGAATTGGCCGCTGGACCCTGCGCAACGAGAGGTTTTTCTAGAGCCTGAGCCCGCCGTCACCCAGTTCCTGTACAACGCCGTGGGCGAGCCCGTGCACCAGACGGATGCCCTGGGTAACCGACAGCGTTTCATCCACACCCGCGCCGGCCAATTAAAAGAAGTTCGCCTGAAGCTCCGCGGCGCAAATGAAGCGCCGCTGGTCAGTGCTATCCACTACAACGCCGCGGGCCAGATCGAGCACCAACGCGCGCAAAACGGGGTTATCTCCTGCGCAACCTATGGCACTGAAGATGGCCGACTGGAACACTTGAAGGCGTACGTCCCTGGCCAGCCCGCGCTGCAAGACCTGAGCTATCAATACGATGCGACAGGCAATATCCTCTGCATCAGCGACGCCTCCCAAGCCCAGCACTTTCAACGCAATCAGCGCATCGAAGCGTGCACGCGCTACCGCTACGACAGCCTCTATCGCCTGATAGAGTCCTGCGGCCGGCAACTACACAACGCGCCAGGGGGCCCGCAACTACCGCCGTTTCAATGCGCGCCGGACCCCGGGCAAATGGAAAACTACTGCCAAACCTTCACCTACGATGTCGCTGGTAACCTGCTGGTTCTGCAACACCAGGCGGGCAGCGCCAGTCGCACCGAACGCACCGCCGTCGCCCGCCTGAGTAATCGCAGCCTCCCGGCCAAGGCCACAGGCCAGTTACCCGATGAGCAGGAAATTGCCGCCGGCTACGACCTGAACGGCAACCGCACCCGCCTTCAGCCTGGGCAAGGCCTGTCATGGGACCGGCGCAACCAACTGAGCCAGGTTGATCAAGTGGTACGTGAGGACGCACCGAACGATGGCGAGACGTATCAGTACGCCAACGACGGTCAGCGCCTGCGAAAGATCCGCCGGAGTGCCACGGCAAGAGGCTCCAACACTCACGAAACCCGCTATCTACCGGGTATTGAAACCCGCACATCGGCCAACGAAACCTTGCACGTCATCACGGTCGAGGCCGGGCGCGGCACGGTGCAGGTGCTGCATTGGGCAAAAGGCAAACCACCCAGTATCACCCAGGACCAACAGCGTTATAGCTTCACCGACCACCTGAACTCCAGCCTCATCGAACTGGACAGCGCTGCGCAAGTGATCAGCCGCGAGAGTTACTACCCCTACGGCGGTACCTGCTGGTGGGCCGGACGGAACCAGATCGAAGCGAGCTACAAGACCACTCGTTACTCAGGCAAGGAGCGTGACGCCACCGGGATGTATTACTACGGTCATCGCTACTACCTGCCCTGGGCCCAACGCTGGTTGAATGCCGACCCGGCGGGTACCGCCGATGGCTTGAACCTGTATGCGATGGTGCATGGCAACCCGGTGGGGCATGTGGACATCAATGGTTTGGCCACCACCCGCTGGCAAACAGCAGCGGCGGCTGGGGCCACGTTCCTGCGCGATGCGTGGAGCGCAGGCCTGGGTGGGCTGGTTCGTTATGGAGCAAGCATAGCGGTCAGAACGTTGGCGACAACGCCCGGCGATGATCCAGAGACTCCCACCGTCAATGCCACCGCCAACCTGGTGGTAACCGGTGTGGGGATGGTGGCGGGTGCGGCGGCCTGGGGTTCGATGGGGGCCGGGGCTGGCGCCAATGTCGCCGCACGCTACTCCAACAACCCAGCAGTGATCCGCAGCGCAGCCGCTCTTGGGAGTGGCGCTGGCATGGTGGCCGGGGCGGCCCCCGCCCTGATCGCCTATCTGCTGGCACCCAATGAACTGAATACGGTTGCCATCAGTATCCTGACGGCACCTCTGGGCGGCGGCGCCCGAGAGATCAACCAGCGCGCGCTCGCCAATCTGGGCCCAAGAATCGACTTGCCACCGTCGGGCCGCGCCATCCTCGCCAGGACCACGGCCTACACCGCGTTACTGGCCGTTAACGGAGCGGCCAGCGCTGCGATTGCGCCACTTGCCGGGATCGCAGCGGATGCCCTGACCGAAGGCGCGGACGGCGCCTCCATCACCGTCATCAACTCACTGTTTGGTGGGACTCACCACCCCGGGACAAACTCACTCTCCGGAGCCAAGGCGTCGGAAATAGCGTACGGCACCTTGACTCGTGCAGCCGGGTCCACAGTCACCGCAGGGCTAGGGATGCCGACCACCGCCATCGAACCTCCCGTCGCTGCAAGCATCCTGGCGAGCATAGCAGCGGCCCCCACCGAATACCGGACGTACCTGGGCAGGCACGTGCTACAAGGCGCCAGTACGCTGTTCAACCATGAACAACTCGACTTCAAGCCGGACGCCTACACGCCCGGCATGAACCTGTCACCTCAAGCGGGTTACCATCCAGAGATGCCTGCACGCGGGAACATTGAGTTGCAGGCAATGACCCGCGATGGGTCGTTCCGCCACCGACGTGCAAGTGTCTAGACAGGCGCCACGTCACGGCACCCTAACGCGCCGGCGCAACCTCACCCAAGGGCACCACCGCCATGGTCAGGCGCGACACACAACTGGCCTTGCCTTCATCGCTGCTCAGGCGAATGTCCCAGACGTGGGTAGTACGCCCGATGTGGATTGGGCTGGCCACCGCCGTGACCCGCCCGCTGCGCAGCCCGCGCAGGTGGTTGGCGTTGATCTCCAGGCCGACGCAATAGAACTTGCTGGTATCGATGCACAGGTAACTGGCCATCGAGCCCACGGTTTCGGCCAGCACCACGGAAGCACCGCCATGCAACAAGCCGTAGGGCTGATGGGTGCGATGATCGATAACCATACTGGCGGTCAGCGATTGCTCGTCAAACGACTCAAAACGAATATCCAGTACTTCGCCGATGGTGTTTTTCTGAATCGCATTCAGTTGTTCAATGTTCGGAGCGGTACGCCACAGACTCATCTCTTGGTCCCTTATTGCTGTTATTTGCCTCAATCCTGCCACAGCACCGCTTCGCTGCGCGCGCTCCACTCCTCGAAGCGGGCACCGTAGGTGGCCTCGATCACGTTGCGCTTGATCTTCAAGGTCGGGGTCAGAAAGCCGTTCTCCACCGCCCAGCTGTCCCTGACCACCACCAACTGGCGCAGGCGCTCATGTTTGTCGAGGGCCCCATTGACCTCCTCAAGCAGGGTTTCCAGGCTGGCATGCAGGGCATTACGCGCCGCGCTGGCGGCATCCTGCTGCCCCACCGCCGACAGCACACACAGGCCCATGGGCGCACTCAGGCCATCGCCGACCACACACACCTGCTCGATGCGCGAGTGCACCGCCAGGCGATTTTCAATCGGCGCCGGGGCCACGTACTTGCCCTTGCTGGTCTTGAAGATCTCCTTGAGGCGACCGGTGAGGCGCAAATACCCCTCGGCGTCCTGCTCGCCCTTGTCGCCGGTGCGTAGAAACCCGTCTTCGGTGATGGTTTCGGCGGTTTTCTGCGGCTCCTTGAAATAGCCTTGCATGGTGGCGCCGCTGCGCACTTGCACCTCCCCCGTGGTGTCGATGCGCACCTGCCCCCCTGGGCACGGCTTGCCAATCCAGCCGGGGCGCTGCTCGCCGGGCAGGGAAATATGCGAGTAACCACAGTTTTCGGTCATGCCGTAGACCTCCAGCACATCCAGCCCAAGGCGCTTGTACCAGTGCAGCAAGGCCAGGGGCACCGGTGCAGCGCCGGACAGGGCAATGCGCAGGGCATCCAGGCCCAGGCCGGCCAGCACTTTGTGCCCGACACGCTTGCCGATGATCGGCAGGCCCAGCAAAAAGTCCAGGCGCCGGGCCGGGATCTTGCTGTAGACACCCATCTGGAACTTGGTCCAGATCCGCGGCACGCCAAACAACGCCGTGGGCCGGGCGCGCTGCAAATCGACGAGGAAGGTGTCGAGGCTCTCGGCAAAAAACACCGTTTGCCCGGTGTAGATCGACGCCATTTCAACAAACATGCGTTCGGCGACATGGCACAGCGGCAGGTACGACAACAGTCGATCCGACTCGTTGAGATTGAATAACTGGGTGCCATGGGTGGCGGCAAAGCCGAGGTTGGCAAAGCTGTGCATCACCCCTTTGGGCAAGCCTGTGGTGCCGGAGGTATAGATGATGGTCGCCAGTTCGTCGGCACCCGGCGTCGGGTTGTCCTGGATCGGCGAACTGCGCTGCAGGTCGGCCCAACAGTAGTCAAAGGCCGCCGCAGGACACAGCGGCAGGCTGATGGTGGGCAGATCGGCGCTGACCCCTCTGGACATGCCCGGCCAGTCATCCAGCTTACCGATGAAGGCCAGCACCGCTTGCGAGTGCTCCAACACCTGGGCCACCGACTCGGCCGTCAGGTTGGGGTACAGCGGCACCGACACATGGCCGGCCATCCAGATTGCCAGGTCGGCAATGATCCAGTGGGCACAGTTTTTCGAGATCAGGGCAATGTGGCTGCCCTGGGGCAACTCCCGGGCGCGCAGCCAGTGCGCGGCGCACCGGGCCTGGTGGCCAACGTCGGCCCAGGTCAGGGTTTCGACCTGGCCACCGCCTGTCGGCTGGACCATGAACCGCTGGCGCGGGTGGCGGGCTTCACGCTCATAGAACACTTGCAGCGGCAAACGAAAAGCGGCGGGCATGGAATGCGCTCCTGTTTTTGTTCGGTGTCGCCGCAAGCGTAGACCAACCAAGCGATTGCTTGGTTGTCTATTTCAAACAAAAATCCCCGCCCCCTGGCCGCCCGGCTATTACGGGTGTTTGAGGCTATTGAGCGTCATCAGCCCGGCCAGCGGCCACTCGCCTTCGAGCTCCGCCAGGCCCGCCGTGCGCACGGCCACAGGCTCCTGCACATGACCGTGCTGCAAAAACCCCAGCAGATTACCCACCAACGGGTTGTGGCTGACCAGCAGCACGTTGTCCACCGAGGCCAGTTGCTCGGCCACGACTTGCGGGCGATTGTCGGGCGTCAACCATTCGACGATACGAATGCCTGGCTCGAAACCCAGGGCCTCGCGCACCAGCTGTGCCGTTTGCTGGGCACGCCGGTAGGGGCTGGCGTAGATCGCGGTCAGTGGCTCGCCGATCAACCGGGCGGCGCTGCGCAAGACTTCCTCGCAGCCGTGGGGTGTCAACGCCCGCTCCGAGTCCGGACGCGAACCATAGGGTTCGGCTTCACCGTGGCGCAACACCCAGACTTTCATAGTTTGGGCTCCTCATCGCGGACCGGATGCGGTGCCGGCGCGACCGTGTGCGGGGCCTCGCCTTCCGGGGTGCGCGGGGTGGGCCAGTCGGCAAACGGCCAAGGTTTCTGGTCGCTGTGGAAGCTGCCGAAACGGCCGATCTGCGCCAGAAACTGGCTGAGGCTGTCACCGAAGTTCATCAGCCCGGCGCTCGGGGCACCATAAATCAGGCGATAGATCAGTTGCACCAGCACCACCGCACCGAGAATGAATTGCGCCACCTGCCACACCAGGACAAACACCAGCATCCACAGCACACGCAGGAGGATGGACTCGTACCTGGCTTCTACTTTGGGTTCGTTCATGTCTTGCTCCCTGCCCCTTTCCGTCAAGGGCTCAGTTGAAACCGCTGGTGGAGATAAAATCGACATCGGTTTTCGGCTCGCCACGCATCAACAACTCGATCACCTGCTCCAGCGTGCGCCCTTCAAACAGAATGGCGTGCAAGCCGGCGACCAACGGCATATAGACCCCGACTTCCTGGGCCTTGGCCTTGAGTACCTTGAGGGTGTTGACGCCCTCGGCGACCTCGCCCAGGCGGTTCACCGCGTCCTCCAGGCTCAACCCCTGCCCCAGGGCAAACCCCACCTGATAGTTGCGGCTCTTGGGTGAGGAGCAGGTGACAATCAGGTCGCCGACCCCGGCCAGGCCGAGGAACGTCATCGGGTTGGCACCGCGATTGACCGCAAAACGGGTCATTTCCGCCAGCGCCCGGGTGATCAACATGCTCTTGGTGTTTTCCCCCATGCCCAGCGCCACGGCCATGCCGGCGATGATCGCGTAGACGTTTTTCAGCGCACCACCCAATTCAACCCCAAAACGGTCGGCACTGGCGTAGACGCGGAACGTCCGGCCGTGCAGCGCGGCCTGTACACGCTGGCACAGTTCTTCATCTTCACTGGCCACCACCGTGGCCGTCAGGGCGTGCTCGGCAACTTCACGGGCCAGGTTCGGCCCGGAAAGCACACCGATACGCGCTTGCGGAGCAATTTCCTGGAGGATTTCACTCATCAGCATGAAGGTGTGCGCCTCAATGCCTTTGGTCAGGCTCACCAGGAACTTGCCACTCAGGCGCTCGGCATGAGGTGCCAGTACCGAACGCAGGGCGCTGGACGGCAACGCGACGAAACTCAGTTCACAATCGTTGAGGGTAGCCAGCAGATCAGTGACCGGCTCCACGGCCGGATGCACCTTGATACCTTTGAGGTAGCGTGGGTTCTCGCGGTTGACTCGAATGGCCTCGGCCTGCTCCGGGTCGCGCATCCACTGCCGAACCGCATGACCGTTCTCAGCCAGCAGATTTGCCACCGCGGTACCAAAACTCCCGCCCCCCAGGACCGCAATCGGGCGCTGTTCAGTCATATGTAATCCATTAATCCATTCCAGTGGCGATGGCGCATTATACGGGGCGGTCGAACATCGGCCAGCCCCCCGAACAATTACCGACATCTGTAGGAAGCTAGACAGCAAAACAACGGAAAACGCCGACATCGCGACTGGAAAACTCGACCAGCTCGGTTAACATGCCTCCCCATTCAAACGGTATCAAGGCTGTTCCGTGTTTGCTGGTCCCTCCCCCCTTCGTTCTTCGCTGGCCCTGGCGCTGCTGTTCAGCGACACACTGCTGGCCGATGATCTGTTTCTGGAAAACCTGTCGCTGCCGCAAGTGCTGACCGCCACCGGGCTCAAACAGTCGCCTGCGGCCGTACCGGGCAGCATGACGGTGCTCGACAGCGAACTGATCAAGGCCAGCGGGGCGCGGGACATCAGCGAGCTGTTGCGCCTGGTGCCGGGAATGATGGCGGGCAACATCAACGGCAATCAGGCGGTGGTCAACTACCACGGCAGCAATGCCAGCCAGGCGCGGCGCATGCAGGTGCTGATCGATGGGCGCTCGGTGTACCGCGCCGGCCTGGCAACCGTGGACTGGAGCGACATTGCGGTGGCGATGGAGGACATCGAGCGCATCGAGGTGTTTCGCGGGCCCAATACCGTCAGCTACGGCGCCAACGCGCTGATGGCCGTGGTCAACATCATGACCCGTGCCCCGGCCAACAGCCAGGGCACGCGGATCAAAGTCACCCGCGGCCAGCGCGGGATCAATGACTGGTACGCCAGCCACGGCACCGGCTGGGACAGTGGCAACCTGCGCCTGTCGTTGTCGGGCCAGGAAGACGACGGCTTCGACACCGACCAGCGGGGCGCCGACTATCACGACAGCCGACGCCTGGACCGGGTCAATCTGGCCATCAGTCAGGCATTCGACGAACAGCACAGCGTCGACTGGCAGCTCAACGCCAAGGACGGCAGCAACCAGCGGCCCTATACCTACCGTCCGGTGTTTCCCGGCATTACCGCCGCCGGCAACAACTCCGACGTGACCGCCAAGGACTATTCCACCTCCTTGCGCTGGAACCTCGACCTGAACCCCGAGCACAGCCTCTATGTCCAGGGCACGGCGCAGCACTGGGATCGCCAGCAAACCTGGCGCGCCTGTGATGCTGAAATATCGTTCAGCCCGCAACTGGCCGCGCTCTGGCAACTGGACCCCAACTACACCGAGCGCCTGGCGCGCAACATGGACAGCTTTACCGCCAGCGGTGCCCCGAGTTCCACGCCAGAGCAGGAGACACTGGCCAACCAGGCCCTGGAGCAGTGGCGAGGCGGCGCCAACCGGACCGTCTGCGGCACCATCGACCAAAGCACCCGGGAATCGCGCTACGACCTCGAACTGCAGGACACCCTGAGCCTGTCCGATAGTCTGCGCCTGGTCAGCGGCTTGAACTATCGTTACGACCGGGCCGACTCCGAGACCTACTTCAATGGCACCCTTGATGACACCTCCTCGCGCCTGTTCGGCCAGTTGGAGTGGCGTGCCACTGAGCACTGGCTACTGCAGGGCGGTGCAATGTACGAAAAAACCCGCTTGATCGGCGACTCGCTGACCCCGCGCTTCGCGATCAACTACCTGATCACCCCGCGCCACGGCCTGCGTGCGGTGTACTCCGAAGCCGTGCGCTCGCCCGATATGTTCGAGAACAACGTCAACTGGAGTTATCGGGTAACCGGGCTCAACCCCACGGCCTATGGCAGGCCCAGCGCCCGTTATTTCGTCAAGACCCGTGGCCCCGGCGATCTCGAGCAGGAACGCATGCGCTCGCGCGAACTGGGCTACAACGGCTACTTCGCCCAGTTGGGCCTGAATCTCGACGTCAAGCTGTTCCACGACGAAATCACCGGGATGATCAGCGAATCGCTGCGCAACAATCAATTCATTGCCAGCAACTCCAACAGCGCTCGCTTTCAAGGCGCGGAAACCCAACTCGACTGGCGCCTGAGTGCGGCCGATCGGTTGCGCCTGACCTACGCCTATGTCGATGCCGAGGCCAGCAGCCCCCAGGACCAGCAATTGACGGCGCGCAACAGTGGTTCCGCCGGCTGGCTGCGCGATTGGGGCAGCGGCTGGAACAGCGCACTGTTCTACTACGGCGACGATGCCCTCAATGGCTACCGCTTCGAACGGCTCGACTCGCGCCTGGCCAAGCGTATTGCCCTGGGCAAGGCCAGCCTGGAGCTGGCCGGCACCCTGCAGCAACGCCTGGACAATCAACCCAACACCTTCGCCGACAATTACTACGACTCACGCCATGTGCTGTATTTCAGCGCCGAGCTCGTGTTCTGACATGGGCCTTGCGCGGATGTCGACCAGCCTGCTGAGCAACCTGCGTTATTGCCTGGGGTTGCTGCTGCTCGGCTGCCTGGCCACCCTGCCCGTGCGGGCGGCCGATGTCCTCTTGACGGGGGTCGAGGACAGCCCCGGGGTGCAGGCCTTTACCCAGGCCCTGGCCCAGCAGCGTCCCAAAGACAACGTACGCTTCCTGCCGTTGAGCGAATTACCAGCGCCCTCCCGCATCCCCTGTGCGACCCGCCTGATCCTGCTGGACCTGGCCAGCCTCGACTGGCGCCTGCAAGACCACCAGGGCCCTCCCACCCTGGTGCTGCGGATCAGCCGCCTGCAAGCCAATCAGCGGGTGGGCGACACCCGCCCGCTGCACCTGAGCCTGCTGTGGCGTGATCCACCGCTCAGCCGCCAGTTGCGCCTGACCCGCAGCCTCCTGCCGCAAGCCAGGCGCATTGGTGTGTTGTTCGGCAAGGACAGCGAGTTCCTGCTCAAGGAACTGCACGGCGCCGCCCATCGCCTGGGCATGGAAGTCATCGCCGAGCGCTGGGACAACACCACTGACAGCCGGCCTCTGCAAGCGCTACTGAAAAACAGCGATGTCTTGCTGGGTCTCGACGACCCGGACCTGTACAACCCGAAAACCGCGAAGAACCTGTTACTCAGCAGCTATGCCCAGCAACGGGCGCTGATCGGCCCTAATGCCGGGTTCGTCAAGGCGGGCAGCCTGGCCAGCAGCTACAGCGACCAGAGTGACTGGCTGGCGATCCTCGACGAACTGCTCGACCGCCCGCCGGCCAGTTGGCCCCGCAGCCTCTACCCGACGCGTTTCAAGGTCGCTACCAACCCGCAAGTGGCGCGTTCCCTGGGCCTCGAACAGATCGACCCCGTGGCAGTGGCCATCCAACTGGCCGAAGGAGACACCTGGCCATGACCTTCCGCCGCCACTGGGGGATCAACACCCGCACCCAGGCCATCAGCCTCGGCCCGGCCCTGCTGCTGACCTTGCTGCTGATCAGCTTTTTTACCTTCGTGCGCATCCAGGACTTGCGTCAGGAACTCAATAACACCGGCCAACTGGTGGCCAATCAACTGGCCCCGGCCACTGAATACGGGGTGATTTCCGGCAACAAGGAGGTGCTCGAGAGCCTGATGAAGGCCACGCTGGCCACGCCTCACGTGCGTTTCCTGCAAGTCCAGGACAGTGCCAACAACGTCCTGATGTACGTCGAGCAACCGTCGCTTTCCCGCGGGGAGCCACAGCAGGTCGAGGTGTTCCAGGCACCGGTGCGCCTGCAACGCATCCAGCTCAACGACGACTTCCTCCAGGCCGTGCCCCCGCCCAGTGGCATCACTGAAGACTACCTGGGGCGGGTGATTGTCGGCATGTCCAACGATGCCTTCAGTCAGCGCCAGCAGGAGATAGTCCTCAAGGCGGGCATCCTGGCGCTGTTCGCCCTGCTTTTTACCTTCCTGCTGGCCCGGCGCCTGGCGGCCAGCCTGTCGGAGCCGATCAGCGCCATGGGCAACGCGGTGAAGGCCATCCAGCAAGGCGACTACAGCACCCCGCTGCCGATTGTCGACGATGCCGAGTTGGGCAGCCTGTCACGGCATATCAACAACCTGGCCGGTGGTCTGAAGCAGGCCAGCCGTGAACAGCAGCAGGCCATGGCACAACTGATCCAGACCCGCGAAGAAGCGGAAAAGGCCAACAGCGCCAAGTCCGACTTCCTGGCGATGATGAGCCACGAACTGCGCACCCCCATGAACGGCGTGCTGGGCATGTTGCAGCTTCTGGAAACCACCCAGATGACCGACGAGCAAGTCGAGTACGCGGCACTGGCGTCGGAGTCCACCGAGCACTTGCTCAAGGTGATCAACGACATACTCGATTTCTCGCGCATCGAACGTGCCCCCCTGGAACTGGAGCATATCCCGTTCAACCTCGCCGAACTGATCAACAGTTGTGCCCAGGCGTTCACCCACAGTGCGCAGCAACGCGGCTTGAACCTGCAACTGCAATTGGCCGATGGCATGCCGGCCCTGCACGTCCAGGGCGACCCGACGCGCATCCGGCAGATCCTGGTCAACCTGATCGGCAACGCCCTGAAATTCACCGAGCACGGTCAGGTGGCCATCCAGGCGCAGTGGCAGTCGCTGGACCACGAACTGCTGTGGTTCACCTGCACGGTGCGCGACAGCGGCATCGGCATCTCGCCGGACAATCTGGAGCAGATGTTCAACGCGTTCCAGCAGGCCGACAGTTCGATTTCCCGGCGCTATGGCGGCACCGGCCTGGGACTGCCGATCGCCCGCACCCTCGCCGAGCGCATGGGCGGCACCCTGCGCGCGCAAAGCGTGGAAGGCCAAGGCTCGGTGTTTACCCTGGAGATGCCGCTGGCCCTGTCCCGCCAGACCTTGCCCGCACCGGTTCCGACTGCGCGTGCGCCGGGAGGCAATGGCGAGGGGCGCAATGTGTTGCTGGTGGAGGACAACCCCGTCAACCAGACCGTGATCGAGGCCATGCTGCGCAGCCTGGGCTTTACCGTCAGCGTCGCCAACGACGGCGCGCAGGCGGTACGCAGCGCCGAGAGCCTGATTTTCGAGGCGATCCTGATGGATTGCCGACTGCCGATCATCGACGGCTACGAAGCCACGCGGCAGATCCGTCAACTGCCCGGCTGCAGCGAAGTGCCGATCATCGCCCTGACGGCCAATGCCTTGCAGGGGGACCGCGAGGCCTGTCTGGCAGCGGGAATGAACGATTACCTGGCCAAGCCTTTCAAACGCACTGATCTGCAGCAAATTCTCCAGCGTTGGCTGCAGTAGTAGCGCCTAATCAAGCATCTGCGACTGGCGCGAAAACCGAAAGTGCGGCAGTCTTAGTCACCTCGACAGGCTCGATTTTGGGCTTGAATAATAATTTCAGTGCACAAGTGTACATTCATGTCCCTTGTCCTGTGACTTTCACCACAACGCAATAGTCTATGAGTAGGCTGCCGGTTCAAGGCATGAATGCTTTGATCGGCCGGGAAGATTTGCCCCACCTGCCGCATGGGACTATTGAGGAGCTCGCATGACCAAACAAAACGCCTTTACTCGGGAAGACCTGCTGCGCTGCAGTCGCGGTGAGCTGTTCGGCCCAGGTAACGCGCAACTGCCCGCCCCGAACATGTTGATGGTGGATCGCATCACCCATATCAGCGAAGAGGGTGGCAAGTACGGCAAAGGTGAATTGGTCGCAGAGCTGGATATCACTCCGGACCTGTGGTTCTTCGCCTGCCACTTCGAGGGTGATCCGGTGATGCCGGGCTGCCTGGGCCTCGACGCCATGTGGCAACTGGTCGGCTTCTTCCTCGGCTGGCAAGGCTTGCCAGGCCGCGGCCGCGCCCTGGGTTCGGGCGAAGTGAAGTTCTTTGGCCAGGTCCTGCCGACCGCCAAGAAAGTCACCTACAACATTCAGATCAAGCGTGTACTCAAAGGCAAACTGAACCTGGCCATCGCCGATGGTTCGGTCAGCGTTGACGGCCGCGAGATCTACACCGCCGAAGGCCTTCGGGTCGGCGTTTTCACCTCCACTGACAACTTCTAAGGGTTATCCGCATGCGCCGCGTCGTTATCACTGGTCTGGGCATCGTTTCGTGCCTGGGCAATGACAAAGAGACCGTCTCCGCTAACCTGCGTGCAAGCCGCCCTGGCATCCGGTTCAACCCGGAATATGCCGAAATGGGTCTGCGTAGCCAGGTTTCCGGCTCCATTGACCTTCCCCTCGAAGAACTGATCGATCGCAAGATTTATCGCTTCGTCGGCCACGCGGCGGCTTACGCCTACCTGGCCATGAAAGACGCCATCGCTGACTCCGGCCTGACCGAAGAGCAGGTGTCCAACCCGCGTACCGGCCTGATCGCCGGCTCCGGTGGCGCATCGACCCTGAACCAGATGGAAGCGCTGGACATCCTGCGCGAGAAAGGCGTCAAGCGCGTCGGCCCATACCGCGTGACGCGGACCATGAGCAGCACCGTTTCCGCGTGCCTGGCCACTCCATTCAAGATCAAGGGCCTGAACTACTCCATCGCTTCTGCCTGCGCCACCAGTGCTCACTGCATCGGTACCGCCATGGAACAGATCCAGATGGGCAAGCAGGACATCGTGTTCGCCGGCGGCGGTGAAGAAGAGCATTGGAGCCAATCGTTCCTGTTCGACGCCATGGGCGCACTGTCCAGCAAGCGTAACGACACCCCGGAAAAAGCCTCCCGCGCCTACGACGCCGACCGTGACGGTTTTGTCATCGCTGGCGGTGGCGGCATGGTGGTGGTTGAAGAGTTGGAACACGCCCTGGCTCGTGGCGCGAAGATCTACGCGGAAATCGTCGGCTACGGCGCGACCTCCGACGGCTACGACATGGTCGCACCAAGCGGCGAAGGCGCTATCCGCTGCATGCAGATGGCGATGTCCACCGTTGATGCACCGATCGACTACCTGAACACCCACGGCACCTCGACTCCGGTCGGCGACGTCATGGAGATGAAAGGCGTGCGTGAAGTGTTCGGCGCCAAGGCACCGGCCATCAGCTCCACCAAGAGCCTGTCGGGTCACTCCCTGGGCGCCGCCGGCGTTCACGAAGCGATCTACTGCATGCTGATGATGGAAGGCAACTTCATGGCCGGTTCGGCCAACATCGACGAGCTGGACCCGGAAGTGGCTGACATGCCGATCCTGACCAAGACTCGTGAAGACGTAGCCTTCAACACCGTGATGAGCAACAGCTTCGGCTTCGGCGGCACCAACGCCACCCTGGTCCTGCAGCGCTGGCAGGGTAAGTAATACCCCGCCGCACCGCCGCACAAAAAAACGCCCCGACTGGTTCGGGGCGTTTTTTTGTCTGCCGTTTCTATCTAGCGCACGGTGAAGCGTTGCTGAGTCAGCAGGCGATCGCCCTGGAACACCATGAAACGCCACTCGCCCGGCACCACTTCGTGGCTTTCGGTGAACTCATAGGCCATCACATCCTGCGGGGCACCAGGCAGCAGCTTCTGGACCACTTCCAGCTTATCGTGACGCACACCGTCGGGGGTGCGAATGCCCGGAGTGAAATACAGCAACGTCAAGGGCTGCCCCTCGGCGGCCTTGCCGGCCAACTGATAGCGGATACCGAACTTGGTGCCCAGCTTGGCCGGCACCGTTTCGGTCTGGCGGATCGACTCGTTGCTGCGCCGCAACACCCGCTCCCCCGATTGCAGATCGGCCTTGGCCCCTTCGAACACACCATATTCCACTGGACCTTGCACGCTGACCTCGGCACGGACCAGCCCACTGAGCAGCATCAGCGTCGCCAATGCAGTTAAACGAGTGAAGGACATTTCGCGCTCCTTGATTGAGATGGGCGCGAGGGTATGACACCCGGGTGACAGGCTGATGACAAACCGCCACTCAGCGTACCCCTTGCATCACCGCGCGCGGCAGGACCGCCAGGAAGTTGTCCCGCGCCACCCGGCGCGCAACCTCGGGCGGCAAGGCATCGAGAAAGGGGGTAAAGCCGTGCAGTTGCTTGCCCAGGGTCTTGAAACGTCCGACCACGTCGGAACCCAGCATGAAACGCTCCGGGAAGCGCGTCACCAGGCTTACCCACTCCGGGCGAGGCTGCCCCGCCTCATCCAGCAGATAGGGCGTGAGCACGCTCCAGGACAGGTCGATAAACAGATTGGGGTAGGCTTCGAGCAGACGCGTCAGGGTCGGCAGCAGGAAATCCAGCTGCGTCTGGTGCCGATGGATCTCCAGGCTGGTGCCGGCGTGCGCCCAGATAAACCGGGTATGGGGATGATTGCGCAGCGGTTCTTCGATTTCGGCCAGGTACAGCGGATTTCTCTCGCGTTTGGAGGTGATATTGGAATGCACCAGCACCGGCAAGTCGTGCTCCGCCGCCAGGTGATAAATCTGCGTCATGGCCTCGTTATTGGCCCGCGGCGTGTCGCCGGAGGTCAGTGCGGTCAGGTCGTCATGCCGGGTAAACACCTCGCCTATGCCCTGCCACAGGCCGGGATTGAGGTCGAGCATGCGCTGGATATGCGCTGCCGAGTTCTTGTCGTTGGGATTGAAGCCTGAAAGGAACGGATGAAAGTGCTGGCGCTGTTCGGGGGTCAGCGCGTTCACCGCGGCGGCGACAATCACGTCAGTGGCACTGTACCAGTAGGCATCGGCATCATCCCCGGCGTAATAGCGCGGGCGCTTGGGTTCGTCTTCATGCCACTTCTTCGCCACCGGAACGCCGGAAATCATCACATGCTCGATGCGATTGTCCGCCATCGCCTTGAGCAGCTTCGGCATGCCGGCGGTTTCCTGGAAAAAATCCACATAGTGCAGATGGGCATCGCTGTAGGCGTACTCACGGGCGTCCGCCAGCCCGCAGAGCAACACCAGCAACCAGGCCGCCTTCCAGGGTTTCAAAGACACAAGCGCACTCCCCCAACAGATGAACAGGGTAGACCCCGCAGCGCGCCCAAGGGTTCAGCCATAAAGAAAGTGGAACGCCCGATTGCGTGGATGCTCTATAACTGCAAGGTGTTTTTCCGTCGTCTCCCACTGCCCGAGAGGTTAACCATGACCATTACCGTCAATACCGAGTCCAGTGAAGGTTTTCGCCACAGCGTGCAGATCGATGAGCATGAACTGTTTTCCGATGTCCCGGTGTCCGCAGGCGGTAAAGGCTCCGCGCCTGAGCCCCACGACTACTTCGACGCCGCTCTCGGGGCGTGCAAGGCACTGACCCTGAAGCTGTACGCGCAGAAAAGAAACATCCCACTGACCGGCGTCACGGTCGAGGTCAAGCATGACAACAGCGAAGAGCAAAAAGGCAAATACGCCCTGCACGTCAAGCTGACCCTCAAGGGCGTACTCACCGACGCCCAGCGTGACGAACTGCACCGGGTGGCCGATCGCTGCCCGATCCACAAGCTGATGACCAGCAGCGAAGTGAGCATCGAAACCCACCTGTCCGAAGGCGCCTTCAGCCAATAGCGGCAAGTGCCGGCTGTGCGGGTTATGCTCAACGGCATCTTTCGTACAGCCTGGAATGCCCCATGAACGCTCCGCTCGTGATCCGCCCGCGCCCTGAAGAGGTCGAAGGCCAGCCGATCCTGCGCCCGCTGCCCTCGGCCAAATGCCGCAGCGTCGGGCCTTTCGTATTTTTCGACCACATGCTCCACACCCGCTACCCCGCCGGCCACGGCATGAACATCCGCCAACACCCGCACATCGGCCTGTCGACCCTCACCTACCTGTTCGAAGGCGAACTCCTGCACAAAGACAGCCTGGGGTCGGAGCAGCTCGTCAAGGCCGGCGACGTCAGTTGGATGACCGCCGGCAGCGCCATAGCCCACGTCGAACGCACCCCTGCCGAACTGTGGGACAAAGACTTTGCGATGCACGGCCTGCAAATCTGGCTGGCCTCGCCCAAGGAGCACGAACAAGGCCCAGGCCACTACAGCCACCACCCGGCCGCCAGCCTGCCGGTCAGCGATAACCTGGGCGTACAAATCCGCATGATCGCCGGCACCGGCTTTTGCCTGGAATCCCCGGTCCCTGTGCTCTCCCCGACCCTGTACGCGGAACTGCATCTGCAAACCGCCACCACCCTGCTGATCCCCACCGAGCACGCAGAACGCGCGCTCTACATCCTCAGCGGCGACGCCCAGCTCAACGACGAACCTCTCGAAGCCCACGCACTGGTTGTCCTGCCGAGCGACGAAGCAATGAGCCTGTACGCCGACAGCGACTGCCACGCCATCCTCTTCGGCGGCGCCCCCCTGGACGGCCCGCGCCGGATCAACTGGAACTTCGTCGCCAGCGACCCGACAGCCATCGAAGAAGCACGCCGGCGCTGGGCAGAAGGCGACTGGCCAAGTGTTCCGGGGGAAAGCGAGAGAATTGAGTTACCCAAAGGCAAAAGCTGAGGCCAGTCGAGACTTTTCTGCATGGGGCTGCACTGCAAAGACGTTGTCCTCGAACGCAGCCTCGCGGGCTCGGTATCTGCTACAGGGGGATTGGGATATGCCCCCCTACCGCGCAAACACCTCATCCAACAAATCATGCATCGACCTGAACGCCCGCCCCGCCACCTTGGCGTCATACATCATCATGCCCGGCACATTGGCATGAGGATCGGTGAACGAGTGAACGGCCCCGCCATAACTCAACAACTGCCAATCGACACCCGCCGCATTCATCTCAGCCTCGAAAGCCGGTAACTGCTCCTTGGGCACCAACGGATCAGACGCCCCGTGCAACACCAACACCGAGCCCTTGATGTTGTTCGCATCACTGGCATCCGGCGTATCCAGGGTACCGTGGAACGACACCGCCGCCTTCACTGGCGCCCCCGTACGGGCAAACTCCAGCGCACAGCAACCGCCGAAGCAGAAGCCAAACGTCGCCAGCTTCGATGTATCGACCGCTGCCTCAGCCTGGCCCTGCAACTGCTGGAACGCCACCTGCATGCGCTCGCGCAGCAACGCTCGGTCATTCTTCAGCGGCATCATCGCCGCACCCGCCTGATCGTTGTTCTGCGGCCGAACCGCCTGACCATAGAGGTCGGCAATCAACACCACATAGCCCTTGGCCGCAACCGCCTTGGCAATCTCCTCGGCGCCAGCCCCGACGCCCATCCAGTTCGGTGCCATCAACAGGCCTGGACGCGGACCTGAGTGAGCGGCATCGAACGCCAGGCGACTTTCATATGGCTGACCATCAATCTGATAGACCACGGAACGCACAGTGATTTGACTCATGACTCACTCCCGTCAACAAACACCAGAATGAAAAAACCCGCCGAAGCGGGTTTTTCTACAACCTGTTTACACCGACAGCTCAACCAGCAGCTTGTTCAGCCGGCGCACATAAGCGGCCGGATCCTTGAGACTGTCGCCGGCCGCCAGGGCCGCCTGATCGAACAGGATGTGCGACAGATCGCCAAAACGCTCGTCGCTCTGCTCCGCGTCGAGTTTCTCGATCAGCGGGTGAGCCGGGTTGAATTCGAAGATCGGCTTGGAATCCGGAACCTTCTGCCCACTGGCTTCAAGGATCTGGCGCATTTGCAGACCCAGGTCCTGCTCACCGATGGCCAGGATCGCCGGCGAATCGGTCAGGCGGTGGGAAACCCGTACTTCGGCAACAGCGTCGCCCAGCGCGGTTTTCAGACGCTCAACCAGGCCTTCCTTGGACTTGGCGATTTCTTCAGCCGCTTGCTTGTCTTCTGCCGAGTCCAGGTTGCCCAGGTCCAGGTCACCCCGCGCCACGTCGACAAAGCTCTTGCCGTCGAAATCGCTGAGGTAGCTCATCAACCACTCGTCGATGCGGTCGGTCAGCAGCAGCACTTCGATGCCTTTCTTGCGGAAGACTTCCAGGTGCGGGCTGTTCTTGACTTGCGCGTAGGTTTCGCCGGTCAGGTAGTAGATCTTGTCCTGACCTTCCTTGGCGCGTGCCAGGTACTCGGCCAGGGAAACCACTTGCTCGCCTTCTTCACCTTGGGTAGAGGCAAAGCGCAGCAGGCCAGCGATCTTCTCTTTGTTGGCGAAATCTTCGGCTGGGCCTTCTTTCATCACCTGGCCGAAGTTCTTCCAGAAGCCTTTGTATTGCTCAGGGTCGTTCTTCGCCAGTTTTTCCAGCATGTCCAGTACGCGCTTGGTCAGCGCCGACTTCATCGAATCGATGACCGGGTCTTTCTGCAGGATTTCCCGCGACACGTTCAGCGACAGGTCGTTGGAGTCGACCACACCCTTGATAAAACGCAGGTACAGCGGCAGGAACGACTCTGCCTGGTCCATGACGAACACCCGCTGCACATACAGCTTCAGGCCCTTAGGCGCTTCACGCTGGTACAGGTCGAACGGAGCACGGGCCGGCACGTACAGCAACGAGCTGTATTCCAGCTTGCCTTCGACCTTGTTGTGGCTCCAGCTCAGCGGATTTTCGAAATCGTGGGCGATGTGTTTGTAGAACTCCTGGTATTCCAAATCCGCAATCTCGGTACGCGGACGCGTCCACAGGGCGCTGGCACGGTTGACGGTTTCCCATTCAACGGCAGGCGTCTCTTCACCTTCGGCCGCCGTGACTTCTTTCGGCAGCTCGATCGGCAGTGCGATGTGGTCGGAGTACTTCTTGATGATGTTGCGCAGGCGCCAGCCATCGGCGAACTCGTCTTCACCGGATTTGAGGTGCAGGACGATGCGGGTACCGCGCTCGGCTTTCTCAACGGTCGCGACTTCGAAATCGCCTTCGCCCTTGGACGACCAGTGCACACCTTCGCTCGCGGCGAGGCCGGCACGGCGGCTGAACACTTCAACCTGGTCGGCAACGATGAACGCGGAATAGAAACCCACGCCGAATTGGCCGATCAGGTGCGAATCTTTCTTCTGGTCGCCCGTCAGGTGCTTCATGAAATCGGCGGTGCCGGACTTGGCGATGGTGCCCAGATGCGTGATCGCATCTTCGCGGCTCATACCGATGCCGTTGTCTTCGAGGGTGACGGTTTTGGCGTCTTTGTCGAAGCTCACACGGATTTTCAGTTCCGCGCCGCCTTCCAGCAACTCAGGCTTGGACAGGGCTTCGAAACGTAATTTGTCGACAGCGTCAGAGGCGTTGGAGATGAGTTCGCGAAGGAAAATTTCCTTGTTGGAATACAGCGAATGGATCATCAGGTGCAGCAGTTGCTTTACCTCGGTCTGGAAGCCCAGGGTTTCCTTTTGAGTTTCCACGCTCATGGTCATCAAACTCCGATTGGATGGCAGTGGCCGCGCCCTGAAGGGTGGCGGCGGGATGTCATTCAAGTTGGGGGCGCCACCGAGGATTTCAAGGGCTGGGTGTTTCCCAGATTTTGAAATGCGCCCGCGCCGTGGCAATCGGTTCGGCTTCGGTGCTCTGCCAGGCGGTTATCGCCACGTTGGCGACGCGCCGGCCCTGTCGGCACACCTGGCATTTGGCGTAGGTATCGCGAAACTGCCCGGCACGCAGGTAATCGAGGGAAAAATCGATGATTTTCGGCACCCCCGGCGAGCCGGTAAACACCATCAGGTGCAGGGCTGCCGCCAGCTCCATGAACCCTGCAATCACCCCGCCGTGGATCGCCGGCAATAACGGGTTGCCGATGTTGTCCTTGTTCGCCGGCAGGCGAAACAGCAACTCATCGCCCAGGCGCGAGCATTCAATACCAATCAACTTGGCGTACGGGATCAGGTGCAGCAGCGAGGCATAGTCGCCACGCTCATGGGCCTGCTGCAATTGGGTCTTGAAGTTATCGTTCATGGTTGCCCCCCGATCGAACCACCGAAGCCCTTGGTGCCCTTGATCCCTTTGCCCATGCGCATGAAGGTCCCGACCACATGGGCGATGGGCTGCTGCGGATCATCCTGATAGGCAAAACCGCGGGTAAAGATCACATCGGTGGTCACCCGGTAGCACTGGGCAAAGCCGTACACATCCTTATGGGGTTCGGCCGGGTGCATGTAGTCGATGCGCAGGTCCAGGGTCGGACACACTTCGAACTCCGGCAGCACGCACAGGGTGGCCATGCCGCAGGCGGTGTCCATCAGGGAGGTGATGGCGCCGCCGTGAATCACCCCGGTCTGCGGATTACCGACGATCTGTGGGCGGTAGGGCAAGGTGATGGTCACGCCGTCCTGGCTGGCACTGTGCACATGCAAACCGAGGACCTGGCAATGGCGCAGCGCCGATAAAAAGCGCATCGCACGCTCAAAAATGGGGTTATCCGACATTCGCTATAGGCTCTGATTAGTGTTGTTGCTTAGCGGTTATGGGCGCAAGGAAAAGTTCCCGCAAGAATAAACTTATATATCGGTGAGAAACATGGAACTTAACCCCTCAGGCTATGCTCGAAAGGCCAAGTAGATATTTTCCATAAGGAGAAACACCCCATGCGTAAGACTTTAGCTATTGCCTTGATGTTGACCGCTTCCCTCGGTCTCGCTGCCTGCGATAAAAAATCCGAGGACAAAGCTCAAGATGCTGCCCAACATGCCGAGCAAGCTCAGCAGGACATGAACAAAGCTCAGGATAAAGTGAACGACGCTGCGAAAGAAAACGCCGAAGCTGCCAAAGCTCAGGCTGAATCGAACAAAGCCGCTGCCGAAGAAGCCGCTCCAAAAACCAATTAATGGTTTTAGCGCTGCACAATAAAGCCCGCCAAGTGCGGGCTTTATTGTGCGCGTTATAAACGTATTAGAGCAGCACGCTGCGGAATGTCGGGCTGAGCATCAGCAGTAATGAACAGACCAGGCCGATGCACCACACCAGGCTGCGCTGCCAGGCCAGGTCCGCCCAATAGCACAGCAAATAGATCACCCGCGCAACCACGAAGACAATGGCCAACCCGTCGATCAACCATCCCGCCGTCTGCGTGGTATGGGCCATCAACACCCCCACCGCAAACAGGATGAACGCCTCGAAACTGTTCTGGTGGGCCGCCACGGCCCTGGCACCCAATCCGCTCAACTGCGCCTGTTGCTGGCGCGGCAGGTGATTGTTGTAGCCGCCCTGCTCTTTCATGGCCTTGGTCACGGGCACACGCGCGACAAAAATCAGCAAGGCGCTGATCAATACGCACCAGAACGCAATACTCATCAGCTCACCTCTTTATTGGCTTCAGGCAATGGCGCCTCAGTAGGGGTATAGACCATTACCTCTAGAACGTCGGAATGAAACTCCCGGCGATACAACACAAATACCACCCCGGCACTCATCGACATGAACAACCAGGGGCTGACAAACCAGGCCAGCATGGTCATGCCGAAGTAATAAGAACGCAGGCCGAAGTTGAATTGGTTGGCCGCCATCGAAATCACCCGCGCCGCCCGCGCGGCAAATGCCTTGCGCTCCTGCTCGGAGACATGGCGCTCACCGACCATGGGTGCCGACCCCACCAGGATCGCGGCGAAGTTGTACTGGCGCATGCACCAACTGAAGGTGAAGAAGGCATAGACAAATACCAGCGCCAGGCACAACAACTTGATCTCCGACATGCCCTGGGAGGCCTGCTGCACCATTGGAATGTCAGCCAGCAGCGACACCGCACGCTCGGACGCGCCGAGCACCGTGAGAATACCGGCGAGAATAATCAGGGTGCTGGAGGCAAAGAACGACGCGTTGCGCTCCAGGTTGCCAATCACGCTGGCGTCGGCAATGCGGTTGTCGCGTAGCAGCATCCGGCGCATCCAATCCTCTCGGTACAGGTGCAGGACGCTGGCCAGGCACGCCGTGTCGCGCCCCTTCCAACTGGCATAACGGGTATAGCCGCCCCAGCAGATGACAAACCAGAGCGCGGCCAGCAGATGGATCAGATTGGCATGGATAAACGACATGTAATTCCTTGGAGGCGTTGATTAAACCCGTAGGCGCATGGCTTGCCCGCGATGGCGTCCTGGAGATTGTCATCGCGGGCAAGTCATGCGCCTGCAAGTTAGATGTTCGACGTTAGCTCAGGGAAAAAGGCACGGCCAGGCGCCCATAAAAAATGCCCCGTATCAGTGGATACGGGGCATTTCGGTTTTTCGCGCCAGCCCACTTGTGACGGGCGGCGTCGTTTACGCCAGGGCTTCGCTGCGCTTGCCCAGCAGGCGGTCGCAGGCCACCGCCACCACCAGGGTGAAGACGCACGGCACCAGCCACGCCAGGCCTTGCTCGGCCAGCGGCAAGTGGGTCAGTTGGGTCGGCATCCAGTCAGCCAGGCCAGCGCCCTTGAGCGCGTCGATCAGGCCGAACAGGAACGACACCAGCATCACCGGACCGACGATACGGCCCTGCTCCAACCAGAAGTCTTTGCAGAAGCTCAGGGCCACCAGCACGATGCACGGCGGGTAGATCGCAGTCAGCACCGGGATCGAGAACGCAATCAGCTTGGTCAGGCCCAGGTTGGACACCACCAGGGAGAACACCGCCAGGATCACCACCAGGGTCTTGTAGGACAGTGGCAGCACACGGCTGAAGTACTCGGCACAGGCACAGGTCAGGCCGACGGCCGTCACCAGGCAGGCCAGGGAGATCAGCACCGCCAGGAAACCGCTGCCCAGGGAGCCGAAGGTGTGTTGCACGTAGGCATGCAGGACCGCCGCGCCGTTGGTCGCGCCCATTGCCACTTCATGGCTGCCGGAGCCGAGACGGAACAGGCTGACATACACCAGCGCCAGGCCCACACCGGCAATCAGGCCGGCAATGATCGCGTAGCGGGTGATCAACGCCGGCGACTCGACGCCACGGGAACGAATAGCGTTGACGATGACGATGCCGAACACCAGGGCGCCCAGGGTATCCATGGTCAGGTAACCATTGATGAAGCCCTGGGAGAACGGCGCCGCCACGTACTCCGGCGTACCGTGCCCGATATCCCCGGCCGGCAAAGCGAACGCGGCGATCCCGAGCACTGCCAGGGCAATGATCTTCAGGGGGGCGAGGAAACGGCCCACGGTGTCCAGCAGACGACCCGGGTACAGAGAGATGAAGAACACCAGCAGGAAGTACACCGAACTGTAGAGGAACAGCGCCAGCGGGCTTTCGCCGGTCAGGGGCGCGAGACCCACTTCGAAGGACACGGTGGCGGTACGCGGCGTGGCGAACAGTGGCCCCACGGCGAGGTAGCAGGCAGCCGCCAGGATGCCACCGGCGATCTTGCCGATCGGACTGCTCAGGGCGTCCATCGCCCCCCCGACCTTGGCCAGCGCGACAACGGTGATCACTGGCAAACCCACTGCCGTGATCAAGAAGCCCAGCGCCGCCATCCAGACATGAGGCCCGGACTGCAAACCGACGATAGGCGGGAAGATAATGTTGCCAGCCCCGACGAACAGGGCAAACGTCATAAAACCAAGTGCCAGAATGTCCTGGCCTTTCAACACTTTCATTAAGGAAATACCACACTACTGAATCGGAATTTAGAGAGGGATTTCCCTGATGGGTGAGGGAAATGCTGTCGGTCCGTATGGGACTGACCCGTTTAGCGCGCAGCAACCTTGTGGGACGCAAACGCAAAATGGCGGCTAGCCTACCGAATTCGGCTGAAAAACGCACTGTTAAAGGGCGAACTATCCGATATGCGACATTTCGATGTCGCGTTTTTGCATGTAAATGGTGGGTGCCTGCAAGCTCGCTCCCACATTGGAATGCGTCCATCTGTAGGAGCGGGCTTGCCCGCGAAGAGGCCAGCACAGCCAACACAAATGCCGGAAACGACAAAGGCCACCCGAAGGTGGCCTTTGTTTGGTAAAGCGTCAGCTAAGCGCGAGGCTTACTTGACAGCCCAACCGGTCAGCTCGGACAAGGCCTTGCCGATGTCTGCCAGCGAACGCACGGTTTTCACGCCTGCGTCTTCCAGGGCAGCAAACTTCTCGTCTGCAGTGCCTTTGCCGCCAGAGATGATTGCGCCAGCATGGCCCATGCGCTTGCCCGGAGGAGCAGTCACACCAGCGATGTAGGAAACAACCGGCTTGGTCACGTGTGCCTTGATGTAGGCAGCCGCTTCTTCTTCAGCCGAACCGCCGATCTCACCGATCATCACGATCGCTTCGGTCTTCGGGTCTTCCTGGAACAGCTTCAGGATGTCGATGAAGTTCGAACCCGGGATCGGGTCACCACCGATGCCGACGCAAGTCGACTGACCGAAACCGGCGTCAGTGGTCTGCTTCACAGCTTCGTAGGTCAGGGTGCCGGAACGGGAAACGATACCGACCTTGCCTGGCAAGTGAATGTGACCTGGCATGATGCCGATCTTGCATTCGCCTGGGGTGATCACGCCTGGGCAGTTAGGGCCGATCAGGACTACGCCCAGCTCGTCGCACTTAACTTTAGCGTCCAGCATGTCCAGGGTAGGAATGCCTTCGGTGATGCACACGATCAGCTTGATGCCGCCGAAAGCAGCTTCCAGGATCGAGTCTTTGCAGAAAGGAGCCGGAACGTAGATCACGCTGGCGGTGGCGCCAGTGGCAGCTACAGCGTCTTTCACGGTGTTGAACACTGGCAGACCCAGGTGCTCGGTGCCGCCTTTGCCTGGCGTTACACCACCCACCATCTTGGTGCCGTACTCGATGGCTTGCTGGGTGTGGAAACTACCTTGCGAACCGGTAATACCCTGGCAGATAACTTTGGTGTCTTTATTGATCAGGACGCTCATTATTTGCCCTCCGCAGCTTTGACAACTTGTTGAGCAGCGTCGGTCAGGCTGGTAGCAGCGATGATGTTCAAACCGCTTTCTGCCAGTACTTTAGCGCCCAGCTCAGCGTTGTTGCCTTCAAGGCGAACAACAACCGGGATTTTCACGCCGACTTCTTTCACCGCGCCAATGATGCCTTCGGCAATCATGTCGCAACGAACGATGCCGCCGAAGATGTTGACCAGTACGGCCGCGACGTTAGTGTCGGACAGAATGATCTTGAACGCTTCGGTAACGCGTTCTTTGGTAGCACCGCCGCCCACGTCGAGGAAGTTGGCTGGTTTGCCGCCATGCAGGTTGACGATGTCCATGGTACCCATGGCCAGGCCAGCACCGTTGACCATGCAACCGATGTTGCCTTCCAGGGCTACGTAGTTCAGTTCGAACTTGGCAGCGTGCGCTTCGCGCGGATCGTCTTGCGACGGATCGTGGAAAGTCTTCAGCTTAGGCTGACGGTACATGGCGTTGGCGTCGATGTTGATCTTCGCGTCCAGGCAGTGCAGATCGCCGTCAGCCTTGATCACCAGCGGGTTCACTTCCAGCAGAGCCAGGTCGTGATCCTTGAACAGTTTGGCCAGGCCTACGAAGATCTTGGCGAACTGAGCAACTTGCTTGCCTTCCAGACCCAGCTGGAATGCCAGCTCGCGACCCTGGAATGGCTGAGCGCCAACCAGTGGATCGATAGTGGCCTTGAGAATTTTTTCTGGAGTGTCGTGAGCGATTTTCTCGATGTCCACGCCACCTTCGGTGGAAGCCATGAACACGATGCGACGGCTCGAACGGTCAACGACAGCGCCCAGGTACAGCTCTTTAGCGATATCAGTGCACGATTCAACCAGGATCTTGGTGACTGGCTGACCATTGGCATCAGTCTGGTAAGTCACCAGACGCTTGCCCAACCACTGTTGAGCGAATGCTTTAGCGTCTTCTTTGCTGCGAACCAGCTTGACGCCGCCCGCTTTACCGCGACCACCGGCGTGAACCTGGGCTTTGACAACCCACTCGCTGCCGCCGATTTTGTCGCAAGCTTCTGCTGCTGCTTCCGGGGTGTCTACCGCGTAACCGGTGGATACTGGAAGGCCGTACTCAGCGAACAGCTGCTTACCCTGATACTCGTGAAGATTCATGCTTATTACCGTCTTCGTTAGGTACTGCGCATTCGGTGCTGCACTGTGGAGTGCCGCACCACCTGTGACTGCTGCTTGCGTAGCAGGGCTACGCAAGGCTGCGTCCAGCGGATATTCCGCGGTGAGTCTTGCATGCAAGGCTCACGACGGGCCATACCGCCGTGGTTTCTTATTGTCTTAACGCTTCTTGCGGTTGGCGATGTGAATGGCGCCGCCATTCACTGCCAGAGCTGCTTCGTGCAAGGCTTCGGACAGGGTCGGATGGGAGAAGACCATCATGCCCAGGTCTTCAGCGCTGGTGCCGAATTCCATGCCGATTGCGCCCTGCTGAACCAGTTCTGCGGCGCTCGGGCCAATCACGTGGACGCCCAATACGCGGTCAGTCTTGGCATCGGCGATCACTTTGACGAAACCGCCGGTATCGTTGGCTGCCATGGCACGGCCACTGGCTGCGAACGGGAAAGTGCCGACGTTAACTTCAACGCCTTCAGCTTTCAAGGCCTGCTCGGTTTTACCGACCCATGCAATTTCCGGGTGAGTATAAATAACCGAAGGGATCAAATCATAGTTCATCTGGGCTTTGTGGCCCTTGATGCGCTCGACGACCATGATGCCCTCTTCCGAGGCCTTGTGCGCCAGCATCATGCCGCGAACCACGTCGCCGATGGCGTAGACACCCGGCACGGTGGTCGCGCAGTGATCGTCAACGTGCACAAAACCGCGCTCGTCGAGGGTCACGCCGCAGTCAGCCGCCAGCAGATCAGTGGTCACCGGACGGCGACCAACGGCTACGATCAGCTTGTCGAAGGTAATGGTCTGTTCGCCATTGGCGTCGGTGTAGGTCACAACCACTTCTGCGCCGTTGACCTTGGAACCGGTTACGCGAGCGCCCAGCTTGATGTCCAGACCTTGTTTGGTCAGGGTTTTCAGTGCTTCCTTGGAAACGGCGGTGTCGGCAGCCATCAGGAAGGTGTCCAGGGCTTCCAGGACAGTCACTTCAGCGCCCAGGCGCGACCATACCGAACCCAGTTCCAGGCCGATCACGCCAGCGCCGATCACGCCCAGACGTTTTGGCACGGCCTGGAATTCCAGGGCACCGGTCGAATCGACGATCACGTTCTGGTCAACCGGAGCCGGTGGAATGTCGATCGGACGCGAACCTGGAGCCAGGATCACGTTCTCGGCTTCGATGATTTCTACCGAACCGTCAGGCTTGGTGACTTCGACTTTCTTGCCAGCCAGCAGTTTGCCGTGGCCCTGGATCGAGGTCACGCCGTTGGCCTTGAACAGGGTGGCAACACCCGAGGTCAGGCCTTTGACGATGTTGGCTTTGCGGCCAACCATGGCTGGAACGTCCATGGTCACGCCAGCGTGGTTGATACCGTGGATCGCGAAGCCGTCTTGTGCTTCGTGGAACTTCCAGGAGCTGTCCAGCAGTGCCTTGGATGGAATGCAGCCGACGTTCAGGCAAGTACCGCCCAGAGCCAGCTTGCCTTCCTTGTCGGTGTACTTCTCGATGCAGGCCGTCGAAAGACCCAGCTGAGCGGCCTTGATGGCTGCTACATAGCCGCCAGGGCCGGCACCGATCACTACTACGTCAAATTTCTGCGACATTGAAAAAAATCCTCTTTAGCGAAAAGCCTGAAGCCGCGAGCCACAAGCCAAACTGCCGTCAACCAGCAGCTTGAAGCCTGCAGCTCGCGGCTGCTTCGATCAGATATCCAGCAACAGACGAGCCGGGTCTTCCAGCAGGTTCTTGATGGTCACCAGGAAAGTCACAGCTTCTTTGCCATCGATCAGACGGTGATCGTAGGACAGAGCCAGGTACATCATCGGACGGATTACCACTTGACCGTTGATCGCCATGGGACGCTGCAGAATGTTGTGCATGCCCAGGATCGCTGCTTGCGGCGGGTTGACGATCGGGGTCGACATCATCGAACCGAAAGTACCACCGTTGGTGATGGTGAACGTACCACCGGTCATTTCGTCCATCGACAGTTTGCCGTCACGGGCCTTCTTGCCGAAGGTGGCGATGCCGCCTTCGATTTCAGCCAGGCTCATCAGTTCGGCATTACGCAGAACCGGAACCACCAGACCGCGGTCGCTGGAAACAGCAACACCAACGTCGGCGTAGCCGTGGTAAACGATGTCTGCACCGTCGATCGAAGCGTTGACAGCCGGGAAGCGTTTCAGCGCTTCGGTAGCCGCTTTCACGAAGAACGACATGAAGCCCAGGCGTACGCCATTGTGGGACTTCTCGAACAGATCCTTGTACTTCGAACGCAGGGCCATGACTTCGGTCATGTCGACTTCGTTGAACGTAGTCAGCATTGCCATGTTCGATTGGGCTTCAACCAGGCGCTTGGCCACGGTGGCCCGCACGCGGGTCATCGGAACGCGCTTCTCGATGCGGTCGCCAGCAGCGAACACAGGAGCAGCGGCAGCCGGAGCAGCGGCCTTGGCAGGCGCGGCAGCCGGAGCGGCTTTCTTGGCAGCAACGGCTGCAACCACGTCTTCCTTGGTCACACGACCGCCCTTGCCAGTGCCGGCAACGGAAGCAACGTTGATGCCGTTCTCTTCAGCCAGCTTGCGCGCGGCTGGAGCGGCAACAGGATCGTCTTCGCCAGCAGCAGCCGGTGCAGCTGCTTGTGCGGCGGCGGCAGGCGCTGCGGCAGGCGCGGCAGCAACGCCGCCCGCTTCGATGGAGCCCAGGACTTCGTCGGACAGAACGGTGTCGCCTTCGTTCTTGACGATAGCGCCCAGTACGCCGTCAGCGGTAGCCAACACTTCCAGTACGACTTTATCGGTCTCGATGTCGACGATCAGCTCGTCGCGCTTGACCGCGTCGCCCGGTTGTTTGTGCCAGGTGGCAACGGTGCCATCGGCAACCGATTCCGGGAAAGTGGGGGCTTTGATCTCGATAGCCATTGTCTGTGGTTCCTTAAATTCGGTTTCAGGTGCGCGAAGGCGTTAAACAGTAAAGGCGTCTTGCAGCAGTTTTTCCTGCTGCTCAGCGTGCATCGATGCATAACCACAAGCCGGTGCAGCGGAAGCCTCACGACCGGCGTACTCGAGGACGAGTGCCTTGTTGTGATTGCCAACGATGCGACGCATGTGGTGCTGGCTGCAGTACCAGGCACCCTGGTTCATCGGCTCTTCCTGACACCAAACGATATGCTTGAGGTTGGTGTAAGGCGCCAGGACTTCGTTCAAGTCGTCCTCAGGGAATGGGTACAGCTGCTCGATACGCACGACGGCGATATCGTCACGGCCTTCGGCACGGCGTTTTTCCAGCAGGTCGTAGTAGACCTTGCCGCTACACAGGACAACGCGCTCGACCTTTTTCGGGTCTTGGGCGTCGATTTCCGCGATAACGGTCTGGAACGAACCTTCGGCCAGGTCTTCCAGGGTCGAGATGGCCAGCTTGTGACGCAGCAGCGACTTCGGCGTCAGGACTACCAATGGCTTGCGCAGCGGGCGAATCACCTGACGGCGCAGCAAGTGGTAGATCTGGGCTGGCGTCGTCGGCATGCACACCTGAATGTTGTGCTCGGCGCACAGCTGCAGGTAACGCTCCAGACGAGCCGAGGAGTGCTCAGGGCCCTGACCTTCATAACCGTGCGGCAGCAGCATGGTCAAACCGCACAGACGGCCCCACTTGTGCTCGCCACTGGTGATGAACTGGTCGATAACAACCTGGGCACCGTTGGCGAAGTCGCCGAACTGGGCTTCCCAGATCACCAGCGCGTCAGGCGTGGTGGTCGAGTAACCGTATTCGAACGCCAGTACAGCTTCCTCGGAGAGGAACGAATCGTACAGGTCGAAACGTGGCTGGCCTTCGTACAGGTTCTGCAGCGGGATGTAGGTCCCCGCGTCTTTCTGGTTGTGCAAGACAGCGTGACGGTGCGAGAACGTACCGCGACCGATGTCCTGACCCGTCATGCGGATCGGATGACCTTCGAACGCCAGGGTCGCGTACGCCATGGTTTCGGCGTAACCCCAGTTGATCGGCAGGCCGCCGGCTTGCATCTTCTGACGGTCTTCGTAGATTTTCGCAACCTGGCGCTGAACCACGAAGCCTTCTGGAATTTCCAGCAGCTTGGCGGACAGTTCCTGCAGGGTCTTGAGGTCGAAGCGAGTGTCGTGACGCGCAGTCCAGGCATGGCCCAGATACGGACGCCAGTCCACGAACAGCTCTTTGTTCGGCTCTTTGACCAGGCTTTTTACAACATGCAGGCCGTTGTCCAGTGCGTTGCGGTATTCGTCGATTTTCGACTGCACACGCTCTGCATCCAGCACGCCGCTTTGAGTCAGGCGATCGGCATACAGCTCACGGGTGGTGCGCTGTTTGGTGATCTGCTGATACATGATCGGCTGGGTGCCGCTTGGCTCGTCGGCCTCGTTGTGGCCGCGACGACGGTAGCAGACCAGGTCGATCACCACGTCACGCTTGAACTGCATGCGATAGTCGATGGCCAGCTGGGTCACGAACAATACGGCTTCCGGATCATCACCATTCACATGGAGGATCGGCGCCTGGATCATTTTCGCAACGTCGGTAGCGTACTCGGTGGAACGCGAGTCCAGCGGGTTGCTGATGGTGAAACCGACCTGGTTGTTGATCACGATGTGCACGGTGCCGCCGGTCTTGAAACCGCGGGTCTGCGACATCTGGAAGGTTTCCATCACCACGCCCTGACCGGCGAATGCCGCATCGCCGTGGATGGAGATTGGCAGAACCTTCTCACCGGTAGGGTCGTTGCGACGATCCTGGCGGGCGCGAACCGAACCCTCGACCACCGGGGAAACGATTTCCAGGTGGGACGGGTTGAACGCCATGGCCAGGTGAACTTCACCGCCGGTGGTCATTACGTTGGACGAGAAACCCTGGTGATATTTAACGTCACCGGAACCCAGCTCAACCTTCTTCTTGCCTTCGAACTCATCGAACAGCTCGCGCGGGTTCTTGCCGAAGGTGTTGACCAGCACGTTCAGACGGCCACGGTGGGCCATGCCAATGACGATTTCCTTGGTGCCGTAGGAACCGGAACGCTGGATCAGCTCGTCGAGCATCGGGATCAGGCTTTCGCCGCCTTCCAGACCGAAACGCTTGGTGCCCGGGTATTTGGTGCCCAGGTATTTTTCCAGGCCTTCACCGGCGGTCACGCGCTCGAGCAGGTGGCCCTTGATGTCCGCGGAATACGTCGGACGGCCACGCACGCTTTCCAGACGCTGCTGGAACCACTGGCGCTGCTCGGAATCGGTGATGTGCGTAAACTCAGCGCCGATGGTGCGGCAATATGTCTGCTGCAACGCTTCGTGAATTTCGCGTAGGCTCGCTTCCTCTTTGCCGATGAACAGGTCGCCGGCACGGAAGGTCGTATCAAGATCGGCATTGGTCAAGCCGTAATGATTGATCGACAGGTCTGCAGGTGCTGGACGCTGCCACAACCCCAGCGGGTCAAGCTGGGCTGCCTGGTGGCCACGCATACGGTAGGCCTGGATCAATCGCAGCACTTCAACTTGCTTCTTCTCGTGCTCACTGCTCACGCTGCCGGCGGAAACCGGTTGGGCGCGGCGCTGGTTCTTTGCCAGCAGCACAAAATGGTCGCGAATCGTGGAGTGCGAAACATCGATGGCAGAGTTGCCGTCTGTTGGCAACTTCTGAAAGTAGGTGCGCCACTCTTCTGGCACAGCGTTAGGGTCGTGCAGGTAGAGCTCGTAGAGCTCTTCCACATAGGCAGCGTTACTACCGGATAGGTAGGCGCTGTTCCACATGCGCTGCATCACGCTTTCTTGCATGCTTGGTCACCCTCGGTTAGGGGAACACCATCGGCGAAGACACCGAGCGAGCTTGCAGAAGTCCGAGTGCAGCGACCAAAACAAGCCACTTAGGATCACGCTGATAGTCCGGGTACCAGCCCGGATGCCCCTGCTTGTCTCATTTCTTCAAAATAAGAGCTGCAGCTTTATGGGCTACTGCTCTGGTTATAGCCAGGGCGCGGGTTGAAGCCCGCGCCTTGGCCTCTACGGGTACAGCGGTCCTACGGGTACAACAGCTGAATCACACGCCGCTTTGCAGAAGCATGTTACGAATGTGACCGATGGCCTTAGTCGGGTTCAGGCCTTTCGGACAAACGTTGACGCAGTTCATGATGCCGCGGCAGCGGAATACGCTGAACGGATCATCCAACGAAGCCAGACGCTCGGACGTCTTGGTGTCGCGGCTGTCTGCCAGGAAGCGGTAGGCTTGCAGCAGAGCAGCTGGACCCAGGAACTTGTCCGGGTTCCACCAGAAGGACGGGCACGAGGTCGAGCAGCAAGCGCACAGGATGCACTCGTACAGACCGTCGAGCTTTTCACGCTCTTCAGGGGATTGCAGACGCTCGATGGCCGGAGCCGGCGTATCGTTCTGCAGGTAAGGCTTCACCTTCTCGTATTGCTTGTAGAAGATGCTCATATCGACGACCAGGTCACGGATAACCGGCAAACCTGGCAGAGGACGAACGATCAACTTGTTACCTTTTACGACAGCGGACAGCGGCGTAACGCACGCCAGGCCGTTTTTGCCGTTGATGTTCATGCCGTCGGAACCGCAAACACCTTCACGGCAAGAGCGACGATAGGAGAAACCCTCGTCCTGCTCTTTGATCAGGGCCAGCACGTCCAGCACCATCAGGTCTTTACCACCGGTATCGACCGAAAATTCCTGCATGAACGGCGCAGCGTCCTGATCAGGGTTGTAACGATAAACGCTGACTTTCAACATGGCGGCCACCCTTAATAAGTCCGAATCTTAGGTTCAAAAGTCGGAACAGTCTTCGGCGAGAAGTTCACAGCACGCTTGGTCACGCGCTTGTCACCCGGGAAGTAGAGGGTGTGGCACAGCCAGTTTTCGTCGTCACGGTCTTCGAAGTCTTCACGGGCGTGCGCACCACGGGACTCTTTACGTACTTCTGCAGCGATGGCGGTGGCTTCAGCCACTTCCAGCAGGTTCTGCAGTTCCAGCGCTTCGATCCGCGCAGTGTTGAACGCCTGCGACTTGTCGCTGATCTTGACGTTGGCGATACGCACGCGCAGGTCTGCCAACTGGGCAATACCCTTCTGCATGTATTCGCCGGTACGGAATACACCGAAGTAGTTCTGCATGCAGCTTTGCAGCTCACGACGCAGGGTTGCCACGTCTTCGCCATCAGTGCGCTCGTTCAGAGCGGACAGACGCGCCAGGGCAGCTTCGATGTTGGCGTCGGTGGCGTCGTCGTATTCAATGCCATCGGTCAGTGCTTTTTCCAGGTGCAGGCCGGCAGCGCGGCCGAATACCACCAGGTCGAGCAGCGAGTTGCCGCCCAGGCGGTTGGCACCGTGAACCGATACGCACGCCACTTCACCCACAGCGAACAGACCAGGAATGATCTGATCCACGCCTTCGTCGTTCTGGGTGATCGCCTGGCCGTGAATGTTGGTGGCAACGCCGCCCATCATGTAGTGGCAAGTCGGAACAACCGGAACCGGAGCAACAACCGGGTCAACGTGGGCAAAGGTCTTCGACAGTTCGCAGATGCCTGGCAGACGGCTGTGCAGCACTTCCTCGCCCAGGTGGTCGAGTTTGAGCATTACGTGGTCGCCATTCGGACCGCAACCGTTGCCGGCGATGATTTCCTTAACCATCGAGCGAGCAACCACGTCACGACCGGCAAGGTCCTTGGCGTTCGGAGCATAACGCTCCATGAAACGCTCGCCGTGCTTGTTGATCAGGTAACCACCTTCACCACGGCAACCTTCGGTGACCAGTACACCGGCGCCGGCGATGCCGGTCGGGTGGAACTGCCACATTTCGATGTCTTGTACCGGAACGCCAGCACGCAGCGCCATACCAACGCCGTCACCGGTGTTGATCAGGGCGTTGGTGGTGGACGCGTAGATACGACCCGCACCGCCGGTAGCCAGAACGGTAGCCTTGGCACGGATGTAGGTGGTTTCGCCGGTTTCGATGCAGATCGCGATAACGCCGACGAACTCGCCTTGAGCGTTTTTCACCAGATCAACAGCGTAGTACTCGTTCAGGAACGTGGTACCGGCTTTCAGGTTGCCCTGATAAAGGGTATGCAGCAGCGCGTGACCGGTACGGTCGGAAGCGGCGCATGTACGGGCAGCCTGCCCGCCTTTGCCGTAATCCTTGGACTGACCACCGAATGGACGCTGGTAGATACGACCTTGTTCGGTACGGGAGAACGGCAGACCCATGTGGTCCAGCTCAAACACCGCGGCCGGGCCTTCCTGACACATGTATTCGATCGCGTCCTGGTCACCGATGTAGTCGGAACCCTTGACGGTATCGTACATGTGCCAGCGCCAGTCATCGTTCGGATCCGCAGAAGCGATAGCGCAGGTGATACCACCCTGGGCCGATACCGTGTGCGAACGCGTCGGGAAAACCTTGGTGATCACGGCAGTCTTGTGACCGCCTTGTGCCAGTTGCAGCGCTGCGCGCATGCCAGCACCGCCGCCACCAATAATGATGGCGTCGAAAGAAATCGTTGGAATGTTAGCCATGAATCAGATACCCCAGAGAATCTGCACACCCCAGACGAAGTAAGCGAACATCGCAACGCCGCATACTGCCTGGAAAAGGAAACGTACTGCAGTCGCGGACTTGCCCAGCGCCATTGGCGTCAGGTAGTCGGTCGCGATGGTCCACATGCCGACCCAGGCGTGAGCGCCCAGGGCCACCAGGGCCAACAGACTGAAGATACGCATCCAGTTGCTTGCGAACAGCTCGTGCCATTGGGCGTAGCCAATGCCAGGGTTCGCAACGAGGTACCCGATCAGGAAGATGAAATAAGCCGCGAGAACGACCGCAGACACACGTTGTGCCATCCAGTCATAGAGGCCCGAACGCGAAAGGTTCGTAACGCTGGTTACCATATCCAAACTCCTGCCAGAACGATCAACACCACGGAAACCGCGATGATAATTTTCGAGCCCAGGCGGCCGCCTTCCAGCGTCTCACCGATGCCCATGTCCATGATCAAGTGGCGCACACCGGCTACCAAGTGATACAGCAGAGCGGACAGGAGGCCCCATGCTACGAACTTGGCCAGCGGGCTGGTCAAGCATGCCTTCACCTCGGCGAAACCTTCCTCGGAACCCAGGGATTTGCCCAATGCATACAGCATGAAGCCAAGGCCCAGGAAGAGAATGATGCCGGAAACACGGTGAAGAAACGACGTAACGCCGGTGATGGGGAGTTTGATGGTCCTTAGGTCTAGGTTTACAGGTCGTTGGCTATTCACGGCTTTTTTTCACACTGAAGAGCCCCTAACAATCAGGGCAAAGTTGTTGGGGAGTGCACTGGTCAGGTAACCACCACCCAGGGATGCGACCCCCATCAAAACAGGCCCAAAAGCCCTTGGCGGTCGGCTGCCGAGTATAGACAGTTAGGTTACTAATGACAACGCAAACACCTTCCCCTAATAGCTGATTGCACAAGCGGGATAAAAGGCGTAAATGGCAGGCAATTTCGAGGAAAAAGTATGGTTAAAGCCTTCTGGGGCAAGACTTTAGGCAAATTGACATTCGAATTTATCTCACTATAGTGGTGCGGGCCCTGCGTGGGGGGTCTGTCTGATGATTTCAAGCATAAATAGGAGGCCACATGGCTGACAAAAAAGCGCAGTTGATCATCGAGGGCGCAGCCCCCGTCGAGCTGCCCATTTTAACCGGCACCGTTGGTCCCGATGTTATCGACGTCCGGGGCCTGACCGCCACGGGCCGCTTCACCTTTGACCCAGGTTTCATGTCGACCGCCTCTTGCGAGTCGAAGATTACCTATATTGACGGCGATAACGGCATCCTGCTGCACCGCGGCTACCCGATCGAACAACTGGCTGAAAAGTCGGACTACCTGGAAACCTGCTACCTGCTGCTCAACGGCGAACTGCCGACTGCAGAGCAGAAGGCCCAGTTCGTCGGCACCGTGAAGAACCACACCATGGTTCACGAGCAACTGAAGACCTTCTTCAACGGCTTCCGTCGCGACGCCCACCCGATGGCCGTCATGTGCGGCGTAGTCGGCGCCCTGTCGGCCTTCTACCACGACTCCCTGGACATCAATAACCCGCAGCATCGCGAAATCTCCGCGATCCGCCTGGTTGCCAAGATGCCAACCCTGGCAGCGATGGTTTACAAGTACTCCATGGGTCAACCCATGATGTACCCGCGCAACGACCTGTCGTACGCGGAAAACTTCCTGCACATGATGTTCAACACCCCGTGCGAGATCAAACCGATCAGCCCGGTACTCGCCAAGGCCATGGACCGGATCTTCATCCTCCACGCCGACCACGAGCAGAACGCGTCGACCTCCACCGTCCGCCTGGCAGGCTCCTCGGGTGCCAACCCGTTCGCCTGTATCGCTGCCGGTATCGCCGCACTCTGGGGCCCAGCTCACGGCGGCGCCAACGAAGCAGTGCTGACCATGCTCGACGAAATTGGCGATGTCTCGAACATCGACACGTTCATCGCCAAGGCCAAGGACAAGAACGATCCGTTCAAACTGATGGGCTTCGGCCACCGCGTCTACAAGAACCGCGACCCGCGTGCCACCGTCATGAAACAGACCTGCGACGAAGTGTTGAAGGAACTGGGCATCCAGAACGATCCGCAACTCGAACTGGCCATGCGCCTGGAAGAGATCGCCCTGACCGACCCGTACTTCATCGAACGCTCGCTGTACCCGAACGTCGACTTCTACTCGGGGATCATCCTCAAGGCGATCGGCATTCCAACCAGCATGTTCACCGTGATCTTCGCCCTGGCGCGGACCGTAGGCTGGATCTCCCACTGGAAAGAAATGCTCTCCAGCCCGTACAAGATTGGCCGCCCGCGCCAGCTGTACACCGGCTACGAGTCGCGTGACATTACCAAGCTGGAAGACCGCAAATAAGATTTGTCTTGCGATGATGTCTTAAGTTGCACCGGAAACGGCCTCTATGTGAATGGAGGCCGTTTTTGTTTGTGTGGGGTTTGGGTTTGGGTGTATATCCATTGCTGCGGTAACGACTTACTACGGCTCCGCCCTTACGGCGGGTCACTTTTTCCAGACGCCGAAAAAGTAACCAAAAAGGCTTCCTCCTGACGTACGGCACTTCGCTAAGGCTCAGTGTTCCCTCGCTACGGTGCCCATCCGGGGGCATCGCCTCCGGTTTGCTTCGCTGCACCTCCTCTCGATGTATGCGGCTACGCCGCACAGCGCTACGCGCCTCCCCCGGATGAACACCTCCGCTCGGCCTGCCGATGGGGCAGAAGATCAAAAGCAGCGTCTAAAGCCAAAGCCAAATCAAAAGCTCGCAGCCTTGCGCAACTCCCACAGCTGACCACATCAAGAAAATGGTCGGCTGACAGGCCGCCGCCGCGAGCAAGCTCAGCGCCTACGAAAATCAAGAATCAAATGTGCCGTGCTTCTCACCACTCAACAGGATGAGCGTTAGCTCGGCTGCAGCTCTTGATCTGCAGGCCCGTCGGCAGGCTGAGTGGAGGGATTTATCAGGGGGAAGGAGCGAAGCGACGTTCGACGCAGTCGAACACATCGAGAGGAGGTGCAGCGAAGCAAACCGGAGGCGATGCCCCCGGATGAATCCCGGAGCGAAGGAACTCCGAGCCCCAGCGAGGAGCCGTACGTCAGGGCAAAGCCTTTTTGGTTACTTTTTCGGCGTCTGGAAAAAGTGACCCGCCGTAAGGGCGGAACCCTAGAGCAGCCGTTACCGCAGCAACGGATATACACCCAATCAAAAAAACACACCGACGTCCGATAACCGCCAAAAAAAATGCCCCGATCTCTCAACCGGGGCATTCAGCACAACATTACAAAACCATCAAACCATCAATGCGAAACCGCCCCGCTCGCCCCCAGCCCAGTCTGCGACCGAACAAACTGCGGGAAGAACAGCGCCCGCTCATTGTCCGCCGCTGCCGACTTGTCAGTGATCGAGAAGAACCAGATCCCGACAAACGCAATAATCATCGAGAACAACGCCGGGTACTCATAAGGGAAGATCGCCGTCTCATGATGCAGAATCTGCACCCAGATGGTTGGCCCAAGCACCATCAGCCCCACTGCACTGACCAGCCCCAACCAGCCACCAATCATCGCCCCACGAGTCGTCAGCTTCTTCCAGTACATGGAAAGCAGCAGCACCGGGAAGTTGCAGCTGGCCGCAATCGAGAACGCCAGGCCCACCATGAACGCAATGTTCTGGCTTTCAAACAGAATACCCAAGCCAATCGCCAGTACCGCCAACGCGATAGTGGTGATCTTCGAGACACGGATCTCGTCCTTCTCGTTGGCCTTGCCCTTCTTGATCACACTGGCATACAGGTCATGGGACACCGCCGAAGCACCGGCCAGCGTCAGACCCGCCACCACCGCCAGAATGGTCGCGAACGCCACTGCCGAGATGAAGCCGAGGAAGATGCTGCCGCCCACCGCATTGGCCAGGTGCACCGCCGCCATGTTGTTGCCGCCCAGCAGAGCGCCGGCCGCATCCTTGAATGCAGGATTGGTGCTGACCAGCAGGATCGCGCCAAAGCCGATGATGAAGGTCAGGATGTAGAAGTACCCAATGAAGCCGGTAGCGTACAGCACGCTCTTGCGCGCCTCTTTGGCGTCACTCACGGTGAAGAAGCGCATCAGGATGTGCGGCAGGCCCGCGGTACCGAACATCAGCGCCAGACCCAAGGAGAATGCCGAGATCGGATCCTTCACCAGGCCGCCCGGGCTCATGATCGCCTCACCTTTAGGGTGAACCTTGATCGCCTCGGAGAACAGCATGTTGAAGTCGAAGTTGACGTGCTTCATCACCATCAGCGCCATGAACGAGGCACCGGACAGCAGCAGCACCGCCTTGATGATCTGCACCCAGGTAGTCGCCAGCATGCCGCCGAACAGCACGTACATACACATCAGCACACCGACCAGAATCACCGCAACGTGGTAGTCCAGGCCGAACAGCAGCTGGATCAACTTGCCAGCACCGACCATCTGCGCAATCAGGTAGAACGCCACCACCACCAGCGAACCGCAGGCAGACAGGGTGCGGATCTGGGTTTGCCCAAGGCGGTAGGACGCCACGTCGGCAAACGTGTACTTACCCAGGTTACGCAGACGCTCGGCGATCAGGAACAGAATGATTGGCCAGCCCACCAGGAAGCCGATCGAGTAGATCAGGCCGTCGTAGCCGGAGGTGAACACCAGCGCGGAAATCCCCAGGAAGGACGCTGCCGACATGTAGTCGCCGGCAATCGCCAGACCGTTCTGAAAGCCGGTGATCTTGCCGCCCGCCGCATAGTAGTCGGCCGCCGAGTTGTTTTTCTTCGAGGCCCAGTAAGTGATGCACAACGTCGCGCCGACAAAGGCCACGAACATCAGGATTGCTGGAATGTTCAGCGGCTGTTTGGCCACGGCACCGGTCAGGGCGTCAGCCGCCCAGGCACCCGGCGCGAACGCTGCAACGCTCAATAGAGCCAATAGACGCCGGATCATTGCTTGGCCTCCTTCAGAATTGCATTGTTCAGATCGTCGAACTCGCCGTTGGCGCGTCGCACATAGATAGCGGTCAGGATGAAGGCCGACACAATCAGCCCCACGCCAATCGGAATGCCCCAGGTGATCGACGACTCAGGGCTGATTTTTGCCCCCAGTAGATGCGGCCCGTAAGCGATCAGAAGAATGAATCCGGAGTACAGCCCAAGCATGATCGCCGAGAGAATCCAGGCGAACTTTTCTCGTTTGCGAACCAGCTCCTTGAAGCGCGGGCTGTTTTGAATCGAGAGGTAAATGCTGTCGTTCATTGTTTTTATCCTCGCAGCACAGCTATTAGTTGGAACGTTATCCACTCTATGCGGCTCAAGGAGAGGTTCCAGACGACCTTAGTCTTAGAGCCAAGTGTCGCTTTCGCCAATTTACCCCGGACATAAAAACCACTGCTTTGACGCCAGAAACACAAAGGCCCGCTTGGCAAACATGCCAAACGGGCCTGGAAGATGCTGACTAGACGCGTCGAATCAAATCATTTGATCCACTCGGCGACACGCTCGGGGTGCTTCGCGACCCAATCCTTGGCCGCAGCGTCAGGCTTGGCACCATCCTGAATTGCCAACATCACCTCACCAATTTCGTCTTTCGAAGCCCATTGGAAGTTGTGCAGGAACTTGGCCACTTCCGGCGCCTTGGCTTCCAGGCCTTTACTGCCGATGCTGTTAACGGTTTCCGCCGCACCGTACACGCCTTTTGGATCTTCAAGGAAACGCAGTTTCCATTTGGCAAACATCCAGTGCGGCACCCAACCGGTCACGGCAATGGAATCTTTCTTGTCTTCGGCACGGGTCAGTTCGGCAATCATTGCGGCGCCCGAACTGGCTTGCAGTTTGTAGTCCAGGCCGTAGTCCTTGATCGCCTGGTCGGTCTTGAGCATCACCCCTGACCCGGCATCGATGCCAACGATCTTGTTCTTGAAGGTGGTGTCGGTCTTGAGGTCGGCAATAGAGACCGCCTTGACGTACTCCGGCACGATCAGGCCGATTTTCGCGTCCTTGAAGTTGGGACCGTAGTCGACCACCTTGTCCTTGTTCTTGGTCCAGTACTCACCATGGGTCACTGGCAACCAGGCCGAGAGCATGGCGTCGAGTTTGCCGGTGGCCACACCCTGCCACATGATCCCGGTCGCCACGGCCTGCAGCTTCACGTCGTAGCCCAGCTTCTGCTTGATGACTTCCGCCGCCACATGGGTGGTCGCCACGCTGTCGGACCAACCGTCGACATAGCCGATGCTCAGGGTTTTGCTGTCGGCAACAGCCAGAGTGGAGCCCATCGCCAGTGCCAGAACGGCACCGGCACCTAAGAGTCGTCGCATCTTCATCGTTACTTCCCCGAAAGTGCTGCGCCCGACGGATGCCGAGCGGCGTCAACGTATTGTTATGGTGCACAGCGCCCCCATCACGCTTCACCGCAAACTCGTTCGAACATCAGCGGAGTACTGATGCTTCGATCATCAACCTCGCGCCCAAGGCGACCTGCTCTGTCAGCGACCTCAAGGCAGCGAGAAACGACATCAGAAAGCCAGTAACGACAGCCATGGGTAAAACCCCGACCGATCCCGCCCGAACCTTGCATGGCAAAACCACGCAGCCCCCAGGCCGTCGGCAAATGCAGGTAAGATGCGCGACTTTGCTCCCAGACGGTCTGACCATGCCCGCCACCGCGCGTTTTCCTTTTTTCGCTTATGTATTTGCCTGCCTGCTCGGCCTGTTTGCCCTGGGTGGCTACTGGTACGGCCTCGGCCAACCGGTGGTGCTGCCGGACGTCGCCAGCGCCACGCACAAACTGCAGTGCGCCTCCTATACCCCCTTCGATAAAGACCAGTCGCCGTTCGACCAGCCGTTCAACCTGCGCCCCGAGCGCATGGACGCCGACCTGGCCTTGCTGGCAACCCGCTTCGAATGCATTCGTACCTATTCGGTGACCGGCCTTGAAGCGCTGCCGGCACTGGCGCGCAAACATGGCCTGAAGCTGATGATCGGTGCCTGGGTCAACAGCAACCCGGTGGACACCGCCAAGGAAATCGAGCTGCTGATTGCCGAAGCCAATGCCAACCCGGACGTCGTCTCGGCGGTGATCGTCGGTAACGAAGCGCTGCTGCGCAAGGAAATCACCGGCCCGCAACTGGCCAAGCTGATCAAGCAGGTCAAGCAGAGCGTCAAGCAACCGGTGACCTACGCTGACGTCTGGGAGTTCTGGCTCCAGCACCCGCAAATCGTCCCCGAAGTGGACTTCCTGACCATCCACCTGTTGCCGTACTGGGAAGATGATCCTTCCAACATCGATGCCGCCTTGCAGCATGTTGCCCAAGTGCGCCAGGTGTTCGGCAACCGCTTCGCGCCCAAGGACGTGATGATCGGCGAAACCGGCTGGCCCAGCGAAGGTCGCCAGCGTGAAACCGCCCTGCCCAGCCGGGTCAACGAAGCGCGATTCATTCGCGGCTTTGTCGCCATGGCCGAACAGCAAGGCTGGCACTACAACCTGATCGAAGCCTTCGACCAGCCGTGGAAACGTGGCAGTGAAGGCGCGGTGGGCGGCTATTGGGGGCTGTTCGATGCCGATCGCCAGGACAAGGGCGTCCTGGCCGGCCCGGTCAGCAACCTGCCACTGTGGCCACAATGGTTGGCGGTGGGTGGGCTGGTTTTCCTCGGCGCGTTGCTGCTGGGCGGTCCCGTGCGCAGCACCCGCGCCGCCTTGGTGCTGCCGCTGCTGGGCGCCGTGGCGGCCTGCTCCATCGGTACCTGGGGGGAACTGGCGCGGGTCACCAGCCGCTCGTTCGATGAATGGCTCTGGGCCGGCCTGCTGGTGGCGCTGAACCTGCTGGTCCTGGCCCACGCGGCGCTGAGCCTGAGCGCCCGCACCGGCTGGCGTGAGCGCGCGTTCAACGCATTGCAAAGCCGTGCCGGCTGGCTGCTGGCCGCTGCTGGTTTTGCGGGCGCCGTCATGATGCTGGAGCTGGTATTCGAACCCCGCTATCGCAGCTTCCCCAGCGCCGCCCTGCTGTTGCCGGCGCTGGTCTACCTGATTCGCCCGGTGAGCGCGCCGCGCCGCGAAATCGCCCTGCTGGCGTTCATCATCGGCGCCGGCATTGCCCCGCAGCTGTATCGGGAAGGTTTGCTCAACCCGCAGGCCTGGGGTTGGGCGCTGGTCAGCGGGTTGCTGGTTGCCGCGCTGTGGCGCAGCCTGCGGGTGCGCCACGGTTGATTTTCAGCAGCTTTGTCCGCGATCAGATTAGTCAGGCGCCACGCGGCGCCCTGACCAACCGCAACCCGGCAATCACCAGCGCAAACACCGCCAGGCCAGTGTTGTACAAGGCCAGTGCCGGAAAGCCGAACACCAGCGCCAACACCGCCAGCCACCCGCCAGCGCGACCCGGCAGCACAAAGCCCAGAACGGCCGTCGCCAATGCAGCCCAGCCCATGACCTTGAAGTGAATCAGCAGCCCCAGGTTTGCACGCAACTGGCATTGCCAACGGTTCGCCTCATCGACACAAATCCCCACCCACTGGGCATCTTCCATAAAGCCATAACGCGCGCCATAACTGGCGGCCAGCCACAACGGCAGGACGATGAGCAGCAAAATCACGGGCAAACGATTGGACATGAAGCACTCCGATAGGCAAAAACGGCGCCCAGCTTAATCCCCCCGCGAAACGACGCAAGGAAGATCAACAGATAACTGGTCATCAAACAGCGGCAAAGTGTATCGTCCAGCTACTATTACCCACCATAAGGCCTCTTTGGTGCCGATCCATGGCACTTTGGCGCATAACCTGTGGTCATAGCCTGCGAACTTCATTAGGCACCTTCCTCTAAGGGATTTAGTCATGCTCCGTTCCTTGCGCTTTGCTGCCGTTTTCGGCGGCCTTATCCTGAGTGCGTCCGCACTGGCGGCAGATATCGATGCCGCCAGTTATGGCTACCCGCTTACCAACCCGTTTGAAGCGACTATTGCCACGACGCCTCCGGACCTGAGGCCAGAGCTGCCCCTGGACGAAGACATCAATCAAGCGGATCACAGCCTGACCCTGCGCCCGGAACGTCAGTTCGAACTGCCGGACAACTTCTGGGCCGTGAAGAAGCTCACCTATCGCATGGCCACCCAGGATCACGCGGCACCGCTGATCTTCCTGATCGCCGGCACCGGCGCCCGCTACGACAGCAGCCACAACCAATACCTCAAGCGCCTGTACTACAAGGCCGGCTACCACGTCGTCCAACTGTCCTCGCCCACCAGCTTCGACTTCATCAGCGCAGCGTCGCGCTTCGCCACCCCGGGCGTAACCAAGGAAGATGCCGAGGACCTGTACCGCGTGATGCAAGCGGTACGCGCGCAGAACCCGAAACTGCCGGTGACCGACTACTACCTCACCGGCTACAGCCTCGGCGCCCTGGACGCGGCATTTGTTGCTCACCTGGACGAAACCCGACGCAGCTTCAACTTCAAGAAAGTCCTGCTGCTCAATCCGCCGGTCAACCTCTACACCTCCGTCACCAATCTGGACAAGTTGGTGCAGACCGAGGTCAAGGGCATCAACAACAACACCACTTTCTATGAACTGGTGCTCAACAAGTTGACCCGCTACTTCCAGCAGAAAGGCTACATCGACCTCAATGACGCCCTGCTCTACGACTTCCAGCAATCCAAGCAGCACCTGACCAACGAACAGATGGCCATGCTGATCGGTACCTCGTTCCGCTTCTCCGCGGCCGACATCGCCTACACCTCGGACCTGGTCAACCGTCGTGGCCTGATCACCCCCCCCAAGTACCCGATCACCGAAGGCACCAGTCTCACGCCGTTCCTCAAGCGTGCCCTGCAATGCGACTTCGACTGCTACCTCACCGAGCAAGTGATCCCGATGTGGCGCGCCCGTACCGACGGTGGCAGCCTGCTGCAACTGATCGACCAGGTCAGCCTGTACGCACTCAAGGACTACCTGCAAGCCAGCCCGAAAATTGCCGTTATGCATAACGCCGACGACGTGATCCTCGGCCCCGGCGACCTCGGTTTCCTGCGCAAGACTTTTGGTGACCGCCTCACGGTCTACCCTCACGGCGGCCATTGCGGCAACCTCAACTACCGCGTCAACGCCGACGCCATGCTGGAGTTTTTCCGTGGCTAAATCTCTCCTGCTTCTCGCCGCATTGCTCTGCGCAGGCTATGCCAATGCCGACAACAGCAAGGTCAACGAACCCACAGTGGTCGACCCGGATGGCTTTACCGAGCCGTTGACCAAACTCAAGTTCAACCCGGGGCTGGACCAGCGCGAATTCGAGCGCTCGACCCTCAGTGCGCTGAACGTCTATGACCCATTGGAGTCGTGGAACCGTAGGGTCTACCACTTCAACTACCGCTTCGATCAGTGGGTGTTCCTGCCCGTGGTCGACGGCTACCGCTACATCACCCCAAGCTTCCTGCGCACCGGCGTCAGCAACTTCTTCAACAACCTGGGCGACGTGCCCAACCTGATGAACAGCCTGCTGCAACTCAAGGGCCAGCGCTCGCTGGAAACCACCGGCCGCCTGCTGCTCAACACCACCATCGGCATCGCCGGCCTGTGGGACCCCGCGACCTCCATGGGCCTGCCGCGCCAGAGCGAAGACTTCGGCCAGACCCTGGGTTTCTACGGCGTTCCGGGGGGCGCCTACTTCATGCTGCCGATCCTCGGCCCTTCCAACCTGCGCGACACGGGCGGGCTGGTGGTGGACTACAGCGCAGAGTCGGCGATCAACTTCCTCAACGTCGCGAAAGTCAGCGAGAACCACCCGGAAATCTGGGTCCTGCGCGGCGTCGACACTCGCTACCAGACCAACTTCCGCTACGGTCAGATGAACTCACCGTTCGAGTACGAAAAGGTCCGCTACGTGTACACCGAAGCACGCAAACTGCAGATCGCCGAGTAACGTTTGCGGTGATAAAAAAAGGCCATTCGATGCAGATCGAATGGCCTTTTTGATTTTCCAGCCACAGCATCAGCTTTTGACAGATTTCCAGATCTTACCCACCACCATCACCCCCGCCAACACCACCGCCCCCGCGACAATCCCGGCCACCGCATTGAGCAGGCTCGGCACGATCCACGACCAGCCACCAACGCTCTGGCTCACGCCTTCGATCCAGTGATGCACGGCCGGTACACCGTGGGTCAGGATCCCGCCACCGACCAGGAACATCGCCGCCGTGCCGATCACCGACAGGCTTTTCATCATGTACGGCGCAGCCCGCAGGATCGCGCCGCCGACGCCCTTGGCAATCTGCGAAGGCTTCTGGGTCAGCCACAGGCCGAGGTCGTCGAGCTTGACGATGCCCGCCACCAGGCCATAGACCCCGACAGTCATGACAATGGCAATGCCCGACAGCACGATCACCTGCTGGGTCAGCGGCGCATCAGCCACGGTGCCCAGGGTGATGGCGATGATTTCCGCCGAGAGAATGAAGTCGGTGCGCACCGCGCCCTTGATCTTGTCCTTCTCGAACGCCACCAGGTCGACCGCAGGGTCCGCTACCGCCTCGACCAACTGCGCATGCTCGGCCTGATCCTGCGCCGGACTGTGGAGAAACTTGTGCGCCAGCTTTTCAAAGCCCTCGAAACACAGGTAGGCGCCGCCGAGCATCAACAGCGGCGTCACCAGCCAGGGCACGAACGCACTAATGGCCAGCGCCGAGGGCACCAGGATCAACTTGTTGATGAACGAGCCCTTGGCCACCGCCCAGACCACCGGAATTTCCCGCTCCGCCCGCACGCCGGACACCTGCTGGGCATTGAGTGCCAGGTCGTCACCGAGAACGCCCGCGGTCTTTTTCGCGGCCATCTTGGTCATCAGCGCGACGTCATCGAGCACGGCGGCGATATCGTCGATCAGTACCAGCAAACTACTTCCTGCCATGGCGCATGGTTTCCTTCGGGAATGGATGTTGCGCAGCATAGCCTGCCATCGGGCCAATGGGCATTCTTGAGCGCTGCGCAAGGCCGGTGCTACCATGCGCCACCGCCAGTATCGGCAAGGAACACCTTGGTTTATGAGCACTATCCGCGAGCGCAACAAAGAACTGATCCTGCGTGCCGCCAGTGAAGAGTTTGCCGACAAAGGCTTCGCTGCGACCAAAACCAGTGACATCGCGGCCAAGGCGGGTTTGCCCAAGCCCAACGTCTATTACTACTTCAAGTCCAAGGAAAACCTCTACCGCGAGGTTCTGGAAAGCATCATCGAGCCGATCCTGCAGGCCTCCACGCCGTTCAACGCCGATGGCGTACCCAGCGAAGTGCTCAGCGGCTACATCCGCTCCAAGATCCGCATCTCCCGCGACCTGCCGTTTGCCTCCAAGGTGTTTGCCAGCGAGATCATGCACGGCGCACCGCACCTGAGCGCCGACCTGGTCGAACAGCTCAACGGACAGGCCAAGCACAATATCGAATGCATCCAGACCTGGATCGACCGCGGCCAGATCGCCCCGATCGACCCCAACCACCTGATGTTCAGCATCTGGGCCGCAACCCAGACCTACGCCGACTTCGACTGGCAGATCTCCGCCGTCACCGGCAAGGCCAAGCTCGACGAAGAAGACTACGAAGCCGCCGCACAGACCATCATCCGCCTGGTGCTCAAGGGCTGCGAGCCGGACTGATAGACCGCTGCGCGGCCTTCGCGAGCAGGCTCGCTCTCACATTGAAATGCATTTCCCTGTAGGAGTGAGCCTGCTCGCGATGAAGGCAACCCGGTTTCAGCTCAAACCCAAATCGCATCCCACAACGGATAGTCGCCAAGCTTCTCCACCAGTCCAGCCCGCAACGGGTTGGCTACTACATATCGAGCCAATTTCACCAAACCCTCTTCCCGCCGCAGTGCACGATCATGAAATCCTCTCTGCCAGAGACCGGTAGTTCGACCGGTAGACTGCTTCACAGCTTTGGTACTCATCGACTTGGTTTTCTGCATCAGCGCACTCAAAGCTCCCCTCTGCAACTCAATTAACCAATGAAAATGATCTGGCATGACCACCCAGGCCAACGAGTTCGCAAAGCCTAGATTCTGTGCATTTCGAAACTGATCGAGCACCAGCCTGCCCAAGGTGAAATCCCTGAAAACCGGGGCCCTGTGAAGTGTATTGGTGGTTAACAGATAAATTCGACTGGTTTCGGCATAGCGCCCTATTCGCAATCGGTGTGCAGCAGGTGAATCCGGCATTCCTTGCCTCCATGATCAGGTCATGAGAAGCCTAGCTCTGTGGATTCAAGTGGGTGGGCAAACTATTGGCTGGATGTGACTGGAAAATAGCTATCGCGAGCAGGCTCACTCCTACAGGGGATTCTGGCATTCAGACAATCTTGTGTCCTACCACAAACCCTGTGGGAGCCAGCCTGCTGGCGATGACAATAGATCAATCAATCCAAAATCAAGCCGCTACCCCCGCATCCGCCCGCAACCCCAGCGCCTCGATCGCATTGATCGCGCACTGCTCGTCGATGTCCGACAGATCCCCGCTGATGCCCACGGCGCCCAGCACAGTGCCCTGCTGATCGCGAATCAGCACCCCGCCCGGCGCCGGCACCACACTGCCCTGCCCCAGGCTATTGAGCGCGGCGATGAAGGCGGGACGTTGCTGGGCATCCAGCGCCAACAGGCGCGAGCCCTTGCCCAGTGCGATCGCCCCCCAGGCCTTGCCGATAGCGATCTGCGGGCGCAGCAGGCTGGCGCCGTCTTCACGTTGCAGGGTAATCAGATGCCCACCGGCATCCAGTACCGCGATGGTCAGGGGCGCTGCCGCAATGGCACGTCCCGCGGCAATGGCCTGACTGGCCAGGTTGACTGCGACTTTCAAGGTTAGAGCGCTCATGGTGCCGTCCTCATTTTGTTTTTCACAAAGCCGTGGGACGCGGGTGGATGCCGCAGTCCGATGCAACAAATAGAACACAATGAAGTATTTTTTTGTATACAATAATTTTCGAAATGCGCCTCGTGCGACGAAACGCCACAGTGTTTATGGGCTTTTGCCGAATGAAACGAGCGCTTGAGAAAATGGATTGACCTGCGCCATCCGCCGTGAATACACTCTGCGCAAAGCCACTTGTATACAATTACAAAACGTAAAGAGGCACAAAACCATGAGCAAAATGAGAGCAATCGAAGCCGCCGTTCTGGTGATGCGCCGTGAAGGGGTTGATACCGCTTTTGGCATCCCGGGAGCCGCGATCAACCCGCTGTACTCCGCCTTGCAAAAGGTCGGCGGCATCGATCACGTCCTCGCTCGCCACGTTGAAGGCGCCTCGCACATGGCCGAGGGCTACACCCGCACCAAGGCCGGCAACATCGGCGTGTGCATCGGTACGTCCGGCCCTGCCGGCACCGACATGGTCACCGGGCTCTACAGCGCTTCGGCCGACTCGATCCCGATCCTGTGCATCACCGGGCAAGCACCCCGCGCCCGTATGCACAAGGAAGACTTCCAGGCCGTCGACATCACCAGCATCGTCAAGCCGGTGACCAAATGGGCGACCACCGTACTGGAACCCGGCCAGGTGCCTTACGCGTTCCAGAAAGCCTTTTATGAAATGCGTTCCGGCCGTCCTGGCCCGGTGCTCATCGACCTGCCGTTCGACGTGCAGATGGCCGAAATCGAATTCGACATCGACGCCTACGAACCGCTGCCATTGGCCAAGCCAGCGGCAACCCGCAAACAAGTCGAAAAAGCCCTGGCGATGCTCGATCAAGCCGAGCGCCCATTGCTGGTGGCCGGCGGCGGCATCATCAACGCCGATGCCAGCGAGCTGCTGGTGGAATTTGCCGAACTGACCGGCATTCCGGTCATCCCGACACTGATGGGCTGGGGCACGATCCCCGACGACCACCCGTTGATGGTCGGCATGGTCGGCCTGCAGACTTCGCACCGCTATGGCAACGCCACGATGCTCAAGTCTGACGTGGTGCTGGGCGTGGGCAACCGCTGGGCCAACCGTCATACCGGCTCGGTTGACGTCTACACCGAAGGCCGCAAGTTCATTCACGTCGACATCGAGCCCACCCAGATCGGGCGGGTCTTCACCCCTGATCAAGGCATCGTCTCCGACGCGGGCCTGGCCCTGAAAGTGTTCATTGAAGTGGCGCGCGAATGGAAAGCCGCCGGCAAGCTCAAGGACCGCAGCGCCTGGCTGCAGGACTGCCAGCAGCGCAAGGCCAGCCTGCACCGCAAGACCCACTTCGACAACGTGCCGGTCAAGCCACAGCGCGTCTACGAAGAGATGAACCAGGTGTTCGGCAAAGACACCTGCTACGTCAGCACCATTGGCCTGTCGCAGATTGCCGGCGCGCAGTTCCTGCACGTCTACAAACCGCGCCACTGGATCAACTGCGGCCAGGCCGGCCCACTGGGCTGGACCATTCCGGCCGCACTGGGGGTGGTCAAGGCTGACCCGAGCCGCAAGGTTGTGGCACTCTCGGGCGACTACGACTTCCAGTTCATGATCGAAGAACTGGCGGTGGGCGCGCAGTTCAAGCTGCCGTACATCCACGTGGTAGTCAACAACTCGTACCTGGGCCTGATCCGTCAGGCGCAGCGTGGCTTCGACATGGACTACTGCGTGCAGCTGTCCTTCGACAACCTCAACGCACCGGAGCTCAACGGCTACGGCGTGGACCACGTCGCGGTTGCCCAAGGCCTGGGTTGCAAGGCCCTGCGGGTCTTCGAGCCGGCCGACATCGCCCCTGCCCTGCGCAAGGCCGAGGCCCTGATCGAGGAGTTCAAGGTTCCAGTGATCGTCGAGATTATCCTGGAGCGCGTGACCAACATTTCCATGGGCACCGAGATCAACGCGGTCAACGAATTCGAAGACCTGGCGCTGGTCGGCAACGACGCGCCAACCGCAATTTCGATGCTTGATTAATTTGTAGGATCGTTCTCGCATCCTGTGGGAGCAAGCTCGCTCCCACACAGGATCCGGGAACGCTCACCAGAGATTTACAGGAGTCCACCATGCCGCGTTTTGCAGCCAACCTGTCCATGCTGTTCACTGAACAGGATTTTCTTGCCCGCTTCGAAGCGGCCGCCAAGGCCGGTTTCAGTGGCGTCGAATACCTGTTCCCGTACGACTTCAGCTCCGCCGAAATCAAGGCCCAGCTGGAAGCCCACGGCCTGACCCAAGTGCTGTTCAACCTGCCGGCCGGTGACTGGGCCAAGGGTGAACGCGGGATCGCCTGCCACCCCGATCGCGTGGAAGAGTTCCGCGCCGGTGTCGACCTGGCCATCGCCTACGCAAAAGTGCTGGGCAATACCCAGGTCAACTGCCTGGCCGGCATTCGCCCACAAGGCGTGGACGATGCCACGGTGCAAGCAACCTTCGTCGCCAACCTCAAGTTCGCCGCCGACAAGCTGCAAGCCGCCGGCCTCAAGCTGGTGATGGAAGCCATCAACACCCGCGACATTCCGGGTTTCTACCTGAACAACACCGCGCAGGCACTGTCGATTCGCGAGTCAGTGGGCAGTGCCAACCTGTTCCTGCAATACGACATCTACCACATGCAAATCATGGAGGGCGACCTGGCCCGCACCATGACCACGCACCTGGACGAGATCAACCACATCCAACTGGCCGACAACCCGGGCCGCAACGAGCCGGGCACTGGCGAGATCAACTATCGCTTCCTGTTCGAACACCTGGACCGCATCGGCTACCAGGGTTGGGTTGGCTGTGAATACAAGCCGCTGACCACCACTGAAGCAGGCCTGGGCTGGCTGAAAACCCACAACGCAATCTAACGCTGCTCCCCCTGTAGGAGCGAGCTTGCTCGCGATGAGTCCGGCAAATCCAACATCCATATTGCCTGACACACCGCTATCGCGAGCAAGCTCGCTCCTACCTAGAGCAGCAGTTGCCCATTTGTTTGCAGCAGCAATAAAAACAAGAGGATTTTCTCATGGCTAAAATCGGATTCATCGGCACCGGCATCATGGGCCACCCAATGGCGGCAAACCTGCAGAAAGCCGGGCACAGCCTGTTCCTTTCGCAACACCACGACGCTGCCCCTGCCGATCTGATCGCTGCGGGCGCCGTCGCCCTGGCGAACCCGAAAGAAGTCGCCCAGGAAGCCGAATTCATCATCGTCATGGTCCCGGATACCCCCCAGGTCGAGGACGTGCTGTTGCGCGCCGATGGCGTTGCCGCCGGCGTTGGCAAAGGCAAAGTGGTGATCGACATGAGCTCGATCTCGCCAACCGCGACCAAAGCCTTCGCCGCCCGGATCAACGAAAAAGGTGCACAGTACCTCGACGCCCCGGTGTCCGGCGGTGAAGTGGGCGCCAAGGCGGCGACCCTGAGCATCATGGTCGGCGGCGATGCCGATGCCTTCGAACGCGCCCTGGCGCTGTTCCAGGCCATGGGCAAGAACATCACCCTGGTGGGCGGCAATGGCGACGGTCAAACCGCCAAGGTGGCGAACCAGATCATCGTTGCGCTGAACATCCAGGCGGTGGCCGAAGCCCTGCTGTTCGCCTCGAAAAACGGCGCCGATCCGGCCAAGGTCCGTGAAGCACTGATGGGCGGTTTTGCCTCCTCGAAGATCCTTGAAGTCCACGGCGAGCGCATGATCAAGGGCACCTTCGATCCAGGCTTCCGCATCAGCCTGCACCAGAAGGACCTGAACCTGGCCCTTCAAGGCGCCAAAGAACTGAACATCAACCTGCCCAACACCGCCAACACCCAGCAAGTGTTCAGCACCTGCGCGGCCATCGGCGGCAGCAACTGGGACCACTCGGCGCTGATCAAGGGCCTGGAGCACATGGCGAATTTCTCGATTCGCGATAAGTAAATCTTTGGGGCCACCCGTTCTTCTTGTGGGAGCGGGCTTGCCCGCGATGGAATCGCCGCGGTGTACCTGATAAACCGCGTCGTCTGAATCGCAGGCAAGCCAGCTCCCACAAGGACCCGAGCGGCCAACACGTGCTCGTTCCATCCCAATAACAAGAATTCCGGGAGCCCGCCATGTCGGTCGATCCGCAACAATTCCTGCGCGACCTGTTCGCCACCGCCATTGACGCGGCCCATCCGCAACAGGTCCTCGAAGCTCATCTACCCCAAGACCGCAGCGGTCGGGTGATCGTCATCGGTGCCGGCAAGGCCGCGGCCGCCATGGCCCAGGTGGTAGAGCGCTGCTGGCAGGGTGAAGTGTCCGGGCTGGTGGTCACCCGCTACGGTCACGGCGCGCCGTGCGAAAAAATCGAAGTGGTCGAAGCCGCCCACCCGGTACCGGACGCCGCTGGCCTGGCCGTGGCCAAGCGCGTACTGGAGCTGGTCAGCAACCTGAATGAAGACGACCGGGTAATCTTCCTGCTCTCCGGCGGCGGCTCGGCTTTGCTCGCACTGCCCGCAGCCGGCATTACCCTGGCCGACAAGCAGGCCATCAACAAAGCCCTGCTCAAGTGCGGCGCGACCATCGGCGAGATGAACTGCGTGCGCAAGCACCTCTCCGCCATCAAGGGCGGGCGCCTGGGCAAAGCCTGCTGGCCGGCCACGGTGTACACCTATGCCATTTCCGACGTCCCGGGCGACCTCGCCACCGTGATCGCCTCCGGCCCGACCGTGGCCGACCCGAGCACGTCGGCCGAGGCGCTGGCGATCCTCAAACGCTACGCCATCGAGGTTCCGGCTTCGGTGCGCAACTGGCTGCAAAGCCCCGAATCGGAAACGGTAAAACCCGGTGATCCGAGCCTGGCCCGCAGCCATTTCCAATTGATCGCCCGCCCCCAGCAATCCCTGGAAGCGGCGGCAGTGAAAGCTCGCCAGGCCGGTTTCAGTCCATTGATCCTGGGTGACCTGGAAGGCGAGTCCCGCGAGGTGGCAAAGGTCCACGCCGGCATCGCCCGCCAGGTAGTGCTGCATGGCCAGCCGCTGGCGGCGCCCTGCGTGATTCTGTCCGGTGGCGAAACCACCGTGACCGTGCGCGGCAATGGCCGTGGCGGGCGCAACGCCGAGTTCCTGCTGAGCCTGACCGACAGCCTCAAGGGCCTGCCAGGCGTCTATGCGCTGGCCGGTGATACCGACGGCATCGATGGCTCCGAAGACAACGCCGGCGCCCTGATGACCCCGGACAGCTACGCCCGCGCCGCCGCCCTGGGCCTGAGCGCCAGCGCCGAACTCGACAACAACAATGGCTACGGTTACTTCCAGGCGCTCGACGCCCTGATCGTCACCGAGCCGACCCGCACCAACGTCAACGACTTCCGCGCCATCCTGATCCTCGAGAGCCCAAACCATGACGCCTGACAAAAAGGTCAAAATCCTCGCCACCCTGGGGCCTGCCACCGACGGCATCGAAGACATCCGTGAGCTGGTGCAGGCTGGGGTCAACATCTTTCGCCTGAACTTCAGCCATGGCGATCATGCCGACCACGCCCAGCGTTACCAGTGGATCCGCGAAGTCGAGCGCCAGCTCAATTACCCGCTGGGCATCCTGATGGACCTGCAAGGCCCGAAGCTGCGGGTCGGCAAATTCGCCGAAGGCAAGGTGCAACTGGTGCGCGGCCAGGCCCTGCGCCTGGACCTCGATCCCACGCCGGGCGACGCTCGCCGGGTCAACCTGCCCCATCCGGAAATCATCGCGGCGCTGGAGCCGGGCATGGACCTGCTGCTGGACGACGGCAAGCTGCGCCTGCGGGTGGTCAGCACGTATGCCGACGCCATCGACACCACCGTGCTCAATGGCGGCGAGCTGTCGGATCGCAAGGGCGTCAACGTGCCGCAAGCGGTGCTCGACCTCAGCCCGCTGACCGCCAAGGACCGGCGTGACCTGAGCTTCGGCCTGGAACTGGGGGTGGATTGGGTGGCCCTGTCGTTCGTGCAGCGTCCCGAGGACATCCGCGAAGCCCGCGCCCTGATCGGCGACAAGGCGTTCCTGATGGCGAAAATCGAGAAACCCTCGGCGGTCGAGCAACTGCGGGAAATCGCCGAGCTGAGTGACGCGATCATGGTGGCCCGTGGCGACCTGGGGGTGGAGGTGCCGGCCGAAAGCGTGCCGCAGATCCAGAAAGACATCATCCGCACCTGCCGCCAGTTGGGTAAGCCGGTGGTGGTGGCAACCCAGATGCTCGAATCCATGCGCTTCTCCCCGGCGCCGACCCGCGCCGAGGTCACCGATGTCGCCACCGCCGTGGCCGAAGGCACCGACGCGGTGATGCTGTCGGCGGAAACCGCCTCCGGTGAGTACCCGCTCGAAGCCGTGCAGATGATGAGCAAGATCATCCGCCAGGTCGAAAGCGGCCCGGACTATCAGGCGCAACTGGACGTCAGCCGACCAAAAGCCGAAGCCACCACCTCGGACGCCATCAGTTGTGCGATCCGCCGCATCAGCAACATCCTGCCGGTGGCGGTCCTGGTCAACTACAGCGAGTCGGGCAGCTCAAGCTTGCGTGCGGCGCGGGAGCGGCCGGCGGTGCCGATCCTCAACCTGACCCCGAACCTGCCCACTGCCCGTCGCCTGAGCGTGGCCTGGGGCGTGCACTCGGTGGTCAACGACCGCTTGCGCCAGGTCGACGAGGTCTGCTCCACCGCCCTGGAGATTGCCCAGGCCCAAGGCATGGCCCAGCGCGGCGACACCTTGTTGATCACCGCCGGTGTGCCTTTCGGCCAGCCGGGATCGACTAACTCGTTGCGCATCGAGACGTTGATCTAGAGCGCCCATACCGGCCTCCTCGCGAGCAGGCTCGCTCCCTTTGACCTTTCAGAACTGCCATGCCTGCCAACCACTTCAACAGCCACTGCCCCGACTGGGCCGAAGCCTTGCTCAACGGCTTCAGCCAAATCTTCCTCCAGCGCAATCCGCTGTGCGGTTTGCTGATTCTTTCAGCCATCCTGTTCACCGCCCCGGCCCTGCTTGGCGGTGCCTTGCTGGGCGGTGTCGCCGGGCTGCTGACCGCGCAACGCCGCAACTATGCCAAGGCTGATCGCCAGGCCGGACTGTTCAGCTACAACGGCGTCCTGCTTGGACTGTTACTGAGCCTGTATTTCCCCTGGTCGGCACTGCTGCCGCCGCTGATTCTGGCCGCCGGCGGCCTGAGCGCAATGATCACGCAACAGTGGCTCAAGCGCGCGCGGCTCAGCCAATACCTGCCGGCCTACACCACGCCCTTCGTCGTGCTGAGCTGGTTGCTGCTGTGTTTCGCCACGCCCCCGACCACCGCCCATTTGATCGAAGTCAGCACGCTGAACATGCTCGCCGCGCCCCTCAAAGGCATTGGCCAGGTGATGTTCCTGGGGCATCCGCTGGCCGGTGCGCTGATTGCCGCCGGATTGCTGATCGCCGACCGCCGCGCCTTCTGCTGGGCATTGCTGGCCTCTGTCGCGGGCATGGGCTGGAGCATGCTGCATCACGACTTCTACGGCGCATTGCTCGGCCTCGGTGGCTATAACGCCGTGCTCGCCGCCCTCGCCCTCAGCGCGCAACGCCCACAACCGTGGCTGCCGTTGGTCGGCATAACCTTGGCCCTGTTGCTGACGCCGCTGTTTGCCGCCATCGGTCTGCCCACGCTGACCGCGCCGTTCATACTTGCCTGCTGGCTGGTGCGCAGCGCCCTTCACGTGTTTGCGAAGGCCACTGCTCCCCATACGCCTTGCACTCGGGAGGAGAATCAACCTAGGCTGCGCTGATCATTGATTCAGGCGTTCCCCATGGACAGCAGCAAAAACTGGCGTGAAGAGCTTCACGTCATCGTGTTCCAGAGCGACACCCAGGCCGGACGGCGCTTCGACGGCATCCTGCTGTTGATCATCCTCGCCAGCCTGGTGATCGTGATGCTCGATAGCATCGACAGCATCCACCGCGACTATGCCAACGTGCTGGCGTACATCGAGTGGGGCTTCACCTTCATCTTTGCCATCGAATACGGATTGCGCCTGTACTGCTCGCCCAAGCCATTGCGCTACGCGTTCAGTTTCTACGGGCTGGTGGACCTGCTGGCGATCGTGCCGGGGATACTCGCCCTGTACTACAGCGACGCCCAGTACCTGCTGATCATCCGCATCATCCGCATGCTGCGGATCTTCCGCGTGCTCAAGCTCAGCCCCTACCTCAAGCAAGCCAACTACCTGATGTCGGCGCTGCGCGGCAGCAAGCAGAAGATCGTGGTGTTCCTGGTCAGCGTGTGCACCCTGGTGACGGTGTTCGGCACCCTCATGTACGTGATCGAAGGCCCGCAGAACGGCTTCACCAGCATCCCCAAGGGCATTTACTGGGCGATCGTCACGCTGACCACCGTGGGCTTCGGCGACATCGTGCCCAAGACCCCCCTGGGCCAGGTCATTTCATCGCTGGTGATGATCACCGGTTACTCGATCATCGCCGTGCCGACGGGCATCTTCACCGCGGAACTGGCCAACGCCATGCGCGGCGAACAACTGCAACACGACTGCCCAGTGTGCAAGAAAAACAACCATGAGCACGGCGCAGCGTTCTGCTCGCGCTGCGGCAATGCGTTATTTAAGAAAATCGAATAAGCAAAGTACTTTTTAATCTTTAAAGGACTATAGGAGCCCGGCTATAGTCGACGGCAAAATGCCTTCACTCTCTCGAACAAAAGGAATGTGCAGTGAAAAAGATCTTTGGCGCCTCACTCCTGGCCGCAGGCCTGACCCTCGCTAGCGTGGCTCAAGCCGCACCGACCCTGCTTAACGTGTCCTACGACGTGATGCGCGATTTCTACAAAGACTACAACACTGCCTTCCAGAAACACTGGCAAGCCGAGCACAACGAAACCATCACCCTGCAGATGTCTTTCGGCGGCTCCAGCAAACAGGCACGCTCGGTGATCGACGGCCTGCCGGCCGACGTCATTACCATGAACATGGCCACCGACATCAATGCCCTGGCCGACAACGGCAAACTGATCCCGGACAACTGGGTCTCCCGCCTGCCGAACAACAGCGCACCGTTCACCTCGGCCACCGTGTTCATCGTCCGCAAGGGCAACCCCAAGGCCCTGAAAGACTGGCCCGACCTGCTCCAGGACGGCGTCCAGGTGATTGTGCCCAACCCGAAAACCTCGGGTAACGGCCGCTACACCTACCTGTCCGCCTGGGGCTATGTGCTGAAGAACGGCGGCGATGAGAACAAGGCCAAGGACTTCGTCGGCAAACTGTTCAAGCAAGCCCCGGTCCTCGACACCGGCGGCCGTGCGGCCACCACCACCTTCATGACCAACCAGATCGGCGACGTGCTGGTGACCTTCGAGAACGAAGCGGAAATGATTGCCCGCGAATTCGGTCGCGACCAGTTCGAAGTGATCTACCCAAGCGTCTCCGCCGAAGCCGAGCCACCGGTCAGCGTGGTCGACAAAGTCGTCGACAGGAAAGGCAGCCGTGCCGCTGCCGAGGAATACCTGAAGTACCTGTGGTCCCCGGAAGGCCAGGAAATCGCCGCCGCCAACTACCTGCGCCCACGTGACCCGGCCGTACTGGCCAAGTACACCGACCGCTTCCCGAAAGTCGACTTCCTGTCGGTGGAAAAAACCTTCGGTGACTGGCGCACCGTGCAGAAGACCCACTTCAACGACGGTGGGATTTTCGACAAGATCTACAGCGGCCAATAAGCGGCGCTAAAACTGAAAAAGGCGACCCGCGGGTCGCCTTTTTTGTCGCTGCCCGTTCTAGGGCAACATCGCTTCCACTTCCACTTCGATCAGCCACTGCGGCAAGGACAGCCCGCTGACAATCACCCACGAAGACGCTGGCGGATTGGTTGGGAAGCGCTCCAGCAACACCTGGGTGATCTGCGCTTGTTCATCGCGCGCGGCCTCGGCGATGTAGATCCGCATCATCACCACATGGGACAGATCCCCGCCCGCCTCGCCCAGGACCGCCACGATATTGTCGAACGCCTTGTCGGTCTGCTCACGCAAGCCAGGCGCTACCGTACGCTCATGCGCATCGACACCGACCTGACCGGACAACAGCAAACGACGCCCGCCATTGACCTCAACCGCCTGGCTGAACCCGTACTGCAGCGAGTTGAAAACACTGGAGGGATTTAACACCGACTTGTGCATGAAGACTCCTGACTCCCTGGAATGACCGGGAAATCTAAATCAACCGGCAACAGGGTTCCAGTGACGGCAACATTCGGAAACTCACCGATCAAGCCCAAGGCGCTGTTATTTTTACTGCCCGAACTGCCTGCCCAACCCCGAAGGCACGCCCTGAATATCGGTCTCTTCCCACGGCCCTTGCGGGCTGATGCTGCGGCTCCAGCCGTTGTTCCAGCGGTAGTAGGTGCGCTGGCGGTAGAAGACGTTGCTCTGGTCGTCGAGGACGTAGACCCCCAGTTTCGCGTCCCAGTGGCTGTTGCCGCCCGGTGGCGGGGCGAAGCTGGCGGAGGTGCGTGGCAGGGGTTTGGCCGGCTTGCTCGGCGTCACCGGTTTGCTGGGTGCCGTCGAGGGCTTGGGCTTGGTGGTCGGGCCCGATGGCGGGATCGGCGGCAGCGGGCTGGTGTCCGGAGTCGGCTGCTGGACCGTACAGGCGCTTAACCCAAGAACCAGGCTGAGCAGGGTGATTCGAGCAAGTACGGTCATAGCGGCATTTCCTGATTATTGGTCCGGGCTGTCGATGGTCAACGATTGCGGCGCGGTGGTGCTGCTGGCCATCGGCTGGCTGCGCCCGACCCACTCGCCGGCAGTCGGTTGACCGGCGCGGGATACCCGTGCAACCAGTTGGACTTCAGGGAAGTTCGACAGTTTCAACTGCGGCATCATTGCATCCGCGTCCCCCAACTCCACGGTCACCGGCAAGTCGGCGACGGTCAAGCGCTTGGCTGCCAGGGGAGCCGGTGGGCCGGATACGGCACGGGCGAAGATGAACACGCTGTCACCCGGCTGGACCTTGGCCTTGACCTCGGCCGACAGGTCGACCGACACCTTGAGCAAGGCCACCGGCTTGGCCGCGACGGCTGGCGCCTTGGCGACAGTCGCGCCGCTTTCCTGGAGTTTTTCCGTGGCCCGCTGAATGCCGCCTTGCAGCGCGGCACGGGAGTTGTCCTCGGCCGGCAGTTGCGCCAACAGGCGGTTCCAGTAGTCGATAGCGTCCTGGTAGCGCTCGCTTTCGAAGGCGGCGATGCCCAGCAGGCCAAGGCTGGTGACTTCCTTCGGATCGGCCTTGAGAGCTTCGTCGGTCAGCGCCTGGACCTTGTCCGACCATTTCTTGTTGTCGGCAAAGTACTGGGCCTGGGCCCATTGGCCGAGCAGTTCGGGCTGGCGGCCGGCCAGGGCTACGGTGCGCTCGAAAATCTTCGCCGCGTCCGCCGGGCGGTCCTGGGCCATGTAGGTACGGCCCAGGAAGTACAGGCCCTCGGCGGAATCCGGTTGGGCCGCCACGGCACGCTCCAGGCGCAAGGTCATTTCTTCCATCGACTGCGGTGCCTGGGCGAATTCGCGGGTCAACTCGACCTTGTCGCTGGCACCAAACTGCAGGTACAAGCCCAGGCCCAGCACTGGCACCAGGATCGCCGCCAGCAACGGCAACGGCTTGCCCAAACGGGACACCCGAGCGGTGTCGGCGCCTTCGGTATCGGCCAGCAGCTCACGGGCGGCTTCATCACGCCCGGCGGTCATTTGTGTGGCATCGAGCACGCCTTCGGCCTGCTGCGTCTGCAACTCAGCCACCCGCTCTTGGTAAAGCGCCACGTTCAGCGCGGTACGATCCTCTTCACGCTGGGCACGACGGCCACGCAGAACCGGGATCAACAGAAAACTCAGGGCAACCAGAAGCAGCAGACCTGCGGCAAGCCAGAAATCAATCATCAGTGTTTTTGTCCAGCAGTTGGTCGAGGCGCTCGCGCTCCTCGGCAGAAAGCGTGTCCTTGCCAGCCGCGCGTTCAACGCGCCGACGACGGACGATCAGGGCAATCACCACCACGCCACCGAGCAGCAGCCCGGCCGGGCCGAACCACAACAGAGCGGTCTTGCCGGTCAGGGCAGGTTTGTAGCGGACGAAGTCACCATAGCGGTCGACCATGAAGTCGATGATCTGCTGGTTGTCCTTGCCCTCGCCGAGCATGCGGAAAATCTCTTTGCGCAAGTCGGCGGCAATCGGTGCGTTGGAATCGGCAATGTCCTGGTTCTGGCACTTGGGGCAACGCAGTTCCTTGGTCAGTTCGCGAAAGCGCTCGCGATCCCCGTCCTTGGTGAACTCGTAGGTGTCGATGGCGGCGTGGGCCACCCCGGCCAGACTCAAGCCCAGGACCACAGCGGCAAACCAGCGCTTCATGGCTTGGCCTCATCGACCAGCGCCTGATACTTGGCCGCCAGTTGTTCACGCCAGACCACCTCGTCGATCACCCCCACGTACTTGTCGCGGATGATGCCCTTGGCGTCGATGAAGAAGGTTTCCGGCGCACCGTAGACGCCCAGGTTCAGGCCCAGGGAGCCCTCCTCGTCACGGATGTCCAGCACGTACGGATTGTGGAACTCGGCCAGCCACTTCAAGGCATCGGCGTTGACGTCCTTATAGTTCACCCCGTAGATCACCACGCCCTGCTCGGCCAGCTTGTTCAACACCGGGTGCTCGACCCGGCAGGAAATGCACCAGGTGCCCCAGACGTTGACCAGCGCCGGTTTGCCCAGCAGATCAGCGCGGGTCAGGGTCTTGTCGCCCTGCACGTTGACCAGGCTGAACTCCGGGAATGGCTTGCCGATCATTGCCGAAGGCAACTCCGCCGGATTGAGGTACAACCCGCGGTACAGAAACACCGCCACCAGCAGAAACAGCGCCAGTGGCAACACCATCAACCAACGTCTCATGCAGTCGCTCCCGACATGCCCAGCGCTTCACGCACCCGGCTTTTCACCTTGACCCGATAGCGCCGGTCCATGGCCGCCAGCAACCCGCCAAAGCCGGTCAGCAGGCCGCCGAACCAGATCCAGCGCACGAACGGCTTGACGTGTACCCGCACGGCCCAGGCGCCTTCGCCCAAGGGCTCGCCGAGGGCGACGTAGATGTCACGGGTGAAACCGGCGTCGATCCCGGCCTCGGTCATCACCGAGTTCTGCACGGTGTACAGGCGCTTTTCCGGGTGCAGCACGCTGACTTCCTTGCCGTTGCGGATCACCCGCACGGTGCCCTTGTCGGAGGTAAAGTTCGGCCCTTCGAAGTGCTTGGCCCCCTCGAACACAAAGTGATAGCCGGCCAGCTCCATCGACTCGCCTGGCTCCAGGCGCAGGTCGCGCTCGGCGCTGTTCTGACTGGAAAGCACCACGCCCAGGGCGCACACGGCGATCCCCAGGTGCGCGATCTGCATGCCCCAGTAACTGCGGGTCAGGGTCGGCAGGCCCTTGATCAGGCCTTTGTGGCGGGTCTTGTCGAGAATGTCGCGTACCCCGGCCAACAACACCCAGGCGGCGAGCATGAAGGTCGCCAGCACGGCCCAGTTGAAATCGCCATAGGCGATCCCGGCCACTACCGCTAGCGCAGCGCTGCCCAGCAACACCGGGGTGAGCATGCCCACCAGCCATTTCACCGGGGTGTCCTTCCAACGCACCAGCACGCCGACGGCCATCACCACCATCAACAACGCCATCAATGGAATGAACAAGGCGTTGAAGTACGGCGGGCCAACCGACAGCTTGGCGCCGGTCATGGCGTCCAGGATCAACGGATACAGGGTACCGAGCAGGATCATCGAGGCCGCTACCACCAGCACCAGGTTGTTGCCCAGCAGCAGGGTTTCCCGCGACCACAGGTTAAAGCCCACATGACTCTTGACCACCGGCGCACGCAGGGCGAACAGGGTCAGCGAGCCACCCACCACAAACAGCAGGAAAATCAGGATGAACACGCCACGCTCAGGGTCCGAGGCAAAGGCGTGGACCGACGTCAGGACCCCGGAACGCACGAGGAAGGTCCCCAGCAGGCTCAGGGAGAAGGCAGCGATCGCCAGCAGCACGGTCCAGCTTTTGAACACACCCCGTTTTTCGGTGACTGCCAGGGAGTGAATCAGCGCCGTGCCGACCAGCCAGGGCATGAACGAGGCGTTTTCCACCGGGTCCCAGAACCACCAGCCGCCCCAGCCGAGTTCGTAGTAGGCCCACCACGAACCGAGGGTGATGCCGATGCCCAGGAACGCCCAGGCGACGATGGTCCACGGACGTGACCAACGGGCCCATGCGGCATCCAGGCGACCGCCCATCAAGGCGGCGATGGCGAAGGCGAATGCCACCGAGAACCCGACGTAGCCCATGTACAGCATCGGCGGGTGAACGATCAGGCCGATGTCCTGCAGCAACGGGTTGAGGTCGGCGCCATCGGTGGGCATCTGCGGCAGGATGCGCTTGAACGGGTTCGAGGTGAGGATCAGGAACAGCAGGAAGCCGGTGCTGATCATGCCCATCACCGCCAGCACCCGCGCCAGCATGACCTGGGGCAATTGCCGCGAGAACACCGACACGGCAAACGTCCAGCCGCCAAGAATCATCGCCCACAGCAGCAGCGAACCTTCGTGGGCGCCCCACACGGCGCTGAACTTGTAGTACCACGGCAAGGCGCTGTTGGAGTTGTTGGCCACATAGGCGACGGAGAAATCGTCGACCATGAAGGCATAGGTCAGGCAACCGAAGGAAAACGCCAGGAACGCGAACTGCCCCCAGGCAGCCGGCTGGGCCAGGCCCATCCACATGCGGTCACCGCGCCAGGCGCCAAGCAACGGCACGATGGCCTGGACGATGGCAAAACACAGGGCGAGGATCATCGCCAGGTGGCCCAACTCGGGAATAAAGATGCCGGATGTCATGGATCAACCCTCCTTCACGGGTGTCGGGGCGGATTGACCACTGTCTTTGAGCGCCTTGGTCACTTCCGGCGGCATGTACTTCTCGTCGTGCTTGGCCAGCACTTCGTCAGCCACCACCACGCCCTCGGCATTCAATTTGCCCAGGGCGACGATGCCCTGCCCTTCGCGGAACAGGTCCGGGAGGATGCCGCGGTAGGTGATGGTCACGGATTTGTTGAAGTCGGTGACGACGAACCTCACGTCCAGCGAATCGCCGGAGCGTTTCAGGGAACCGGCCTCGACCATCCCACCGGCGCGGATGCGCGTGTCTTGCGGGGCTTCGCCATTGGCGATCTGGGTCGGGGTGTAGAACAGGTTGATGTTTTGCTGCAAGGCACTCAAGGCCAGGCCGACAGCAGCGCCGACCCCCACCAGGATCGCGAGAATGATGAGCAGACGTTTTTTACGCAGCGGATTCACTTGCTGTTCTCCCGGCGCAGACGACGCGCCTCTTGTTGCAGATAACGCTTGCGGGCCAGGATCGGCGCGACCACGTTGAGGGCCAGTACCGCCAGGCAGATGCCATAGGCCGACCAGACATAAAGACCGTGATGGCCCATGGCGAGGAAGTCGCCCAATGAAGCAAAACTCATGAGGCGGCCTCCAGGCTGTTTTGCACTTCGGCTTTCACCCAACTGGCCCGGGCTTCGCGCTTGAGCACTTCAAGGCGCATGCGCAGCAACAGCACCGCGCCGAAGAAACAGTAGAAACCCAACACCGTCAGCAGCAGCGGCAGCCACATTTCCACCGGCATGGCCGGCTTTTCAGTGAGGGTGAAGGTCGCGCCCTGGTGCAGGGTGTTCCACCACTCCACCGAATACTTGATGATCGGGATGTTGATCACCCCGACAATCGCCAGCACCGCGCAGGCCTTGGCGGCGCTGTCACGATTGCTGATGGCGTTGCCCAGCGCAATGAGACCGAAGTACAGGAACAGCAGGATCAGCATCGACGTTAGTCGCGCATCCCAGACCCACCACGACCCCCAGGTCGGCTTGCCCCAGATCGCCCCGGTGACCAGCGCCACGGCGGTCATCCAGGCACCGATGGGGGCCGCGCATTGCAGGGCGACGTCGGCCAGTTTCATCTTCCACACCAGCCCGACGATGCCGCAGACCGCCAGCATCACATACACCGACTGCGCCAGCATGGCCGCCGGCACGTGAATGTAGATGATCCTGAAGCTGTTGCCTTGCTGGTAGTCCGGCGGTGCGAACGCCAGGCCCCAGACCACTCCAATGCCGATCAGCAACACGGCGGCGATACTCAGCCAGGGCAGCATTTTGCCGCTGATGCCGTAAAACCACTTGGGCGAGCCGAGCTTGTGAAACCAGGTCCAGTTCATTGCTGTTTCCATCACGGTTGCTTTTCGTCAACACGAAAAGCCAGGGTCTTTACTGGTCGTTTTTTGACCAGACCTCATTATTCGCCGACGCTGATCTTCAGGCCAGCAGCTATTGCAAAGGGTGTCAGGGTAACTGCCAGGGCGGTCAGGCTCCCAAGCCACAGCAGATACCCGGTCGCCGGCATGCCCTGAAGTGCCGCCTGCAAGGCGCCACTGCCCAGGATCAACACCGGGATATACAACGGCAGAATCAACAGCGCCAGCAGCAAGCCGCCACGCTTCAAACCCACCGTCAGCGCCGCGCCGACCGCACCGAGCAGGCTCAGCACCGGTGTACCCAGCAACAGCGACAAGAGCAAAACCGGCAGACAGGCGGCAGGCAAACCGAGCATCAAGGCCAGCAACGGCGCAAGCAATACCAGTGCCAGGCCGGAAAACGCCCAGTGTGCCAGTACCTTGGCCAAAACCAGAAGAGCCAGGGGGTGCGACGAAAGGACCCACTGCTCAAGGGATCCGTCCTCGAAATCACTGCGGAAAAGCCCGTCCAGCGAGAGCAAAACCGATAAAAGGGCCGCTACCCAGACCAGGCCAGGAGACAAGGTTTGCAACAATTGAGTCTCAGGTCCCACCGCCAATGGAAACAATGCGACAACAATTGCGAAAAATACCAGGGGGTTGGCCAGCTCCGCCGGACGGCGACACAACAACCGGGCCTCACGGGCCACCAACAGCGCAAAAACACTCATACAGCCCATTGCCCCAGATCAATATCGCGGTAACCGGCCGGCATCCGGGTCATGGTGTGGTGAGTGGTCAGAATCACCATGCCGCCCTGTTCACAGTGGGCGGCCAGGTGCCCTTCCAACTGGGCGACACCTTGCTTGTCCAGGGCGGTGAACGGCTCGTCGAGGACCCACAGCGCCGGGCTGTCGAGGTACAAGCGCGCCAGGGCCACCCGGCGTTGCTGACCGGCGGACAGGGTATGGCACGGCACGTCTTCAAATCCGCGCAGCCCGACGGCCGCCAGTGCCTGCCAGATGGCCTCGCGGCTGGCCGGCTGGTGCAGGGCGCAGAGCCAACTGAGGTTCTCTTCGGCGCTCAGCAGGTCCTTGATGCCGGCGGCATGGCCGATCCACAACAGGTTGTGGGCCAGCTCCGTGCGCTGGCTGTGCAGCGGCTCGCCATTGAGCAGCACCTGGCCGCTGGTCGGCTGCATCAGGCCGGCGAGCAGGCGCAGCAGGCTGGTCTTGCCGCTGCCATTGGGGCCGCTGATCTGCAGCATGTCACCGCGATCCAGACGCAATCCGAGGTTTTCGAAGAGCATCCGCCAGTCTCGCTCACAGGCGAGCGCTACGGCTTCTAGTAGAGGGATGGTCAAGAGATCGCGGGCCTTTACGGTTCAAGTCGGCAGTGGATCGGCCGTTAAAGTGGTGCAGCATAGATGCATTGACGGCCTGCTCCAGAGAGCTGGGTCAACATTTATGGTGTTTTCGCCACGCGTCCTTGGAGACGGGCGGCATTATACATGTCATGTCCTACTCTCAAGAGGGCAATTTCGACAGGGTGTGACCGATGACCGCTGAGATCAACCTTCCTCCCCTGCCCCCCGCGGCACCTGCCACGCCGCGCCCGCAGGCCAGTGGCGAGGTGCTCAAGCTGCTGACCCCGGTGGACGGCCTGATCGGTGCCGGGCAGAGCGCCAAGGCCGAAGTCCTGTCACTCAAGCAGGACCAGCAGATGTTCCAGCTGCTGCTCAAGATCACCCTGGCCGGCGGGCGCCAGACCACCGTATCGGCCACCAGCAGCCTGCCATTGGCCCTGGGTGCCAGCCTGGCCATCACCCAACCCTCGGCCGGCAGCCTGGCCATCAGTCCACTCTCCAGCCAGACCAGCAATGCCGCGGCCCTGTCGCGCATTGACACCACACAATTGCCGGTGGGCACCCTGCTGCAGGGCAAGGTGCTGACCACCCAGTTACAGCCGCAGACCCCGGGGCAACCGGCGGTGTACCGCTCGATGGTCAGCCTGCTCAACAGCGCGCTCAGCGGCAGCACCCTGAACATCGACAGCCCGCAGCCGCTGCGCATCGGCACCCTGCTCAGTGCCCAGGTCCAGGACGCGCACACCTTAAGCTTCGTGCCCCTGAGCACTCGCCAGGAACAACTGGCGATCAGCCAACAGTTGCACACCCAGCAGAGTCGCCAAGGTTCACTGGACGCGGTGTTCAAGGCCTTGCAGAACCTGCCGGCCGATGGGCAATCCCCTGAAGTTCGCGCCAGCGTCGACAAACTGCTTGCCAGCCTGCCCGAGATCCAGCACCTGACCAGTGCCAAGGGGCTGGCGCAAGCGCTGCTCAACAGCGGGCTGTTTCTCGAAAGCCGATTGCTCGCCGGACAGCATCCGGCGCCGGCAGACGACCTCAAGGGCAATCTGTTGCGCCTGATCGCCCAACTGGCCCCCGGCCTGCCGACCAACCCCAGCTTCAATGCCGCGTTGGCCGCCAACACCCTGGCCCAGGCCCTGCCGAGCTTTGTGCGCAACGCCCTCGGCACCCTCGGCCAAGTCAGCGCCAAACCGGCACCGGGTGGCTTCCCCCTGCCCTCGCGGCTGCTGCAGAACCTGACCGAGGAAGGCGACCTGGAACACCTGCTGCGCCTGGCCGCCGCCGCGATCTCGCGCCTGCAAAGCCACCAATTGTCGAGCCTGGAGCAGACCGGCATGACCGAGGACGGCCGCCTGCAAACCACCTGGCAACTGGAAATCCCCATGCGCAACCTGCAGGACATCGTGCCGCTGCAGGTCAAGGTGCAGCGCGAAGACCCACCGCCCAGGGACCCCAAGGAAAAACCCGCCGAACGCGAAGCCCGCCAGCACCTGTGGCGGGTCGACCTGGCGTTCGACCTCGAGCCCCTGGGGCCACTGCAGGTGCAGGCGCAACTGGTGCGCGGCAGCCTGTCCAGCCAGCTCTGGGCCGAACGCCCCTACACCGCCAGCCTGATCGAGCAGCACCTGGACCACTTGCGTGCGCAACTGCATGCCTGCGGCCTCAACGTCGGCGACCTCGACTGCCACCTCGGCATCCCTCCCCAAGGCCCACAAACCCGTCTCGAACAACGCTGGGTGGACGACACCGCATGAACCACAACAACCCGCCCCGCCAGGCCATCGCCCTCAAATACGACGGCCAGCACGCCCCCACGCTCACCGGCAAAGGCGACGACGCCCTGGCCGAAGCCATCCTGAAAATCGCCCGCGAGCATGAGGTTCCGATCTACGAGAATGCTGAACTGGTGCGCCTGCTGGCGCGGATGGAGTTGGGCGACAGCATCCCGGAAGAGCTGTACCGCACCATTGCCGAGATCATTGCGTTTGCCTGGAATCTGAAGGGCAAGTTTCCTCAAGGGCATGATCTGGACTCGAAGCAGCTTGAGAAAGACATCAGCCATCGCGGGGATGACTACTGAAGTGTCAGCGCCCACAGATTGGGGGGTGTATGCAAGATCTGCAAGCACTGCACATTACCGTGGGAGCTTGCTCGCGATGGGGCCGGCACCAGCAGCAGGCATAGCACCTGGCAGTCAGCCCTTGTGCATCTTGCTCATCAATTCCGATGGCGTGATGCTTTCAAACTTGAAAAACCGCAAAAGCTTGAGACTGCGACCAACAATCAATCCATTGATTAGACCAGCCCCCAGTGCCGACCATGCCGATTCATTGGCCATTTCCGGATACATCGCTGCCTGATAGCCAAGGTAGTAACGCCATGCAAAGAAACCCCAATACACCATCAGCACCTTGACTGTACCGCCCAACTCCAACGCTTCCCCCACGCACTTCACATTCGTGTACGAGTAAAAACACAATGCGGCTAACCATCCTGCCAATAGCCCGAGTGCATAGGCCGATAGTGGAATGACTACACCTGGGGAGAGATCCAACGAAACCACGGACAGGGTCACGAATATCACCGGTGTGATCTGCAATGACCTTTTCGATACGTAATTCTTGAAGCAGGCGATGACACCGTAATAAGTCAGGATCAGAAAAACCGCATAAACCCACAGCGGTGTACCGCGCAAAATGTCGATCATCAACCTTCCTGGGACTGAATATGTTTGAACAAATCAAACTACTAATGACGGGTTACGACCACAAGATAGCGGGGTCTGAAAAAGCTAAGGGCCGGAGACTACGACAGCGTAATCCCCATCTGAGGATAGAGAGGAATGCTTGGTTCACGGGTGTGGGGCGGCCCGGGAGCCGCTCCGCTTGCCCGCGATGGGGCCGGTGCCAGCAACATGCCTAGCACCTGACACTCAGCCCTTGTGCATCTTGCTCATCAACTCCGCCTCGGCCTGGGTCAAGCCGCAGGAGTGGGTCAGTTCGTCGACGCTGGCGCCCATGCCCACCAGGCGCGCGGCCTGGGCGAATGACAGGCTGGTCGGGTCGCGCTGTTCGATCCGGGTCAATTTGTCCGGCAACGGCTCGACCAGCACCCGCAATTCTTGCAGCTCTTCACCCATGCGCACCGTACCGTCCTGGTAATGATCGACGCGCCGGGCCAGTTCCTTGATCCGCTGGTCACGCAGCGCATCGGCCTGGGCCACGGCCACGGCCAGTACCCGCTGTTTGCGGGTATAGGCGAGGAAAATCGCCAGGGTGCCGATCCACAGCAACCCCAGGACAGTAACAGCCACTTCGAGAATCAATCAGATACTCTCCAGGTCCGACCACTCTTCCTCGCTCATCATCTTGTCCAGCTCGACCAGGATCAGCAGTTCGTTGTTCTTGTTGCACACGCCCTGGATGAACTTGGCCGACTCGTCGTTGCCGACGTTGGGCGCGGTCTCGATTTCCGACTGACGCAGGTAAACCACTTCCGCCACGCTGTCGACCATGATCCCGACCACTTGCTTGTCGGCCTCGATGATCACGATGCGGGTGTTGTCGCTGATCTCGGCATTCATCAGGCCGAAGCGCTGGCGGGTGTCGATCACGGTGACCACGTTGCCGCGCAGGTTGATGATGCCCAGCACGTAGCTGGGCGCACCCGGCACTGGCGCGATCTCGGTGTAGCGCAGGACTTCCTGGACGCGCATCACGTTGATGCCGTAGGTTTCATTGTCCAGCTTGAAGGTTACCCATTGCAGGATCGGATCTTCGGAACCCTTTGCAGACGACGCCTTATCATTCATACCCTGACCCCTTAAAAAAACCGCCGGTGGCGGTGTGTGTTCTGCCTGGCCGCCACGACGGGCCGCCAGCGGCTTGTTATGTCAGTGAGTGCAGCGGCTTGCGCGCGCCCATGTGTTTGGCCCCGCCGCTGGCGATCAACTCGGCCAGTTGCGCGACATCGAGCAAGGCGCACATGTGTTCGATCACGGTGCCGGCCAGCCATGGCCGTTGCCCGCGATGACTGCGCCATTTGATTTCATTGGGGTTCAGGCGCAACGAGCGGCTGACCTGATGCACCGCCAGCCCCCACTCGTAGCCCTGCACCGAGATCACGTATTGCAGGCCCTGGCGAAAGTCGTCGCGGTAGCGATCGGGCATGACCCAGCGCGCGGTATCCAGCACCTTGAGGTTGCCGGCCTGGCTCGGCAGGATCCCCAGGAACCACTCCGGCTGGCCGAACAGAGGCGTCAGCTCATGGCCGGCCAGGGGATAGATCGAGCCCAGGCACACCAGCGGCACCGCCAGGGTCAAACCCGCCACGTCGAACAACAGGCATTCGAACGGCTCGGCAGCCCAGCTCGGCCGGCCCTCGCTGTCCACGGGCGGTAGCGTGTTGCTCGGCGGCAGGTGCACCTCGGCCACCGGCTCGACCAGCGTATGCAGGGCGGCCGGAGCGACCACAGCCTCCACCAACGTCACCAGGGGAGCCTCGACCACCGGAGGCAGAGCGTCGCGCGCCTGCTCTTGCAGCACCGCCGCCTGGAACTCGTCCAGCGCCCCTTGAGCTTCGATCGCCTCGCGTACTTCGATGACCTCGGCCACCTCCGCAGGTGGCTCTTCGGTGGCGTCCTGCAGCAGGGCGTCAAGATAGGATTGCAGCGCCAGTTGCGGGCGTGAGGTGGTTTTCAGCGGCCGGTTCATCTCAAGCCACCTGCGCGACAAGTTGCTGCGCCAGTAAGTGCTTGAGCAACGAACGATAGGCCAGCACACCACGGCTCTTGCCGTCGAACTGCGAAGGCGTGAGGCCGGCACGGCTGGCATCGCGCAGCCGGGTGTCGACCGGGATATAGCCCTGCCAGATGTCATCCGGGTACCGATCACGCAGCACCCGCAGGGTGCCCAGGGAGGCCTGGGTGCGACGGTCGAACAGGGTCGGCACAATGCTGAACGGCAACGCCTGTTTGCGCGAACGGTTGATCATCGCCAGGGTGTTGACCATACGCTCCAGGCCCTTGACTGCCAGGTGCTCGGTCTGCACCGGGATCACCAGTTGCTGGCTTGCCGCCAAGGCATTGACCATCAGCACGCCGAGCAACGGCGGGCTGTCGATCAGTGCGTAATCAAAATCCTGCCACAACTGCGCCAGGCTCTTGGCAATCACCAGGCCCAGGCCGCTCTTGCCCGGCGACTGGCGCTCCAGGGTGGCCAGCGCGGTGCTCGACGGCAGCAGGGAAATGCGTTCGTCGCTGGTGGGCAACAACAATTGCCCGGGCAGGCCTTGCGGCACGCTGCCGCCGTGCAGGAACAGGTCGTAACAGCTGTGCTCCAGGGTGTCCGGGTCGTAACCGAAGTAACTGGTCATGGAGCCGTGGGGGTCGAGATCGACCACGACCACGCGCTTGCCCGCCTCAGCCAGCAACCCGGCTAACGCGATGGAGGAAGTGGTTTTACCAACACCACCCTTTTGATTGGCAACTGCCCAGACTCTCATTCAGTTCGTTCCTCCCGGTCGTATGGGGCAACCGAGAAATAGCTCAACGTGGCAAGCCGGGTGACGGAGAATTGACGGCGTTCTGCGCCCCCGGCGACTTGACCTGGGTCGGTGCAGTTTGTGTGCCAGCCCGCTGCAATGCCGCATCCGGTTGTGCATGGGCGGTACCGGTACCGGTCAGGCTGCGTCGCACATCGAGGTTGCGCGAGATCACCAGCACCACCCGTCGGTTGCGCGCCCGCCCCTCGGCGGTGGCGTTGTTGGCCACCGGCTGGAACTCGCCATACCCCACCGACGCCAGGCGCTGCGGGTTGACGCCCTGCATCGCGAGCATGCGCACGATGCTCGCCGAGCGGGCCGAGGACAGCTCCCAGTTGGTCGGGTACTGCGCCGTGCGGATCGGCAGGTCATCGGTGAAACCTTCGACGTGAATCGGGTTATCGAACGGTTTGAGGATGGCCGCGACCTTATCGATGATGTTGAACGCAATGTCGCTGGGCATGGCATCACCGCTGCCGAACAACAGGCTGGAATTGAGCTCGATCTCGACCCACAATTCGTTGCCGCGGATCGTCATCTGGTTGGCACTGAGCAGGTCGCCGAAGGCCGCGCTGATGTCATCGGCGATGCGCTTGAGCGGGTCGTCAGCGGCCTGGGCAATGCCCGCGTCGAGCTGCTCGCTGTCCTTGACCAGCGGCTTGGCCGGGGTCACGGTCTGCGGCCGTTCATCACCGATGGGGATCGGCTTGAGGGCCCGGTCGGCGTCGGTGAACACGCCGATCAGCGCCTCGGAGATCACCTTGTACTTGCCTTCGTTGATCGAGGAGATGGAATACATCACCACAAAAAAGGCGAACAGCAAGGTAATGAAGTCAGCGTAGGACACCAGCCAGCGTTCATGGTTGACGGGTTCTTCAGTGTAGCGCCGACGTGCCATGCCCCTTGCCCCCCATCAGTCCATGAAGCCCTGAAGCTTGAGTTCGATGGAACGAGGGTTTTCACCTTCGGCGATCGACAGAATGCCTTCGAGCAGCATTTCCCGATACCGCGACTGACGCAGAGCGATGGCCTTGAGTTTGCTGGCGATCGGCAGCAGCACCAGGTTGGCACTGGCCACCCCGTAGATGGTCGCGACGAAGGCCACGGCAATGCCGCTGCCCAGTTGCGACGGATCGGCCAGATTGCCCATGACATGGATCAGGCCCATCACTGCGCCGATGATGCCGATGGTCGGGGCGTACCCGCCCATGCTTTCAAAGACCTTGGCCGCTTCGATGTCGCGGCTTTCCTGGGTGTAGAAATCCACTTCCAGGATGCTGCGGATCGCCTCCGGCTCCGCGCCATCGACCAACAATTGCAGGCCCTTGCGCGAATAGCTGTCGGGTTCCGCATCCGCCACGCCCTCGAGGCCCAGCAGGCCTTCCTTGCGCGCGGTCAGACTCCAGTTGACGACCCGATCGATGCCGCCCGCCAGGTCGACCCGTGGCGGAAACAAAATCCACACCAGAATCTGCATGGCACGCTTGAAGGCGCTCATCGGTGACTGCAGCAGCGCCGCGCCAAGGGTCCCGCCGAGCACGATCAGGGCGGCCGGGCCGTTGGCCAGGGCACCCAGGTGCCCGCCTTCGAGGTAGTTGCCGCCGATGATGGCGACAAACGCCATGATGATCCCGATCAGGCTCAGCACATCCATCAGAGGCACGCCTCGGCCAGGTGCTTGCCGATCTCGTCGAGGTCGTAGATGGCATCGGCCAGGTTGGCTTTGACGATGGCCATCGGCATGCCGTAGATCACGCAGCTGGCTTCATCCTGGGCCCAGATGGCACTGCCGCTCTGTTTGAGCAGGCGCGCGCCTTCCCGACCGTCGGCGCCCATGCCGGTGAGTACCACCGCCAGAACTTTGTCGCCGTAGGACTTGGCCGCCGAACCGAAGGTGATATCCACGCACGGCTTGTAGTTCAGACGCTCGTCACCGGGGAGGATTTTCACCGCACCACGGCCATCGATCATCATTTGTTTGCCGCCAGGCGCCAGCAAGGCCAGGCCCGGACGCAGGATGTCGCCATCCTCGGCTTCCTTGACGCTGATCCGGCACAGCTTGTCCAGGCGCTCGGCGAAGGCCTTGGTAAAGGCCGCCGGCATGTGCTGGACCAGCACGATGGGCGCCGGGAAGTTGGCCGGCAACTGGGTCAGCACGCGCTGCAGGGCCACCGGGCCGCCCGTGGAGGTACCGATGGCCACCAGCTTGTAGGCCTTGCGCTTGGGCGCGGGCGACGACGGCGCGGCTGCCGCAACACGGGTTGGCGCGGGCGCCACTGCCGGACGGGGTGCCGGGCTGCTGCCGGCAAAACCGCTGACCGGCGCAGGGGCTGGGGCCGGCGACGCAACCGGCGTCGGCGCCACCGCTGTCGGTGCCCGATAGGCACTGAAACGCCGGTTACTGCGCGAAATGCTGTGGACCTTCTCGCACAGCAGTTGCTTGACCTTCTCCGGGTTGCGCGAGATGTCTTCGAAATTCTTCGGCAGGAAGTCCACCGCGCCGGCGTCCAGCGCGTCGAGGGTGACCCGAGCGCCTTCATGGGTCAGCGAGGAGAACATCAACACCGGGGTCGGGCAGCGCTGCATGATATGCCGCACCGCCGTGATGCCATCCATCATCGGCATCTCGTAGTCCATGGTGATCACGTCGGGCTTGAGGGCCAGCGCCTGATCAATCGCCTCTTTGCCATTGGTCGCGGTACCGACCACCTGGATGTTCGGGTCCGCCGAAAGGATTTCCGAGACGCGGCGGCGGAAAAAACCGGAATCATCCACCACCAGGACTTTGACTGCCATAAACACTCCATATAGGCGCAACGGGGCGCCAGGCGCCCCACTCCACCAGAATCAAATACGCCGCGTGGCGTAACGCTTGAGCATGCTCGGGACATCGAGAATCAACGCGATGCGACCGTCACCGGTAATGGTGGCGCCCGACATGCCCGGCGTTCCCTGGAGCATTTTGCCCAATGGCTTGATGACCACTTCTTCCTGGCCGACCAGTTGATCGACGACAAAGCCGATCCGCTGGGTGCCCACCGAAAGGATCACCACGTGGCCCTCGCGCTGCTCTTCATGAGCGGCGGAGGCGACCAGCCAGCGCTTGAGGTAAAACAGCGGCAAGGCCTTGTCCCGCACGATCACCACTTCCTGGCCGTCGACCACGTTAGTGCGCGACAGGTCGAGGTGGAAAATCTCGTTGACGTTGACCAGCGGGAACGCGAAGGCCTGGTTGCCGAGCATGACCATCAGGGTCGGCATGATCGCCAGGGTCAACGGCACCTTGATCACGATCTTCGAACCCTGGCCCTTGGTCGAGTAGATGTTGATCGAGCCATTGAGCTGGGAAATCTTGGTTTTCACCACGTCCATGCCCACGCCACGCCCCGACACATCGGAGATCTCGGTCTTGGTCGAGAAACCCGGGGCGAAGATCAGGTTGTAGCATTCGGTGTCGCTCAGGCGCTCGGCCGCGTCCTTGTCCATCACCCCGCGTTTCACCGCGATGGCGCGCAGGACGTTGGGGTCCATGCCTTTGCCGTCGTCGGAGATCGACAACAGGATGTGATCACCCTCCTGCTCGGCCGCCAGCACCACTTTGCCGCCCCGGGACTTGCCCGCGGCTTCGCGTTCCTGCGGCGACTCGATGCCGTGGTCGACGGCGTTGCGCACCAAGTGCACCAGCGGGTCGGCCAGGGCCTCGACGAGGTTCTTGTCCAGATCGGTTTCTTCGCCGACCAGTTCCAGGTTGATCTCTTTCTTGAGCTGGCGGGCCAGGTCGCGAACCAGGCGCGGGAAGCGCCCGAACACTTTCTTGATCGGCTGCATGCGGGTCTTCATGACCGCGGTCTGCAGGTCCGCAGTCACCACGTCGAGGTTCGACACCGCCTTGGACATGGCTTCGTCGCCGCTGTTGAGCCCCAGGCGTACCAGGCGGTTACGCACCAGTACCAGTTCGCCCACCATGTTCATGATTTCGTCCAGGCGCGCGGTGTCCACCCGCACGGTGGTCTCGGCTTCGCTGGCCGGCTTTTCCGCCGGTGGCGCAGACTGGGCACGGGCGGGGGCCGGTTTGGCGACGGGTGCCTTGGCGGCCGGGGCCACGGCTTTGGCCGCCACCGCTGCAGCCGGCGCGGCACTGACCGCAGCGGTCTCGGCATTGCCGGCGACATGGCTGAACGTGCCCTTGCCGTGCAACTCGTCGAGCAGGGATTCGAACTCGTGATCGGAGATCAGGTCGCTGCCCACCGCCGCCGCTTCAGGGGCGACAGCTGCCGGAACCGAAGCAATCGCCGACTCCAGCGCTTCAACGGCAAAGTTACCCTTGCCGTGCAACTGGTCGAGCAAGGCTTCGAATTCGTCGTCGGTAATGTCGCTGCTTTCGGCCGCAACCACCGGTGCAACCGGCTCGACCGGAGGCGAGAGGCTGTCCACGGCGAACTGGCCTTTGCCGTGCAACTGGTCGAGCAACGACTCGAACTCGGCATCGGTGATTTCATCACTGCCGGTCGCCGCTACCGGTGCCTGGACCACAGGCGCCTCGGCTTGCGCCTTGACCGCATTCAGCGAGTCGAGCAGTTGTTCAAACTCGTTATCGGTGATGTCGCCATCGTCGCTGGCGGCGACCGGTTCCTCGGGGGCTGGCGCAAGCGCTGCCACCTCGTCGGCCGATTGCGGTTCCGCCAGGCGCGCCAGGGCCGCCAGCAGTTCGGCAGTCGCGGCAGTGACCGGTGCGCGCTCGCGCACTTCGCTGAACATGCCGTTGACCGCGTCCAACGCTTCGAGCACCACGTCCATCAGCTCCGAGTCGACGCGCCGCTCACCCTTGCGCAGGATGTCGAAGACGTTCTCGGCGATGTGGCAGCACTCCACCAACTCGTTGAGCTGGAGGAAGCCGGCGCCCCCTTTTACAGTGTGAAAACCGCGAAAAATTGCATTGAGCAGGTCCGCATCATCCGGTCGGCTTTCCAGCTCGACCAGTTGTTCGGACAGTTGCTCCAGAATCTCGCCGGCCTCAACCAGAAAATCCTGAAGGATCTCTTCATCGGCGCCGAAGCTCATGTGTAGGGGTGCTCCTAGAATCCAAGGCTGGAAAGCAAATCGTCGACATCGTCCTGACCGGACATCACGTCATCACGTTTATCGGCATGAATCTGCGGACCTTCACCCTGCGCCAGATGTTTTTGCGGATTTTTTTCCGCGAGGATCGCTGCACGGTCATGTTCGATGCCGGCAAAGCGGTCGACCTGGCTGGCCATCAGCACCAGTTTCAGCAGATTGCTCTCCACTTCCGTGACCAGTTGGGTCACGCGCTTGATCACCTGACCGGTCAGGTCCTGGTAATCCTGGGCCAGCAGAATGTCGTTGAGGTTGCCCGCCACGACCTGGCTGTGGCTGGCGCTGCGGCTCAGGAAACCATCGACGCGCCGAGCCAGCTCACGGAACTCTTCAGCCCCCACTTCACGGCGCATGAAACGCCCCCAGTCCGCGCTCAACGCCTGGGCATCGGTCCCCAGGGCATTAACCAGCGGCGTGCTGTTCTCCACCAGGTCCATGGTGCGATTGGCCGCCGCTTCGGTCAGTTTGACCACATACCCCAGGCGCTCGGTGGCGTCGGTGATCTGCGAGACTTCCTCGGCTTGTGGCATGTTCGGGTCAATCTGGAAATTGACGATCGCACTGTGCAGCTCACGAGTGAGCTTGCCCACTTCCCGGTACAAGCCGCGGTCACGGGTCTGGTTGAGCTCATGGATCAGTTGCACAGCGTCGCCGAACTTGCCCTTTTCCAGGCTTTCGACCAATTCGACCGCGTGTTTTTTCAGGGTCGATTCAAAATCGCCCTGTGAAATCTCTCGTTGTTCCATAGCTCCCCCGTGGCGCCAGTCATCAACCGATGCGTTCGAAAATCTTCTCGATCTTCTCTTTCAACGCCTGGGCGGTGAACGGCTTGACCACGTAGCCGTTAACACCGGCCTGGGCCGCTTCGATGATCTGCTCGCGCTTGGCTTCAGCGGTCACCATCAACACGGGCAAATGCTTGAGCTTTTCGTTGGCGCGCACGTGGCGCAGCAGGTCGATACCGGTCATGCCCGGCATGTTCCAGTCCGTGACCAGAAAGTCGATGCTGCCACTGTTGAGCACAGGGATGGCGGTAGTGCCGTCGTCTGCCTCGACCGTGTTGGTGAACCCGAGGTCACGCAACAGGTTTTTAATGATCCGCCGCATCGTTGAGAAGTCATCAACGATGAGGATTTTCATGTTCTTGTCCAATTCGACCTCCAAGCAGTCTTAAACGCGCCCAGCACCTGGGCACGCCATTCAATCAACAGGCAGAGCACTCAACGACGGTTTGGAGCACAACGGATGATGACCGCGCCAGCCCAAGGCTGTCGCGGTGTCGTTCGCAGTGTCCCCACACTGCTGTCAGCGCGCTCGCCACTCTCCCAAACGCCCCCGCAAACGGGCTGCGCACTGGCTGTGTAACTGGCTGACCCGCGATTCGCTGACCCCCAGGACCTCACCGATTTCCTTGAGGTTCAGCTCCTCGTCGTAGTACAGCGCCAACACCAGTCGCTCACGCTCCGGCAAATTGGCAATCGCGTCCGCCAGCGCCGCCTGGAAGCGTTCATCCTCCAGGTCACGCGACGGCTCGAGATGAGCACTCGCGCCATCCTCATGCAGCCCTTCATGCTCGCCGTCCTGCAACAGGTCGTCGAAACTGAACAGGCGACTGCCCAAGGTGTCATTCAAAATCCCGTAATAATCGTCGAGACTCAATTGGAGTTCGGCCGCAACCTCGTGATCTTTAGCGTCACGTCCGGTTTTAGCTTCAATTGAGCGAATCGCGTCGCTGACCATGCGGGTATTGCGGTGCACCGAGCGTGGCGCCCAGTCACCTTTACGGACCTCGTCGAGCATCGCCCCGCGGATGCGGATCCCGGCGTAGGTTTCGAAACTGGCGCCTTTGCTGGCGTCGTACTTGGTCGACACTTCAAGCAGGCCGATCATCCCGGCCTGGATCAGGTCTTCGACCTGGACACTGGCCGGCAGACGCGCCAGCAAGTGATAGGCAATGCGTTTTACCAGTGGCGCGTAACGCTCGATCAGCTCGTACTGCGCGTCACGCGCCGATTGCTTGTACAGGTTGTAGCCAGTGGCTGTCATAGCACCGGACCCGCCGTCTGTTGCACCAGGCGCTCCACAAAAAACTCCAGATGCCCGCGCGGATTGGCGGGCAATGGCCAGGTATCGACTTTCTGCGCGATGGCGCGGAAGGCCAGGGCGCACTTGGAACGAGGAAAGGCTTCGTACACCGCACGCTGCTTTTGCACCGCCTTGCGTACACTTTCGTCGTAGGGCACCGCTCCGACGTATTGTAGGGCGACATCCAGGAAGCGGTCCGTGACCTTGGTCAACTTGGCGAACAGGTTGCGCCCTTCCTGCGGGCTTTGCGCCATGTTGGCCAACACGCGGAAGCGGTTCATGCCGTAGTCACGGTTGAGCAACTTGATCAGGGCGTAGGCGTCGGTGATCGAGGTCGGCTCGTCGCAGACCACCAGCAGCACTTCCTGGGCAGCGCGGACAAAACTGACCACCGACTCGCCGATCCCGGCGGCAGTGTCGATCACCAGCACGTCGAGGTTGTCGCCGATGTCGCTGAACGCCTGGATCAGGCCCGCGTGCTGGGCCGGGCTCAGGTGCACCATGCTCTGGGTCCCGGAGGCCGCCGGCACGATACGAATCCCGCCGGGCCCCTGCAGCAGCACGTCGCGTAGTTCGCAGCGGCCCTCGATCACGTCGGCCAGGGTGTGCTTGGGCGTCAGCCCCAGCAGCACATCGACGTTCGCCAGCCCCAGGTCGGCGTCCAGCAACATGACGCGCCGGCCGAGCTCTGCCAGAGCCAGGGACAAGTTCACTGAAACGTTAGTCTTACCGACGCCACCCTTGCCGCCGGTCACCGCGATCACCTGTACGGGATGCATGCTGCCCATGTGCTTTCTATACCTTGTCTTGCTTAGACGCGGGCTACATGACTGGCTGCGCGTTCCCTGGGGAACAATGCATGGCAGGCCATCGATGTAGATACAAATCTAGTCATTATTACCTCAGCCGACCCGTTTGGTCGGGCTGTGGTAGAGATCAGCGAACATATCAGCCATGGCTTCTTCGCTGGGTTCTTCCTGCATTTGTACACTCACGGCGCGACTGACCAACTGATGGCGGCGCGGCAGATGCAGGTCATCCGGGATACGCGGCCCATCGGTCAGATAGGCCACCGGTAATGCGTGACTGATCGCCAGGCTCAAGACCTCGCCCAGACTTGCCGTTTCGTCCAGTTTAGTCAGGATGCAGCCGGCCAGCCCGCAGCGTTTATAACTGTGGTAGGCGGCCGTCAGCACCTGCTTCTGGCTGGTGGTGGCCAGGACCAGATAATTCTTCGATTTGATCCCGCGACCGGCCAGGCTTTCCAGCTGCATGCGCAAGGCCGGGTCGCTGGCCTGCAGGCCCGCGGTGTCGATCAACACCACGCGCTTGCGCAGCAGTGGGTCCAGGGCCTGGGCCAGGGACTGGCCCGGATCCAAGTGGGTCACCGACACGTTGAGGATGCGCCCCAGGGTCTTGAGCTGTTCCTGGGCGCCGATGCGGTAGCTGTCCATGCTCACCAGGGCGATGTTCTGCGCGCCGTACTTGAGCACATAACGCGCCGCCAGCTTGGCCAGGGTGGTGGTCTTGCCCATGCCGGCCGGGCCGACCATGGCAATCACTCCGCCCTCTTCCAGGGGTTCGATCTCGGGGGTGACGATCATCCGCGCCAGGTGCGCCAGCAGCATGCGCCAGGCCTGGCGAGGTTCTTCAATACTGGTGGTCAGTTCCAAAAGGTCGCGGGACAACGGACCGGACAGGCCAATGCGCTGCAGTCGGCGCCAGAGGTTGGCCTGCTGCGGATGGCGGCCTTGCAGTTGGTTCCAGGCCAGGGAGCCGAGTTGCACTTCGAGCAACTCGCGCAAGCCGTTGAGTTCCGAGCGCATCGAATCGTAGGCACGCGGGTCGATGGCCGCCGCCGGGGCTGGCGCCGGGGCAGGACGTGGCGGCTCGGACAGGGTCGGTTCGATCAAGGGTTCGGCGGCGGTCAGCGGCAGGCCGGCAAACAGCTGGCGACTGGCGTGTTCGCCCGCCTCGCCTTCCCCACGCAAGCTCAATTCGGCCTGGGCGGTGACAATGCGCGACTGGGTCTTGCGCAGCTCGTCCTCGAGCTCAATGTTCGGCACCCGCGGCGCCAGGGCCGACAGCTTGTAATCCAGGGCCGCCATCAGCTCGACACCGCCGGCGATGCGGCGGTTGCCGATGATCGCGGCATCGGCGCCCAGCTCATCACGAACCAGCTTCATGGCCTGACGCATATCGGCGGCGAAAAAACGCTTAACTTGCATAAACCACTACCTCAGCCGTTGGGCCCTACTGTCGCAACGATGGTCACTTGCTTGTTGTCAGGAATTTCCTGATAGGCCAACACATGCAACCCCGGGACTGCCAGGCGTCCGAACCGCGAGAGCATCGCGCGAACCGGACTTGCGACCAACAGAATCACCGGGTGACCTTGCATTTCCTGACGCTGGGCCGCGTCGATCAACGAACGCTGCAGCTTCTCGGCCATGCTTGGCTCCAGCAAGACACCCTCATCGGCGCCCTGCCCGGCCTTTTGAATACTATTGAGCAATATTTGTTCCAACCTTGGCTCCAAGGTGATCACAGGCAGCTCGGACTCAGTGCCTACAATGCTTTGCACGATAGCGCGGGACAGGCCGACGCGCACGGCCGCGACCAAAGCGGCGGTATCTTGACTCTTGGCGGCATTGTTGGCGATCGCCTCGGCAATGCTGCGGATGTCGCGTACCGGCACCTGTTCGGCCAACAGCGCCTGCAGCACTTTGAGCAGCTGCGACAGCGACAACACCCCCGGCACCAGCTCCTCGGCCAGTTTTGGCGAGCTCTTGGCCAGCAATTGCATGAGCTGCTGGACTTCCTCGTGACCGATCAGCTCGCTGGAATGCTTGTACAGAATCTGGTTCAGGTGCGTGGCCACCACCGTACTGGCATCGACCACCGTGTACCCCAGCGATTGCGCCTGGGAACGCTGGCTGACTTCGATCCACACCGCCTCCAGGCCAAAGGCCGGATCTTTGGCGGTAATCCCGTTGAGGGTGCCGAACACCTGCCCCGGGTTGATCGCCAGTTCGCGGTCCGGGTAAATCTCCGCCTCGGCCAGGATCACCCCCATCAGGGTCAGGCGATAGGCACTGGGCGCCAGGTCGAGGTTGTCGCGGATATGCACGGTGGGCATCAGGAAACCCAGGTCCTGGGACAGTTTCTTGCGCACGCCCTTGATCCGCGCCAGCAATTGCCCGCCCTGGTTGCGATCCACCAGGGGAATCAGGCGGTAGCCGACTTCCAGGCCAATCATGTCGATCGGCGTCACGTCGTCCCAGCCCAGCTCCTTGGTTTCCATGGCCCGCGCCGGCGAAGGCAGCAGTTCCTGCTGGCGCTGGACTTCTTCCAGGGCCTTGACCTTGAGGGTGTTCTGCTTCTTCCAGAACAGGTAGGCGCCGCCTGCGGCGAGGGCCGCCATGCTGAGGAAGGCAAAGTGCGGCATGCCCGGGACAATGCCCATCACCGCCATCAGGCCGGCCGAAACGGCCAGGGCCTTGGGCGAGGCGAACATCTGCCGATTGATCTGCTTGCCCATGTCCTCGGAGCCCGAGGCACGGGTGACCATGATCGCCGCAGCGGTGGACAACAGCAGTGATGGCAATTGCGCCACCAAACCGTCACCGATGGTCAGCAAGGCGTACACCCGACCGGCATCACCAAAGGTCATGCCGTGCTGGAAGATCCCCACCGCTATACCGCCGATCAGGTTGATGAACAGGATCAACAGGCCGGCAATGGCGTCGCCGCGCACGAACTTGCTGGCACCGTCCATCGAGCCGTAGAACTCGGCTTCCTGGGCGACCTCGGTACGACGGGTCTTGGCCTGGCCCTGATCGATCAGGCCGGCGTTGAGGTCGGCGTCGATCGCCATCTGCTTGCCGGGCATCGCGTCGAGGGTGAAACGTGCGCTGACCTCGGAAATCCGCCCGGCGCCCTTGGTCACCACCACGAAATTGATGATCATCAGGATCGCGAACACCACGATACCGACCACGTAGTTACCGCCGATCACCACCTCGCCAAAGGCCTGGATCACCTTGCCCGCGGCGTCGTGCCCGTCCTGGCCGTGGAGCATCACCACCCGCGTCGACGCCACATTGAGCGCCAGGCGCAGCAGCGTCGCCACCAGCAAAATGGTCGGGAACACCGCGAAATCCAGGGGCCGCAAGGCGTACACACAGACCAGCAGCACCACGATCGACAGGGCAATGTTGAAGGTGAAGAACACGTCGAGCAGGAACGGCGGGATCGGCAACATCATCATTGCCAGCATGACCAACAGCAACAGCGGCACGCCCAGATTGCCTCGACTGAGGTCTGCCACGTTGCTGCGGGCACTGTTGAGTAGTTGAGAGCGATCCACCGGTATTCCCCGTTCCTTGAAGCAAACTTTTGACGCCAGAAGCGGGCGCAGGGCGGCTACTGCAAGAAGCTTTCCAACTTTTTGCCTTAGGGATAACCAAAGGGGGTATTTCTTGCAAGCGGATCGCTGGAGGCGAGCGCGCGCCCCCCCGCGATGTTTTGAACCCATTCAAAGATTGCCCGCAATGAGCAACGGCTTTTTTATTACGATGACACGATTATGTGGGAGCCGCGAATACCAAAACCGTCCGCTAGATCCCCGCCGAATCCGAAGTCACGCAGGGTTTTCTTCTCACCCGTAGATGGCTTGAATGCCCATCTTTTATTCTCCTCCGCGAGGTCTGACGTCCAACTCCATCGATCAAGCGAGGGGGCTTTACCATAGTTAAGAAAGTACGCATTCCATTCTTTCAGTGAGGGAATCCGTCCTTGCTGCCGTTCTGCCGCCTCTTTGCATCGCGTATAAGTGCTAAACGCCCCGGTGCCAAAGAGGTATTCGACATTTGAAACCTGAACAGGATAAGAAGCCGTCTGACCGTCGGCCGCCGTTACAGTTACCACCGCCTTACCATCCCGACGCGAAATAACTTGGCCGCAGACCTCATCCACCTCGACATTGTCAGAGTCACTTGAGTACCGGAACGGTTCGCTGCCGCTGGAGGGTACCCTTACACCAAACGACTTGGGGGGTGGATGGGTGGGGGTAATTTCACTATTACGAAACAGCCAGCCATCGAGCACCATTAAAGAATCATCAATGATTAATTTCGTCACGATCCAACTCCTTTTAGCTAAAAGAGAAGCCCCCCCCTTTGCACTCAATTCCTCGCAAAGAGGCGCACATACTCGATTCACTCGCCAATCACAGCGCTCTGGAAACATCGAATGAATCAGGCTCCATCAAGCAGCACAACGAGATAATCGTCTACTGTCAGAACTAACAGGTAGCGGCCTTTTTTGGACAAGCGGTAGGCCCCTCAAGCGTCGCGGCGCAAATCCTCCGGGATCGGCAGGTCGTCCTTGAACGGTTCTGGACGCTTGCCTTTGCCCGCACGGAACTGGCGGATCTGGTAGACGTAGGCCAGCACCTGGGCCACCGCCAGGTACAGCCCGCCAGGAATCTCCTGGTCCATTTCGGTGGAGTAGTAGATCGAACGCGCCAGGGCCGGCGATTCGAGCAGCAGCACATTGTTGCTGACCGCGATTTCGCGGATTTTCAGGGCCAGGAAGTCACTGCCCTTGGCCACCAGCATCGGCGCGCCCCCCTTGTCCGGATCGTACTTGAGCGCCACCGCATAGTGGGTCGGGTTGGTGATGACCACGTCGGCGTCGGGAATGGCCGCCATCATCCGCCGCTGGGACATGTCGTGCTGCAACTGGCGGATGCGTTGCTTGACCTCGGGGCGCCCTTCCTGGTCCTTGTGCTCGTCACGGATTTCCTGCTTGGTCATCAGCAACTTCTTGTGGCTCTGGTACAGCTGCACCGGCACGTCGACGGCGGCGATCAGGATCAACCCGCAGGCCATCCACAGCGTACTCCAGCCCACCAGTTGCACACTGTGGATAATCGCCTGCTCCAGCGGCTCATGGGCAATGCGCAACAGATCGTCGATGTCCGCCTTCAATACCGTCAACGCGACGAACAGGATCAGCAGGAACTTGGCCAGCGCCTTGAGCAACTCGATCAGCGCGGTCGAGGAGAACATGCGCTTGAGGCCGTTGGCCGGGTTCATCCGGCTGAACTTGGGCGCCAGGCTGCTGCCGGCGAACAACCAGCCGCCCAGGGAAATCGGGCCGATCAGCGCGGCCAGGAGCAAGGTGATCAACACCGGCTGCACGGCGATGATCGCAATCTTGCCCGAGTGCAGCAGGTACTGGCCCATGGCACCGGGGCTGAGCAGTACGTCGCGGGGCAAGGTGAAGTTCAGGCGCATGATGTCCAGCAAATCCAGGGCCAGGCCCCCGCCGTAGATCAGCAAGCCGCCGGCACCGGCGAGCATCACCGCCAGGGTGTTGAGTTCCTTGGAGCGGGCAATCTCCCCCTTCTCCCGGGCGTCCTTTTTCTTTTTGTCCGTGGGCTCTTCGGTCTTGTCCTGGCCACTCTCGCTCTCGGCCATGGCTCAGCGCGCCTGTGCCATATCGCGCAGCAACTGCAAAGCCTCGGTGGCCAGCGGTTGATACTGATTGAGAATGTCCCCCAGGCTGATCCAGAAGATCACCAGGCCCAGCACCAGGGTCAGCGGAAAGCCGATGGAGAAGATGTTCAACTGCGGCGCCGCGCGGGTCATGATGCCGAAGGCAATATTGACCACCAGCAACGCGGTGATCGCCGGCAGTACCAGCAGCATGGCCGCACCCAGCACCCAGCCGAGCTTGTTGGCGATATCCCAGAAATGATTGACCAGCATGGCGCTGCCCACCGGCAAGGTGGTAAAGCTCTCGGTGACCACTTCAAAGACCACCAGGTGGCCATTCATGCCGAGAAACAACAGGGTCACCAGCATGGTCAGGAACTGCCCGATGACCGCCGCCGACACACCGTTGGTGGGGTCGACCATGGAGGCGAAGCCCATGCCCATCTGGATCGAAATGATCTGCCCGGCAATCACGAAGGCCTGGAAAAACAACTGCAGGGAGAAACCCAGCAGCCCGCCAATCAGGATCTGCTCGGCAATCAGCAGCAGGCCGCTCAAGTCCAGCGCGTTGACCGTGGGCATCGGCGGCAGGCTGGGGGTGATCACCACGGTGATCGCCAGGGCGAAGTACAGGCGGATGCGCTTGGACACCAGGGGGGTGCCGATGATCGGCATGGTCATCAGCAGTGCCGTCACCCTGAACAGTGGCAGCATGAAGCTGGCCACCCAGGTACTGATCTGCGCGTCGGTCAGCGCCAGCAGCGACATGGCCTAGCCGATCAACTGCGGAATACTGCCGTACAGGCGCAGGATGTATTCCATGAAGGTCTGCACCAGCCACGGGCCGGCAACGATCAGCGTGACCAGCATCACCAAAAGGCGCGGCAGGAAGCTGAGGGTCTGCTCGTTGATCTGGGTCGCCGCCTGGAACATCGCCACCAACAGGCCCACCAACAGGCTGGGCACCACCAGCACCGCGACCATCACGGTGGTCAGCCAGAGCGCTTCCCGGAACAGGTCTACCGCTACTTCAGGCGTCATATCGGGCCACTCGCTCGTACCAGGCTAAACACCGCCGAAACTGCCGGCCAGGGTGCCGATGATCAGCGCCCAGCCGTCCACCAGCACAAACAGCATGATCTTGAACGGCAGCGAAATGATCAGCGGCGAGAGCATCATCATGCCCATCGCCATCAGCACACTCGCCACCACCAGGTCGATGATCAGGAACGGAATGAAGATCATGAAACCAATCTGGAACGCGGTCTTGAGCTCCGAAGTGACGAAGGCCGGTACCAGGATGGTCAGCGGCGCCTGGTCCGGCGAGGCGATGTCGGTACGCTTGGACAGGCGCATGAACAGCTCGAGGTCGCTGCTACGGGTCTGGGCCAGCATGAAGTCCTTGATCGGCACCTGGGCCTTGGCCACCGCATCCTGAGCGCTCAATTGCTCCGCCAGATACGGCTGCAAGGCGTCCTGGTTCACCCGGTCGAACACCGGGGCCATGATGAACAGGGTCAGGAACAGCGCCATGCCGGTGAGGATCTGGTTCGACGGTGTCTGCTGCAGGCCCAGGGCCTGACGCAGAATCGAGAAGACAATGATGATCCGGGTGAAGCTGGTCATCAGCATGACGAACGCCGGGATGAAACTCAGCGCGGTCATGATCAGCAGGATCTGCAGGCTGACCGAATATTCCTGGGCGCCATCGGCATTGGTGCCCAGAGTGATCGCCGGGATCGACAGCGGATCGGCAGCCAGCGCCAGGGGCGCCGCCAGCAGCAGGAGCAGCGTCAGGAGGAAACGCAACGGCATTACTTCTTATCCTTGTCTTTACCCAGCAACTCCATCAAGCGCTGGGCAAACTCGGGGGTGGCCTGTTCGTTGCCGGGCACCTGCACCGGCTCTTTAAGGACATGCAACGCGCTGATAGTGCCGGGCGTCAGCCCCAGCAGAATCTGCTCGTTGCCAACCTGCACCAGCACCAGCCGGTCCCGCGGCCCAAGGGCCCGCGAACCGATCAACTCGATCACTTGGCCCCTGCCCGCAGGCCCTGCCTGCTGCACCCGACGCAACAGCCAGGCGAGGAAAAAGATCAGGCCCAACACCAACAGCAGGCCCAGCACCAACTGCGTCAATTGCCCGGCCACCCCGCTGCCGACCGCTGGCGCAGCCACTGCCGCCATCGGCTCGGCCGCCATCACGCTGCCAGGCAAGGCCAGCAACCCACCGAGGAACCTGTTCACTCAGCGCAGCTTCTTGATGCGTTCGCTTGGGCTGATCACGTCCGTCAGGCGGATGCCGAACTTCTCGTTGACCACCACCACTTCGCCATGGGCGATCAGCGTGCCGTTGACCAGTACGTCGAGGGGCTCGCCTGCCAGGCGATCAAGTTCGATCACCGAGCCCTGGTTGAGCTGCAACAGGTTCCGGATGTTGATGTCGGTACTGCCGACTTCCATCGAGATCGATACCGGGATGTCCAGGATCACGTCCAGGTTCGGTCCGTCCAGCGTCACCGGGCCGTTGTTTTTCGGCACGCTGCCGAACTCTTCCATCGGCAGACGGTTGGACGGCGAACTGACCGCATCGGCCGCCAGCAGGGCATCGATATCGTCCTGTCCGACATCACCGGCTTCTTCCAGCGCAGCGGCCCATTCATCAGCCAGGGCCTGGTCGTCCTGGGCATTCATATCGTTAACCATCATTTGTCCTCGGCGAGCAGCAAGCATTTAAAAACGAGTGGAGAGCAACGCCGCTCAGCGGCGCTCGATGGGTTCGATCACTTGCAACGCCAGGTTGCCCTTGTGGGACCCCATCTTGACCTTGAAAGCCGGCACGCCATTGGCGCGCATGATCATGTCTTCGGGCATGTCCACCGGGATCACGTCGCCCGGCTGCATGTGCAGGATGTCGCGCAGGCGCAATTGGCGGCGGGCGACGGTGGCGCTCAAGGGCACATCGACGTCCATCACGTCCTGGCGCAGGGCGTTGACCCAGCGCTCGTCCTGGTCGTCGAGGTCGGACTGGAAACCGGCATCGAGCATTTCCCGTACCGGCTCGATCATCGAGTACGGCATGGTCACGTGCAGGTCGCCGCCACCGCCGTCGAGTTCGATGTGGAAGGTGGAAACCACCACCGCTTCACTGGGGCCGACGATGTTGGCCATGGCCGGGTTCACTTCCGAGTTGATGTACTCGAAATTGACTTCCATGATTGCCTGCCAGGCTTCCTTCAAGTCGGTGAAAGCCTGCTCCAGCACCATGCGCACCACGCGCAATTCGGTGGGGGTGAATTCACGCCCTTCGATCTTGGCGTGACGCCCGTCGCCGCCGAAGAAGTTATCCACCAGCTTGAACACCAGCTTGGCGTCGAGAATGAACAGGGCCGTGCCGCGCAGGGGCTTGATCTTGACCAGGTTGAGGCTGGTGGGCACGTACAGCGAATGCACGTACTCGCCGAACTTCATCACCTGCACCCCACCCACGGCCACATCGGCCGAACGCCGGAGCATGTTGAACATGCTGATGCGGGTGTAGCGGGCAAACCGTTCGTTGATCATTTCCAGGGTCGGCATGCGCCCCCGGACGATCCGGTCCTGACTGGTCAGGTCATAGCTTTTGACGCTGCCCGGTTCGGCAACGGTGTCGGTCTGTACCAGACCATCGTCGACGCCATGCAGCAGCGCGTCGATCTCATCCTGGGACAGCAGGTCCTGCACGGCCATGTCGTGTTCCTACTGCAGTACGAAATTAGTAAAGAGCAACTGCTCGACCACAACTTTGCCGACTTCTTTCTGCGCCACTTCCTGCACGCTGGCAGTGGCTTTCTGACGCAGCATTTCCTGGCCGACCGGGGTGGCCAGGTTGTCGAAGCGCTGCCCGGAGAACAGCATCACCAGGTTGTTGCGGATCACCGGCATGTGCACTTTCAAGGCGTCCAGATCAGCCTGGTTTCGCGCCTGCAGGGTAATGCTCACCTGCATGTAGCGCTGGCGACCGTTCTGGTTGTAGTTGGCGATGAAGGCCGGGGCCATGGCTTCGTAGATGGCCGCAGGCTTGGCATTGCTGGCCGCATCCGCCGCGGGCTCGGGCGTGCTCTGGGCACTGTGCATGAAGTACCAGGTCGCGCCCACGGACAGGCCGATGGCCAGCACCAAGGCCGCGGCAATCACCAGGATCAGCTTGAGTTTGCCTTTGCCGGCGGGATCTTTTACTGCTGCGTCGCTCTTCGCCATGCCAATAATCCGTCACTATTCGGGTTTTCACAGTCGCACGGCAAGGCAAGAGCAAGTGTTATGCCAGAAGTGTCGGGATAGGCTGGTTTCACTGTGTGTGGGACGGGGCGGGTGCCCGCTTGCGGCCTGCTCACGATGGTCGCCACCAATGACGCCTGCTGCCTGGATGACCGCGGCGCACTTGCGGTCTTCGCGAGCAGGCTCGCTCCCACATCTATGGTTACCCCCTTTTCTGCAATACTGTTTCTGATGTCGTGTTTGGCTTGCTTTCATCTATTCGGCGTCTGAGTGGGGGAGCTACCCCGCGCCTCGATGAGAATCGATGC